>BDSY01000066.1 GCA_002897895.1 bacterium BMS3Abin06
TCCAAAACGCTATCAGTGACTGTTTAAGCAAAACTCATTCAACTTACAAACAAGAACTCGATTCACTATTGACTCTCAATTTCCAGACATTTAAAAAATCACAGTTTGTGAGCTTCTAAGGTATAGTCCAAGCGATCTGGACAGAAAGTTCAAAACAGAAGGCTGGCGTGTCATTTGTTCCTGGCCAGGTAATAGTGTCAGTTAAAGGCGGTGAGGTCATTACGGGTGGAGCGCCCCTTGATCTGATCGTCGACAAAGTACAAACGATTCAGTCGATGTTTTACAGGACGATTGAGTTTATGAAGGGCGTTTCTCATCGCAGGATGGGACGGCCAACAAAAGAGCTTCAGGAATCGTGCCGCCCGTGGCTTTTCCAGTCCGTACCTGGTAGTTATCAATTCTCCGTTGCAATCCAGAAGCCGGCCCAAACCGACTTCTTTAAGAAAGAAATTGAGCCTGATCGAATCGCTCAACACTTCTTGGAAATTGTGAGTGCTTCGGCATCTGATGAAGCTACGGAACTTGAGAGATTAGTGCCAGATGAAACCTACCGCAACACATTTCTGAAGCTGGCACGCAATCTATCGCCTACAGGAAAGACCTTTGATCGACTTGAACTTCGGATCTCCGGCGAAGTGCGTCCAATTGCGCTCGGTGTGGAGTCTCGGAACAACATCAATCAACAATTGCGCAAAAAATCCGCACTGCCAGATAAAACGGAAGAGATTGAGGAAGAACTGCGTGGAACTTTACGAGCTGTTCATTTAGATGAGGATTGGCTAGAAATAGCTGTGGATGGCGAAACCATACACATTGGCGGTCTTCAAGATGCTGTTGACGATGTGATTGGTCCCATGGTGAATAGATCGGTAATTGTCCGGGCCGTTCGTGGTGCCCATAATAAATTCAAGTTTATAGATATTGAATTGCCTGACTGATGCAATTCCGCATCGCAGATACATTTACCGATAGCCTCACCAAACTGACCGGCAATGAACAGAAGTCAGCAAAAACTGCGGCCGTTGACCTTCAATTGAACTCTTGCTGTAAAAAGGTGATGCTGTGAGCAACATAACATTGTTTAAATAGAAACAGCTATGTTCAGATAAAAGTTTCGACACCATGAATAACGAGATTATTTTTTACACCACGACTGATGGGAACAAGAAGGTCGAGGTTGTTTTGCATAATGAGGATTTCTGGCTTTCTCAAAAACAGATAGCTGAATTGTTCGGCGTTGAGGTGAACACGGTTAATTACCACCTAAAAGAGATTTTCAAGAGCGGCGAGTTGATCGAAAATTCAGTTATTCGAAAAATTCGAATAACTGCCGCCGACGGCAAAAAATACTTGACTTCCTTCCGCCTGCCACAGGTCTGCACGGTCAAGGACGAATACCAATCTGTTGAAAGGGATGAAGAGTGAACTAATGGAATTCCGCATAGCCGATACATTCACCGACAGCCTTGCCAAACTAACCGGCGATGAGCAAAAGGCCGTGAAGACAACAGCCTTTGACCTGCAAATAAATCCGGCAAATCCGGGAATGCAGTTTCACAAACTGGATAATGCAAAAGACAAGAACTTCTGGTCAGTTCGTGTAAGCCGGGATATCCGGCTGATCGTGCACAAGACCGAATCAAGCCTGCTGCTCTGCTATGTCGATCACCACGACAACGCCTATCAATGGGCTGAGCGAAGGAAACTTGAGACACATCCTAAAACCGGCGCAGCACAACTGGTCGAGATCAGGGAAACGGTAAAGGAAGTCACTATTCCCAAGTACGTTGAAGAAGAGCAATCGGCTCAAACGAAGCTGCCTTTATTCACTGATATTCCTGAGGACGATTTACTGAGTTATGGTGTTCCGTCCGAGTGGCTGGGCGCAGTACGTGAAGCCAATGAAGACACTGTTCTGGAACTGGCCGACCATCTGCCGCAGGAGGCTGCTGAGGCATTGCTTGAACTGGCAACCGGCGGGCAACCGCAAATGACACAGCCGGTCTATGAAAATGTTGATCCATTCGACCATCCTGATGCGCAGCGCCGCTTCAGGGTGATGAGTAATGTTGAAGAGCTTGAACGCGCCCTCGAATATCCCTGGGAGAAATGGACTGTGTTTCTCCATCCGGCACAGCAGCAATTAGTTGAAAAGGAATACAGCGGACCTGCGCGGGTTTCGGGTTCTGCGGGTACTGGTAAGACAATCGTTGCGCTCCACAGGGCTGTTTTTCTCGCTCGCAGTAATCCGGATGCAAGAGTATTACTGACTACTTTTTCCGAAACATTAGCACACTCACTGAGAACAAAACTGAGACGATTGATCAGCAACGAACCGCGTATCGGCGAACGGTTGGAAGTGCATGCAATGGACGAAATTGGCAGGAGGCTCTATGAATTGAATTGTGGTCGTCCTGATATTGCATCCAGAGAAGAAATACAGCAGCTTATCAAAGAAGCTTCAGAACTGGCTGGTGAACACAAGTTTAGCATGCATTTTTTAATGACAGAATGGGAGCAGGTTGTTGACGCATGGCAGCTCGACACCTGGGAAGCATATCGTGATGTAAAACGCCTGGGCCGAAAAACCCGGCTGCCGGAAAAGCATCGTGTCATGCTCTGGTCGATTTTTGAGAAGGTCCGGTATGATCTGAAGAACAAGGGATTAATAACATATTCGGATTTATTTAGCCGGCTGGCATCAAAACTTGAGAAAAATAATCATCCTCCTTTTGAATTTGCAGTGATTGATGAAGCACAGGATGTGAGCGTTGGTCAGTTGAGATTTCTCGCAGCGCTTGGGGCCGGGCAGCCTGATAGACTGTTCTTTGCCGGTGACCTTGGGCAACGGATATTTCAGCAGCCATTCTCCTGGTTAGCGCTCGGCGTCGATATTCGCGGACGGTCACGCACACTGCGAATTAATTACCGGACATCACACCAGATCAGGATGCAGGCCGATCGCCTATTGGGGACTGAACTCTCCGATGTTGACGGTAATACAGAGGAACGTCGCGGTACGGTTTCCGTATTCAACGGGCCGAAACCAGAAATTGTAGTTTTTGAGACTCCGGAAGACGAAATTGCATCAGTCAGTACATGGCTGTCTGACCGGATCAGCGAGGAAATGATGCCGCATGAAATTGGGGTGTTCATACGATCCGAGACAGAAGTGGAGAGGAGTCGCAAGGCAGTCGAAGATGCCGGGATCCCATACAAGGTGCTCGATGAGAAGGTTGAAACCATCAGCGGCTTTGTTTCGATCAGTACCATGCATCTTGCCAAAGGTCTGGAGTTCCGTGCTGTTGTTGTTATGGCCTGTGATGATGAGGTCATTCCATTGCAGGAACGGATTGAAACTGTATCGGATGACGCTGACCTGGAAGAAGTCTACAACACCGAGCGTCATCTGCTTTACGTTGCCTGCACCCGTGCAAGAGACCATCTGTTAGTGACAGGCGTTGATCCGGCATCGGAATTCCTTGACGATATGAGACCTGAGTTTAAAAATTAACTAAAATATGTCAACAGGATTTTATTGAAGTCACTGAAGAAGAAGTCAGGAGTCAGAATTCAGAATGAAAAGAAAAAAAGCTAAAGAGATTCAAGATTTGACAGTCTGTCAAAAAGCGCATCAATCAGAAGCAATTCTGACTCCTGGCTCCTGAATTCTTCTTAAACATTTTCCTATAGGTGAACTATTACAACATTTCCATTTTGGCCGGACAAAAAAAATCATACTGATTGACCTCTTTTTTTAATCTCTGTTAGTATGTAAAGCTATGAAAAATAAATTTGCCCTGTTTATATTATTTTTATTTTTTGTTTTTTCGGGATGTGCCCACACAGCCGTTAATACAGATGTTAATGCAGTCGCTGATGAAGGAGGCTACTTTCACGAAGAAGTGCTTCCAAACGGCCTTAAAGTTTTTGCAATCAAAGATCCGAATGCTCCCCTGTCTGTTTTTCAAATCTGGTACGATGCCGGTTCGATTAATGAGCAGATAGGCAAGACCGGACTCAGCCATCTGCTTGAGCATATGATGTTTAAAGGCACGCCCAGATACGGGCCCAAGACTTTTTCAAAGATGATAAAGAGGGTAGGGGGCATTGATAATGCAGGTACAAGCAAAGACTTTGTGTATTACTACCAGAAGCTTGCGCCCGACAGACTACACCTTTCCATAGAGCTTGAAGCCGACAGAATGCGTAACCTGATTATGGACCCGGAGGAGACCCTTTCTGAACGCGATGTTGTTATGGAAGAACGGCGGCTGCGTCTTGAAGATGACCCCCAGAGCCTTGTGTATGAAGAGGTTGTAGCTACGGCATTTAAAAACCATCCGTACAGGTGGCCGGTAATCGGGTGGATGACGGATTTAGAAACAATAACACGGGATGAACTTATGGATTATTACAGAATTCGCTATGTGCCTAATAATGCGATGATTGTTGTTGCAGGCGATATTGATATTAATTCGATAATGGCTAAGATAAAGAAGGCGTTCGGCAGGATACCGGAAGGCCCTGCAATTAAAAAATTGGATGTCGGTGAACCTGAGCAGCGGGGCGAAAAGAGGCTTTATGTAAAAAAGGAAGCCGAGCTCCCTTATATTTTGAGCGCATATAAGGCGCCGAACATTTTACAGGACGACAGCTATGCACTTGAAGTTCTTGCCGGAGTTTTTTCAGGCGGGAAGAGCGCGAGGATTTACAGGAGACTGATTGATAAAGAGCAGATTGCACTTTCAGCAGGCGCGGGTTACAGCAGTATCCAGAAATATCCTTATCTTTTTTACCTCTACGCAACGGCATTGCCCGGCAAAAAGATAGAGGATGTTGAAGCTGCCCTGTATGAGGAAGTGGAAAAAATAAAGAAGACCCCCCCCACTGAGAGGGAAGTACAAAAGGCAAAGAATCAGGTCGAGGCAGACTTTATAATGAACCAGGATTCAATCTTTTATCAGGCCATGATTGTGGCGCAATTTGAGTTGATCGGAGACTGGAAACTTAAGGACAAATATCTTGAAGGAATAGGAAAGGTTACACCTGAGGATGTTCAACGGGTTGCAAAAAAATATCTTGTTGAAGATCAAAGGACAGTGGGTATTTTGATCCCCATAAAAAATAAAAATGAAAAAATCAAGATTCATTAAGATTATTTATATAACGTTAATTTTGCAATTTGCAATTTGCATTTTCAATTCTTCTTCAGATGCACTTGATGTAAAGAGGAGAGTCCTTGATAACGGTCTTATCCTCTTGATAGTTGAACGGCATAACCTGCCGGTTGTCAAGGTTGCAGTCGGCATTAACGCAGGAAACCTGAATGAGCCTGAAGAAAAGGCAGGGCTTGCAAACCTTGCGGCGAGTCTTTTAACGGAAGGCACAAAGAAGAGAACCGCTCATCAGATCAGTGAAGAGATAGAATTTGTCGGAGGATCTATCGGCGCCTCGGGGGGATATGATTATATTACAGTAAGTCTTTCTGTTTTAAAGAAAGATATAGACCTGGGATTTGATCTGCTTTCAGATGTAATTCTCAATCCTGTTTTCCCTCTGGATGAAATAAATAAAAAGAGGCAACGTATCAAGGGGAGTTTAAAGGCAAGGGAGGAAAGCCCGGGGTACATTGCCTCAAAGGAATTCAGGAAAGCGGTATTTGGTTTACATCCGTACGGGAGGCTGGTTAGCGGAACTTCTGAAACCCTTGACAGAATAACAAGGGATGACCTCGCGGATTTCCATTCAAAATATTATGTTCCTGAAAACTCGATCATGGCTGTTGTAGGCGACATAACAGATGAAGAAGTTGAAAAACTCATAGATAAATATTTCAGCCGGTGGAGCACAGGAAAAATCAAAAAATCGCCCCTGCCGGAACTTAAAATAACAAAAGAAAGAAAGACAATCACCGTAGATAAAGACCTTGCTCAGGCAAATATTATCTTTGGACATTTTGGGGTGACCAGGGATAATCCGGATTATTATTCAATCTCCGTTATGAATTACATTTTAGGCGGAGGGGGATTTGCATCGAGGCTTATGCAGAATATCAGGGAAGATAAAGGGCTTGTCTATGATATTCACAGCTTTTTTGCCGCTGATAAATACGGCGGTCGATTTCAGGTAAACCTGCAGACAAAAAATGAATCTGCAAATACGGCAATAGAAGAAATCCTGAAAGAGATTTATAAAATCAGAAATACACCTGTCACGGATGAGGAGCTTTCAGATGCAAAGTCCTTTCTCACCGGAAGCTTCCCCATGAGGATTGAAACAAGCGGGAGGATAGCCGGATTCCTTGTAGCTGTTGAATATTACGGCCTTGGAGCTGATTATATAGATAATTATCCTGAATATATAAACAGTGTTACAAAAGAAGATGTCCTCAGAGTTGCAAAAAAGTATCTTGATCCGGAAAATTATATCCTTGTTGTGGTTGCCGATCAGGAGAAGGCCGCATTGAAAGATGATTACACTGATTTAAAATAACATCAGACTTATCTCTGTAATCTTTTTAATAATCCTTGCATTCAGATTCAGAAGGAACCGGATAATGACCCCTGAAGAAATACTGTTAAGAGATGCATTCCTTTTAGGCATTGAGCTGAAGCTTTTCTGGCTTGTGGCCCTGCTTTACGGCATCTCTTTCATAATCGGGATTTCATACCTGATATCATCTAATTCCGGAGTTGGCAAAACGCTGACATGGGGTCTCAGGATAACGCTGATAATTCACACAATCCTTATTATCTTCAGGACCTTTGAAGGGATGAGGCCGCCATTTCAAAACCTCTATGAAACACTTTCATGGTTTGCGTGGTTTGCAAATGCAACCTATTTATATGCCCAGAGCAGGTGGCGTGAAGTACATCTGCCGGGTTTTATAGTTGCCGGTATTGCGATGGCTGCATGTCTGTACAGCCTGCTTACGCGCAGTCCGGTAATTGCCCCGGTTCCACCGGCGCTGCAGAGCCACTGGTATGAAGTTCATGTCATAACGGCATTTCTCTCTTATGCTGTTTTTGTAGTCAGTTTTTCAGTTGAGGTCTGCTTTTTGAAATTCAAAATTAATACTGAAGAATCACCGGGGATGTTCGGCTATATGGATGAGAACTTCCGAAGATGGACCCACAGGCTCGTGCTCTTTGGTTTTCCCCTGCTGACTTTTGCCGTTTTCTCGGGTGCGGCATGGGCTAATGATGCATGGGGGAGATACTGGTCATGGGATCCCAAAGAAACATGGTCGCTGATAACATGGACGGTCTATGCCATGTATTTGCACTCAAAAACGATCTCAAGATGGAAGGGACCGACTGCATCAGTTTTAAATATCCTGGGTTTCATCTGCATGATTATGACCTTTATAGGAGTTAACTGGCTTGTAAAACTTTTAGATATTCCGAGTCTTCATACCTATGCTGTATAGACTGCTTTCATCTCTTAAAACATCCGTATACATACTTGCCTTTATGTGCCTCATTTTTTTGATCGGCACTATCTTCCCACAAGGTGAGAATATCGAAGACTATATTAAGGCCGGAGGCAAATATGTGGCCGTAGTGCGGGCCCTGGATTTTCTTGATATTTTTATTTCTCCGCTCTTTCTCATTACTACGGCAATCCTGCTTCTGAATCTCGTGATCTGCCTTTTTGAAAGGTTTAAAATATTTTTAAAAATTAAAAGAACCCCCATGGATTTTCAGTCATTAAAAAACCACCCGAACAGAGTCACTTTTAATAACGCTGATATCGAAAAGCGGCTGAAAAAGACCGGGTTCAAATTAAAAGCAGAGGCGCAGAGCGGGGCGCCTCCGAGAGTGAAAATATATGAAAAAGGGCTTCAATACTGGTGGCTTTCATGGTGTTATCATGTGGGAATAATACTTGCCATATTCGGATTTTTCCTTACTGCGTTATTTGCATTTGAAAAAGATGTCCTTTTATATCCCGAAAAACCGGAGACGATTTCTTTATACAGCGAGGATACGAGGTGGAATGAATTTCTGAGGGATATTGGAGTGGAAGTTTCGGATAAACAGGAAAAAAACGAATACGTTCTGACTCTTAAAGAATTCCGAACCGAATATTATCAGGGGCTTAAACTTGATTATCCCAAAGAAAAACTGGAAAGGCTGGCCATCGGCATCGGCACAAAAAAATTAAAGCCATCAAAAAAAGGATTTTCTTACATGCCCAGGATGTGGCTTACAAGTCTTGATGTAAAAAAGCCTGACGGCAATATCCTGGATGCAGAGCTCTGGGTAAACAGGCCCTTCAGGACAGGAAGTCTTACACTTTATCAAATGGGCTATGAGCAAAAGGTTAATATGACCGCAAACGGTCAGAGGCTTGAGGTTGAGGCAAGGGTGCCTTTTGAGGTGAAAGGTGTGAAGGGCAAATTCGTCCTCGGGTCGCTAAAGTTGGGCACGCTGTTTAAGAGAGACGGCACAACAGAGGAGATAAAACCTGTTACGACTCTCTATCATATACCTGAAAGTGACCCTCAGGCTCGGGAAGTGCTTGGTGAAGTCGGCCTTGGAGAAAAGCTTGATGCCAGGGGAGTACTATTTGAATTCAGAGACTATAAAGAGGGGTCTTATCTAAGCTACAGAAAAGACCCTGGTGTCCGGCTTGTCGGGCTTGCATGCCTTTTTGTCTTTCTCGGTCTTTTTGTCAGGAGCCTTGGTGCGTGGTACAGGATTCAATATGCTGCCGAAAGAAAAATCGCTTATGTCATAGTAAGTTCAAGGGGGATTCTGGCGGATAAAGACCGGATTATCAGAAAGCTTAATAAATGATGTCTCAATCCATGCGCATGAATCTGCCAGGTTCTATTCTATCCTTTTCAACCGACTGGAAAGACTTGAGCCTCTTTTTTTAATCAAACTAAATCAGGTATTGACATATATTTTAGTCATGCTAAAATAGGTATATATGGGAAAAATAGAAATAACACAATATGTAGAAAGAGAGATTTTAAAAGAAGTTGCGGGTCATCTGGATAAACCGGAGATAACCCTTATTACCGGTTCAAGACAGGTTGGAAAGACAGTGCTTATAGAACAGCTAAAAGAGTATCTGATCAGGAACAGAAAATTGTCCCCTGACTTAATTTTTTCCTACAATCTTGATCTTGTGCAGGATTGGGAAACTTTTGAGAACCAGTCTCAATTCATTGAATTATTAAAAGACAGGTCGCAGAGACGAAAAATATATGTTTTTGTTGACGAAGCGCAGAAAGTGAAAGAGGCGGCAAGGTTTTTTAAGGGGGTTTACGATTCCAGGATTAATGCCAAGCTGATTTTGACAGGTTCTTCTTCACTGGAGATTAAGGCTAAATTTAAAGAGACATTGGCCGGTAGAAAAAGAGTTTTCCATTTGCCTTCTTTTACTTTTTTTGAATTTTTGAAAGTTAAAGACAAGACCCTTGCGAAATATTTAAAAAAAAGAAAAAGACTGACCTTAATTGACCGGAAGAAACTGGTTGCTCTCTATAAGGAATATATGACTTTCGGTGGTTATCCAAGAGTTGTTTTATCGAAAGGTATAGATGAAAAGAGAAGCATATTACAGGAGATTTACAGTAGTTATGTGGAAAAAGACGCGGTAGGCTTTTTGAATATAAGAAATAAAACTGCATTTAATCGGCTTATTAAGCTCTTAGCCGCTCAAATTGGACAGTTAGTAAACATCGAAGAACTTTCCGTTAATCTCGGTGCAGACAGAAATACCATAGAAAGATATATTTCGGCCTTAGAGGATACTTTTATTATAAAGAAGATAAATCCTTATTATAGAAATCCAAGACAGGAGATAATTAAAGCCGGCAAAATATATTTTCTGGATCTGGGAATACGGAATCTGGTTTTGGAAAATTTTATTTCTTTTGAGGAAAAAAGTGATAAGGGGCTGGTTTTGGAAAATGCAGTATTTATCGAGTTATTTTTTGCGCTCAGAAATAAAACAGGGGACATCCACTTCTGGAGAACAAAGCAGGGAGCAGAAGTGGATTTTGTTATTGAAAGAGGATTGGAACTATTGCCGGCAGAGGTTAAATATGCACTCAAAAAAGAAACCATTACCACGGGCCTTAGAAGTTTTATTGAAAAGTTTCAGCCGGAAAATGCCTTGATGGCTAATCTGTCAATTGCTGAAAGTAGGATTACTATAAATAAGACAAAGATAGATTTTATTTACCCGTTTAATATTAACAATTTTATTTTTTGAACCACTTAGAGGTCTCCTTTTAAGAGGGAACTTCCGATAATTTCTTATTCCTTTCTGTTACTTTTTTACTCCATATTTGTTTCTGACCTCTTTTATCTTCCCGCAGGAATAATCACCCTCAGGGCAGGGGGCATAGAGGCATCCTTTGTGGCAGACTGCTTTTTCAGTCATTAAATAAAAGGTTTTGCTATAATTGTGTAAATCAATATCGAATCGGCATTCTTACTTTCAGGAAATAATGACAGTTTCGCTTACGGACCAGATTATTCATAAACTTGAGCGGGCAGCCGAGCTTTATCATCGCTTAATAGTAGTTGTGGCTCCGGCCGGCGCTGGAAAGACTACGGCATTACAGGCTGTGAAGGAACGCACAGGCGCTCCGATGGTCAATGTAAACCTTAAACTCTCCCGAAGGTTGCTGGATTTGACAGAACGTCAGCGGGCACTCCAGATTTCCCGTTTGCTAACTGAAATAGTAACAGAAAATAGTGGCGAAGTTGTGTTGTTAGATAACATTGAAATCCTTTTTGATGTGTCGCTGAAACAAGACCCGCTCCGGCTCCTTCAGAGTCTCTCTCGAAACAGGAGCGTGGTTGCTGCCTGGAATGGTTCTATTACGAATGGTTACATGACTTATGCGATGCCGGAACATCCGGAATACCGGAAGTACTCATTGAGGGATTTCTTGGTGGTAAGCCCGATAGCATCGACATAAAAGCTGAAGAATTGATTATAAGGGAGGCAAATTGATGAAGTATCACGATTTAATACAGTTTGAACCTATCGAGTCGGTAGTACAGCTCCGTGAAGCTGATAAAGCCTCAGCAGCCAAACAACTTGTGCACACTTATGTAATATCAGAAGAAATGTCCGAGCGATTTGCTGAACTTGCCATCCCCCAGCTTCAGTTTGACAAGCCCCTCGACAATAAAGGACTCCTGATTGTCGGAAATTATGGTACCGGTAAGTCTCACCTAATGTCTGTAATATCAGGTATTGCCGAACACTCGGAGTTCCTGTCCGATATCAGCGATAAACATGTAAGAGATGCGGCGGTGGTTATCGCCGGCAAGTTCAAGGTTGTGCGTACCGAGATTGGCGCTACGACAATGTCTTTACGTGACATCCTCGTGGCAGAACTCGAGGAGCGCCTGAGCGCCTATGGTGTAAGTTTCACTTTCCCGGATGCCGGCCAGGTTTCCGGTAACAAGCGTGCCTTTGAGGATATGATGGCTGCCTTCCACGAAGAGTATCCCGACCACGGGCTTCTCCTGGTGGTAGACGAGCTTCTTGATTATTTGCGCACCCGGAAAGACCAGGCACTGATCCTTGATTTGAACTTCCTGCGTGAGATCGGAGAGGTCTGCAAAGATCTGCGCTTCAGGTTTATAGCCGGTGTCCAGGAAGCAATATTCGACAGCCCAAGGTTTTCTTTCGTTGCGGACAGCATACGCCGGGTCAAAGACCGCTTTGAACAAATCCTTATTGCCCGCAAGGATGTTAAGTTCGTAGTGGCAGAGCGCCTGCTCAAAAAGACAGCCGAGCAGCAGTCTAAAATCAGTGAATACCTGACTCCTTTCGCAAAATTCTATGGGCACATGAACGAGCGGATGGACGAGTATGTCCGTCTTTTCCCTGTTCACCCGGACTATATAGATACCTTCGAACGTGTGACCGCAATAGAAAAACGCGAGGTGCTCAAGACCCTGTCCCTTGCAATGAAAAAGCTTCTTGATACGGATATCCCGAAAGACTATCCAGGTCTCATAGCTTATGACAATTACTGGAACACTCTGAAAGAAAACCCCTCTTTCAGGGCTGTCCCGGATATCAAGGCCATAATTGATTGCAGTCAGGTGCTTGAGTCCCGTATTCAGCAGGCCTTTACACGGCCGGCGTATAAGGATATGGCGCTTCGCGTCATCCATGCTCTATCCGTCCATCGCCTGACCACAGGCGACATCTATTCCCCCCTTGGCGCAACCGCAGAAGAACTGCGGGATGGCCTATGCTTATACCAGCCCGGCATAGAGGATCTCGGAGGTGAACCAGCCGATGATCTGCTGACCCAGGTCGAGACAGTCCTAAAGGAAATTCATAAAACCGTAAGCGGCCAGTTTATCTCTTCCAACCCGGATAACCGCCAGTTTTACCTTGACCTCAAGAAGACAGACGACTTTGACGCGCTGATAGACAAGCGGGCCGAAACCCTCGATGACACCCAGCTTGACCGTTATTACTATGAGGCGCTCAAGCTCGTAATGGAATGTACAGACCAGACTTATATTACGGGTTATAAAATCTGGCAGCACGAGATTGAATGGCTGGAGCGTAAGGCTGCAAGAGACGGCTACCTTTTTTTCGGCGTTCCAAATGAACGAACCACAGCTGCGCCTCCACGAGACTTCTACATTTATTTTATACAACCTCATGATGCGCCATCTTTTAAGGATGAAAAGAAAGCTGATGAGGTCTTCTTTCATTTGACCGGCGCGGATGATGCCTTTCGAAATGCTCTCCGCAGTTATGCGGCTGCCCTTGATCTGGCATCCAGGTCTTCAGGCCAGGCCAAGTCCACATATGAGTCCAAAGCATCCGGTTTTCTCCGGGATATTGTAAAGTGGCTGCAGGAAAATATGATTACCGCCTTCAAGGTGACATATCAGGGTAAAACCAGGCACTTGCTGGATTGGGTTAAGGGAAAAGTCACTGCAACGGGGGGCTCGCGTGCAAATGTCCGGGATATCGTGAACACAGCCGGGTCGGTGTGCCTTGCAAAATATTTTGAAGAAAAGGCAACCGATTATCCCTTTTTTTCCGTACTTATTACCGGAGCCACTCGCTCTCAGGCCGCTCAGGATGCATTGAAGGCCATCGCAGGGCAGACGAAAACAAAGCAGGCCACCGCTGTTCTTGATGCACTGGAACTTCTCGACGGAGAACGGCTTGACCCGTACCGTTCAAAATATGCAAGACACATATTAGAGATTTTCCAAAAGAAGGGACATGGGCAGGTAGTCAATCGTTCAGAGGTCATCGAAGATGTGAAAGGTCTCGAATACATGGCCCCCCAGTCCCTCAGGCTTGAGACGGAATGGGCGGTTGTTGTGCTTGCGGCGTTAGTATATTCAGGCGACCTTGTCCTGGCAATACCCGGGCAGAAATTTGATGCTACCGGAATGCCGGCGCTCGCTGCTACGGGAATTGACGAACTGACCAGGTTCAAACACATTGAACAGCCCAGGGAGTGGAACCTGCCGGCGATGAAGGCGCTGTTTGAACTTTTGGGACTAACACCTGGAATGGCTCAACTCATTACCCGGGGGAAAGAGGAACCTGTTCAGGAACTCCAGAAAGTTGTCGCTCAGACAGTTGATAAACTTGTAGTCGTTCAGCAGCATTTACAGGATGGATTGCCTTTCTGGGGCCGTAATCTCCTTGGTGAGGAAGAGGCAAAGGGATATCAAACACATCTGGAAGAGACAAAGATATTCCTGGAATCTCTTCAGGCCTATAATACTCCCGGCAAGTTTAAAAACTTCCGCTACGGAGTGGATGAAGTTAAAGCACAAAGCGCAGGCCTTCAGGCCCTTGCTGAGGTTCAGTCCCTCCATGAGCTTACAACCGGTCAGGTTGGGGCCATAACCGCATATCTTTCCATGGCCGGGACCATGCTACCCTCAGACCATGCATGGATAGACCGGATGAGTAAGGTAAAAAAGGAAGCGTTGAGTGATATTTCAGACACAGGGAAACGCAAAGACCCTTTATTCCAATCTCAAATGATGCGCAAGCTCGGTGTGCTCAAGAAGGCTTATGTGGACGACTACCTGAGCATTCACACCAGGTCCAGGCTGGGCGTGAGCGACGATAAGAAAAAGGCTGCCCTTATGCACGACGAGCGGCTGGAAAAACTTCAGAAACTGTCAACCATTGATCTGATGCCCATACAACAGCTTTCTGACTTCCAGAATCGCCTGGCAGGCCTGAAGAGCTGTTTTGCCCTGACGGAACAGGAGATAGAGGCTTCACCCCTTTGCCCGCATTGCTCGTTCAAACCGAATGTGGAGGAGCCAAAGGTTCCTGCAGGAATAGTCCTCAACCGTCTTGATGAAGAACTGGACAGGCTTCTTTCTGACTGGACACAGACACTGCTTGCGAACCTTGAGGACCCAACAACCGGAGAAAACCTCGGACTGCTTAAATCCAGTGCAAGGAAGCTGGTAGATGACTTCATAAAGATACGTACGCTTCCGGATGTCCTCAGTCACGATTTTATTAATGCCCTGAAAGATGTTCTCTCAGGGCTTGCCAGGGTTTCTGTGAAGATGGAAGACTTGCGGGCCGCCCTGCTTTCCGGTGGATCGCCGGTTACTCCCGATGAGATGAAGAAGCGTTTTGAGGAATATTTAAATGAACTTGCCAGGGGCAAAGAACCGGGCAAGGTCAGGATAGTGCTGGAGTAAAAAAACTATGGCAGCAAAATATACTGATCAGGAAATAACCATGTTCATAAATGAGCGTAAGCCGCTACCTGATGATTATAGGTCTAAAATTAAACTGAAAGAAAAGCGGGGACATAAAGAAAAGGAATTGGATGCCGAAGGTGAAAACGGAAACAAATTCAGTTTGATTTTACGCCAAAGCAATATCAATCCTCTGGACTTTTCTATTATACTTGTATTATGTCCTCCTGATACAACACAACCGTTTCGATTGAGAAGATACAACGGGAAAAGCCATGAACATACAAACCATATAGAAGGAAATACTTTTTATAGCTTTCATGTACATATGGCGACGGAGCGTTATCAGGAATTGGGCACACGGGAAGACACCTATGCTGAACCGGTGGATTCATTTGATGATGTTCAGAGTGCATTACGTTCAATGTTCAATGACTGCGGATTTGATGTTCCACAGGATCCGCAGCCAGTATTATTTGAGGAGGTTTAATAATGGCTACTAACGCAATTGAACGGGAGTTCCGCGAAAAAGTAAGTTCTAAAATACGACTTGCCTCTGAAGGAATAGATCGTTTTCGTGTTTTTACGCCTTTTCTTTTTGAAGACGGAGATCATTTGGCTATTGTTTTGAAACGTGAAAATTCAAAGTGGGTACTCTCTGACGAAGGACATACATATATGCATTTGACCTATGATATAGATGAAAAAGACTTGCAGCGCGGGACAAGACAGAAAATTATTACAAATGCTTTATCTGCCTTCAGTGTAGAAGACCGGGATGGTGAGCTTGTAGTGACAATTGAAAACAATAGATACGGTGATGCGTTGTATTCCTATATACAGGCTCTCTTAAAGATTACGGATGTTTCCTATTTATCGCGTGAGCGGGTCCGGTCTACATTTCTTGAAGATTTTAGAGCATTTATTTCTGAAAATGTTCCGGAAGAGAGACGCGTCTTTGACTGGAGTGATAAACTGCATGATCCACATGGGATGTACGCCGTAGACTGCAGAATCAACGGCATGAAGCGCCCGTTGTTTGTATATGCCCTGCCAAACGACGACCGTACCCGTGATGCTACAATTTCCATTCACCAGTTCGAAAAATGGAACTTGTCTTTCCGTACACTTACAATATTTGAAGACCAGGAATCTATTAATCGCAAGGTGTTAGCCCGGTTCAGTGATGTCTGCGAAAAACAGTTTTCCAGTTTATGGACTAATAAAGAGCGCATCAGCCGGTACTTGAAGGAAGTTATGCAAGACTAAAAAATAAAGAAGTAAGGTCGGTTGGAGATGGATTGACGATGGACTCGCTATACATATTTTCTATTATTGCGCATAGCGTTTCGGTCTATGCGCAAAAAAAGCTAATCGCATAAAGAGTGCGTAGGAGAATTATGAACCTAACTTCAAAAGAATATTTAAATGAACTTACCAGGGGCAAAAAGAAATAGGAACGTAAAGATAATAGGGGAGTAATCTTGTGGCAAAGACCTATGAGATAAGAGATCCAATATATGGTTTTATAGAACTTAATGATTGGGAACGGGAAATCATTAATCATCCTGTATTCCAGCGTTTGCGCCGTATTCGGCAGCTTGGATTAACGGACATGGTTTATCCTGGGGCCATGCATACTCGCTTCGAGCACTCGCTTGGCGTTATGCATGTTGCAACACGTATGTTTGATGAAATCGTTAAACGCAGGAAGGAGTTTTTAGAAAGCGAGCTATCTTTTACCGAAGGTGGTTTGGAAAGAGACAAAGTCCTTGTTCGCATCTCCTGCCTTCTCCACGATGTAGGTCATGCGCCTTTTTCCCATGCTGCTGAAGAACTTATGATTACAGATGCTTCCGGGAAATTTTATAAACATGAAAACTACTCTGCCGCAGCCGTGGCCTACTTGATGCAGGATGTTATCGAGAAGCACCCTTTCAATCAGAATTATGGAATCAAGGCACAAGACATTGCAGACTTCCTGAATGGCCGATCCAAGCTTGGCCGTGCATTATTATGGCGTGATCTTTTATCAAGCCAGCTGGACGCTGACCGTGCAGATTACCTTCTTAGGGATTCGCATCATATAGGGGTGGCTTACGGAAAGTACGATCTTAACCGTCTTCTTGTTACCATGACGGTAGCGATAGACCCTGAAACAGATTCTCCCACACTTGCGGTAGAGGAAGGGGGAATTCATGCTGCCGAGGCATTGATTGTAGCACGGTACATGATGTTTACCCAGGTATACTTCCAGCACACTCGCAGAGCCTATGATCACCATCTTGCTGCAGCGATAAAAACTTTATTGTCCGAAGCGCAAAGTAGTTCCGAATTGGAAATAAGAGATGCCCTCCCGCCACCTACGAGTAGGGAGCATCTGGAATCATATCTTAAATGGAATGACTGGCGTGTGCTTGGTTTAATTAATGATGGCAATGGAGGTGGAGATGGCCACATATTGAGAGAAAGAGCACATCACCGAAGGATATTCGAAACACCGGAGGTGCCTGGCCGGGAGGACCTCGAATTGACCGAATTTCTATGCAGCGAACTCGGTGAAGACGGTGCATTTGTAGATAAAGCAGAAAGCTCATGGTACAAGTTCGACTCTACCGATGTTCCTATCCTTTTACGTCCCGGTAAGAACGATGAGAAACTTGTCACGCTTTCACAGCGGTCGAGCGTTGTGCACGGCCTGAAGGCTGTGAATCGGTCACGAATTTATACTCCTTATGAGAGACGAGAGGATGTACGGAAAAGAGTCGAGGAGTTGAGTAATAAATACAGAAAAGAAAAGGAGGTAAGAAAATGAGAGTAAATATAGACATACCTTGGAATAGGTACGGCTTGATTGCTGAACTAACAAATCGGCTTAAATACCAATGCCCGCAATTCGGCAAGACAATTCTTCAGAAGATGGTTTACCTTTTGCAAGAAGTCTATGGGGTCAAATGCGGCTATCAATTCGACCTTTACACTTATGGGCCTTTCACATCTCAACTGCTACAGGACCTGGATTTGGTGGAAACATTTAATGCTGTGCGAATCTCGTCTGTCATGTCAGCGGTGGGCGGATACCATATTGAGCCAGGGGAACGGAATGAAGAGTTGAAAGAAAAGGCTGGCGAATTCCTGAGGGACCCCGTCGTTTCTAAAGCCATCGACAATCTTATCGAACATTTCAGTAGCTCCAATGCAAAAAAGTTGGAACTCTTGTCGACTATTGTATATGTGAGCAGGGATATGAGAGATGAAGGGCTTTCGCGTGAAAACTTGATTCAGATGGTGAGTGATGTCAAGCCTAAGTTCGCACGTCCTGAAATTGAGGAAGCAGTTTCCACGCTCGAAGAAAAGCAAATGGTTTCCTTTCCGTAGTAATAAAATATTTAAAAGGGGCAATAGCATAGGAGCGGATGGTGGTGAGAAAGAAAAAGACAGACTTAGGTATAAAACCTATATTCTCCTCGAAGCAGGATGATCTTTTTGAGAAGCCCTATGAGCAGGAGATTGTGTTAGTTTCGAATTTGGAGTTTAGCGTTCTGAGTTAACCTATGGCAACGATAGAGAAATTTAAGGATATTGAAGCTTGGCAGAATGCGAGAGAGCTTTCAAAGGCTGTTTATGCTATCACTGCTGATGGCGAGTTCAGCCGTGATTTTGGCCTGAGGGACCAGATAAGGAGCACTGCCGTTTCAGTACTGTCAAACATAGCCGAAGGCTTCGACCGTAGTGGGAACAGGGAATTCATGAATTGGCTATGTGATACGAGCTGTTTAATTGGAGGATTTATGCGCTACCTGAAACACACTGAATTCAAAGGACAAAAACATAAATGAGTTCTGCGTTTAGAATAACTGGAAGACAATTAAGCCAAGAAGTTTGGATAGAGAATTAACAATGGAGCAGTCAAAGCTTTTCAACTCAGAACTCGAAACTCGGAACTCAGAACCGCAACCGGTCACCTGCATAGGTATAGAGTTTCCGAATGACGAAGCTCGCCGAGCTTATTTTTTAGAAAAGTTGGCAGAACGGTTGCGCGACCCGGAGTTTCGTAAGATCGAGGGCTTCCCTATTGGAGAGGACGAGGACATCCTGGCCCTTTCCGATCCGCCATACTACACCGCCTGTCCGAACCCGTTTATCGAGGATTTTATCGAGCAGTACGGCAAACCCTATGACCCGGATGTGCCCTACAGCAAAGAGCCGTTTGCAGCGGATGTGAGCGAGGGAAAATATGATCCTATCTATAAATATCATCCTTATCCTACAAAGGTTCCTCACAAAGCCATCATGCGATATATCCTGCACTATACCGAACCCGGCGATATCGTATTTGATGGATTCTGCGGGACTGGGATGACGGGCGTTGCGGCGCAGATGTGTGGTGATCGGGCAACGGTGGAATCGCTTGGTTACCAGGTAAAGGCCGATGGGACGATCTTACGCCAGGAAAAAGATGAAAACGGAAAGAGCGTGTGGGTGGCGTTTTCCAAATTAGGACCACGCCGGGCGGTTTTGAACGACCTTTCACCTGCCGCAACATTTATTGCGTACAACTATAACACGCCTGTAGATGTCGCCGCTTTTGAACAGGAAGCAAAACGCATTCTTGAGGAGGTCGAAGAAGAATGTGGCTGGATGTATGAGACAAAACACACAGATGGAAGGATAGGCAGAATCAACTATACCGTCTGGTCTGATGTCTTTGTCTGCCCTGAGTGTGCTGGTGAGGTTGTTTTCTGGGAAGCGGCAGTGGAAAAAGAGGCTGGCAAGGTAAAGGATGAATTCCTTTGCCCGCATTGCCATGCCAGCCTGACAAAAAGAAGTATGGATAGGGCGTGGACCACGAGGTACGACGACGCAATCAAGGAAACAGTTAAACAGGCCAAACAAGTTCCAGTATTGATCAACTATTCAGTCGGTAAGGAACGGCACGAAAAAAGGCCAGATGAGTTTGATCTTGCGTTGATTAATAAAATTGAGAGCACCTCCATCCCTTATTGGTTCCCAACAAATCGAATGATGGATGGTAAGGAAACACGGCGAAATGATCCTATTGGTATCACTCATGTGCATCATTTTTATACAACAAGAAATCTATATGTTCTTGCAAAATTAGCATCCCTAACCACTAATCAAAAACAGCTGTTGTTGATAACAAAAGTTGCGTTTCAAATTACCAAGCTTTACCGGTTCACATATCAAAGTGGTGTTTGGGGAGCTGGTGGAGGTCCTCTTTCAGGCACCTTATACGTTCCATCTTTAGTTAAAGAACTGAACATTATCAAGCAACTCCATGATGCGTTAAAAAACCGATTGAAGGCTTCAAATAGTTTCTCATATGGATGGTACATTGGAAGTACCGTATCCAGCACTTATTTCCCTAATTTTCCACAAGAAAGCGTGGACTACATTTTTGTAGACCCACCATTTGGGGCCAATCTGAATTACTCAGAGTTGGCTTCTCTATGGGAGGCATGGCTAAAGGTATCTACAGAAAACACAAAGGAAGCTATCGAAAATGATATTCAAAGAAAGGGTCCAGATGAGTATCGCCACTTAATGGTTGCATGCTTCAAGGAGGCGTATAAGCTTCTTAAGCCTGGGCGCTGGATGACTGTAGAATTCTCCAACACCAAGGCGAGTGTATGGAATAGTATCCAAACAGCTTTAACTGAGGCTGGGTTTATCATTGCCAATGTTTCAGCCCTTGACAAAAAGAAAGGCAGTTTCAAAGTAGTTACAACTCCCACTGCCGTTAAACAAGACTTGGTCATTTCCGCTTACAAGCCAAACGGAGGTTTTGAGGAGCGCTTCCTTAAAGAAGCGAGCACCGAAGAAGGCGTTTGGGATTTTATCCGGACCCATTTGAAATATCTGCCCGTCACAAAGAAACAGAATGGCAACCTTGTCCCTGTGCCTGAACGTGATCCACGCATCCTTTTCGACCAGATGGTGGCGTACTACGTCCGCAAAGGATATCCGGTACCCATCTCCAGCCAGGAATTTCAACTGGGCCTTGTCAGGCGTTTTCCGGAGCGTGACGGAATGTACTTTCTGCCTGATCAGGCGGCCGAGTATGACAAGAAGCGCATGACCGTCAAGGATATCCTCCAGATCCAGCTTTTCGTCTCGGACGAGGCATCGGCCATCCAGTGGCTCAAACAGCTACTCACCAAGAAGCCGCAGACCTTTCAGGATATTAATCCGCTGTTTATGAAAGAAATCGGCGGCTGGCAAAAGCATGAAAAACCGCTTGAGCTTATGGAACTTCTTGAACAAAACTTTATCCGCTATGACGGTAAAGGTGATGTTCCGAGCCAGATTCACAGCTACCTCTCAACCAATTACAAGGAATTAAGAAATCTTGACAAAGATGACCCTGCCCTTCGGGCAAAGGCAAAAGACCGCTGGTACGTGCCCGACCCGAATAAGGCCGGAGACCTTGAAAAGCTACGCGAGCGGGGCCTCCTCAGGGAGTTCGAGGAATACAGGGAATTCAAGCAGAAAAAGCTCAAGGTCTTTCGCTTAGAGGCTGTCCGGGCTGGTTTCAAAAAAGCTTGGCAAGAACGCGACTATCAGACTATTATTACAGTAGCTGATAAAATACCCGATAATGTCCTCCAGGAGGATTCCAAGCTCCTGATGTGGTATGATCAGGCGCTCACTCGATCCGGGGAGGATGCGTGATGGCGAAAAAACAATTTCGTTTCACAAAGATTAGAATATCTAAAAAGGGAGATCAACATGTCTAAAAAAGAACTCAAAAATAAACCGCTTGTCGAAGCCATTCTTGAAATCAGATGGAATCTAAAAGGAAATGCTCCAGGTCCTCAAATAGATCCACATTATAAATTATTACTTGGACGATTATTTGACCGTATGGTCAGTGAATACCCTGAGCATGAGCAATTGCCTACAGCTAATATTCCCGATGAAATGGTGGGGCATGTTATTCAACACCGTTTTCGGGTCGCAGCGAATTCCTGGCCATTGATCCAGGTTGGGCCAGGTATTTTCACAGTAAACTCTACGGCCGATTACAAATGGACAGATTTTCGCCCTCGTGTTTTGTCTGCCATAGACAAACTATATGATGCCCATCCCAAGGTAGATGATCTGAAGGTAAGTAATATCATATTGCGGTATATTGATGCTGTTGATTTTGATTATGGTATAAACAACTCCTTTGAATTCTTAAGGGATAAGCTGAAACTGAATATGTCTCTGCCTGATAACTTATTTGAAAACACAGAAGTTGAAAACAAACCAAGTAGTTTCACTTGGCAGTGTTCCTTCAAATGCAAAAAACCAAAAGGAATTATTAATGTGCGGTTTGCTACTGGCAGAAAAAAGGATATGCATGCCATTGTCTGGGATACTACTGTAGAATCTGCAGGAGATGACTTGCCGGAAGTGCCTAAAGACTTTGAAGTCTGGTTCGATGCGGCACATGATATTACCGATGATTGGTTCTTCAAAATGATAGAGGGTGAACTTGAAAGGAGGTTTTCGGATGAATAGTTCTTGTACTGCAGCAAAGTATTTTGGTGAATATAATATCCCGGAAATACATGCGACTGATTCTTGGCAAGGATGGGATGCGCTTATTTTCAACAAAACACAGAATTTGACGCGCTTCGCCAGAAATATAGGCATTGCTACCTTTTTTGCTTTGTCTCCTGTTACCGCCATTCATGACCCATGGTTGCATGAAAAAAAGCGGCGTGATGCTGTTGTAACCATATCTGTTTATCAGGAAGTTATCGGTCGTATCGTATCGCGATCCGAAGCATTACAGTTGGCTCATCAGATTCTTATAGATGCTGAACGAGAACGATTGGCAGTGGCAGAATTTGAGGCTGCCAGAGGGATTCAATGGGAGGAAAGAGAATGATCTACGAGTTTCCTAACCAGACTGATCCTATCCGCCAAGGAGATATTTTTATTGGCCTCCCAAGAATTGAAGTTTCACTCAGCAATATAGTGATAGTAGGAGAAAATAGTGAGCGGGCAGCAAAATGGGAAGAATTAGCAAGTCAGACTGATCCTATTAACATTATAGTACCTGTTCGCTCTGTAGCTGCAATAGTTGCCACCCAAGATTGTGACGCTTCCCGTAGCCGTGACATTACACTTTGTGAAATCCGTGAATTTCATGATGTTGAAAGAAAAAGCAAAGACACAACATCTCCGAAAAAGTGGAAAAACATTCTTACTCAGCATGCGAGGATTAATCAAAAATGGTTTTATCTGCCTCCAAGCGAGCAACTTGGTCTTACAGAGAAAATGGCGGTTGATTTTCTTGTGACGATCCGTGTGCCACGTAAGGACTTAGAAAATCTTCGGACACTAAGATGCGGTCGACTTAACAAGGTTGCAGATGAGCATTTCCGTGAAAGGATTGGAGAGTTTTTTCGGCGTTATCCGTACGATGAGTGGTATGCGCTCGATGAGCAAGAGATGGCTGCATATACAAAGGAATATCCTGACACAAAACCTTTTCAATGGCAAAAAGTTTCTACAGGGTCGGGTTCTGACAACGTAGGATAAACATAGAGTTGTTTGTAATTTTTTTATGAGTTGTGAAGGAAAAACCTGGAGATGAGAGAGCTGTTTGATGAGGAAAATTAATGCAATCATCTGGTACTACAGCCCGGACCACAGGCAGCTTTGTCAAGTCATCGAAACCCAAACACTCTGGGGAGAGACAACTTGTCGGGTCTGGCTTCCGGGTAAGGATACAGTTGTTCGTGTTCGTTCCGACCGGCTTAAGCCCCTTAACGAGGCAAATTTTAGCTCAAGCGATCACATAGCCTATATCACCGCTGCAGCCCGAGTAGCTGATGCCCTGACTCAGGATGTCCTTCTTGCCCCTATCGAATCATCCGTCATCCCTTTGCCTCACCAGATAAAGGCGCTATCCAGAGCAATCTCCAATGACCGTGTGCGTTATCTCTTGGCAGATGGGGGCGCCTCAAATGGCTGACTGGAGGGAGCAGATTCTCAGAGAATTCACACCACAAGTTGCCCGTCTTACGCTCGTGGCTGATCCTGATGGCCTTCTCCTGGAGGAGGGCATTCTACAGGGGATACATGAAAGAGGATTTGAGCTGATCCCCTTTGAGGACCATGTAGCCTTCAGGTTTGCCTATGAGTCTAAATTCCGGTCACGTTGGGACCGTGGAGAGCATACTGATCTTGTGGTTGTTCTAAGGTCTGAATCGAGCAGTCTCAATAATTTGCCATATGACCTCCTTAAAGCCGGACGCAAACTATCCTTTTCTATTGGTGAATTATTCCCGAACCTGAGTTATCCGATAGTTGCCGCAGTTGACAGGAGCGATTTTGATGCGCTCTATCGAGCCCAGGTTCAGTATAACCCCGGCACATTAGGCGACAATATGACCAAGGAGTTTGTACTGCGGCATGTCTTTGAAATTGCTCCGGAACTGATCAAACAGCCATCAGATTTACTTCGGGTTTTACTCCGCCGTCATTATCGCGGATTGAGCATACCGGCTATTCTTGATGAGCGATTTATACAGCTTCTTCGCCGGAATGACTTGTTTGAAGAGTGGCCTTTAGAGAAGATCGCTCCGGACCGGAATGCTTTCCTGGCCTTTTTGCAAGAACGGTGGCCTGTATTTCTTAATAAAATGGCTGCACGTGATATGGAAGACGTGAAGGAAGACAAGGAGTCTTATGGTTTTAAGTGCGGAGTCCCCCTTGATCTTCCCTTTGAGCACGATGATGTCCGGGTATATATGGACAGTCTTTTTATCGAAGGTCTGTTAGAGGCTGTACCGCATGAGCAATCAGAAGCCCTTTCCAGGAAGTGGGTCGCGGTAGGAATTCGTATTGACCCGGTGAAGGATCGTTTACGGCGATTGGAAGGATTGCTTCAGTCAGTGAAGACAACTGTTCCCTCAACTGATGCCAGACATCATGAATGGCTGCTTTTTGCATATCGGTGGGCAGAGTTCATAGCATTGTCAATAGAAGCGGGTTCCGGCGTGACAGCGGAAATTAAAAAGCAAACAGAGGAACTCCGCAGTGAAGTTGATGCTGCATTCCTGTTATGGATCAGGAACCGTTATGCAGGATTGCATAATCAACCGTCAGTGCCTCCTGTGATGCTCCACCATGTACCCCGTGCTCTTGCAAGAAATGTGGGACAGGATAAGATTGCTTTTCTCGTGGTAGACGGTTTGGCTCTTGACCAATGGATTGTAATGCGCAGGGTTCTTCATGAGCAATGTCCGGCAATCCGGTTTCAGGAGAGCGCTGTTTTTGCCTGGATGCCGACAATTACCTCTGTCTCCCGGCAGGCTGCTTTTGCAGGAAAAGCTCCACTCTATTTTCCTTCAAGTATTCAGCATACAGGCAGGGAAGGAGATCACTGGATACAGTTCTGGCTTGACCAAGGATTAACCCGGCAAGAAATAGCATATACCAAAGGACTTGATGACGGCGGTCTTGACACGGTCAAGGAGATTATTTCCCATCCTAAAGTACGTGTAATGGGGCTAATTATTGACAAGGTCGATAAGATTATGCACGGTATGGAACTGGGAACACCAGGGATGCATAACCAAATACGCCAATGGACTGAGCAAGGCTTTTTGACTAAGCTCTTTGATCTCTTATTGGAGCATGGTTTTCATATCTTCCTGACCTCTGACCATGGAAATATTGAGGCAAAAGGATGCGGCAGTCCCGGAGAAGGAGTTATTGCAGAAATGCGTGGTCAACGTGTCCGGATATATCCTGATGAGCTTTTAAGGTCTCAGGTAAAAGATAGATTTCCTGATGCAATTGAGTGGCCTGCAGTAGGATTGCCTGATGATTTTCTGCCGCTTCTGGCGCCTGACCGCAAGGCCTTTATTAAAGAAGAAGATAAAATTGTGGGACACGGCGGAATCTCAATTGAGGAAATAGTGGTCCCTTTTGTCAGTATTTTGAGGAAATAGAATGAGCGCTAAAACAGTCGGTTTTGATAGGGAACTTAAACTGAAATGGCTCGATGCAACCGCAGATCTTTTGTTGGAGGGTCTGACAGGAAAAGATATACTCGCAAGGCTTAATGCGATCCTGGATGGGGAGCTTTCTGATGGTGGAACACGCGGTGCAAAGGGAAAAACCATAACTGTCCTGCTCCACATTTGGGTGAAGGTTCCGGATATTGCCAAACCATTGAGGAATGATGCTATTAATCTACTTCACCGGCCTGATACTAATCGACTTATACTACACTGGGGTTTATGCCTTGCAACCTATCCATTTTTTGCATTTGTAGCAGGAACAATCGGCAGACTCGCCAAATTACAGGGCGCCTTTTCCTCAATCCACGTCCAGAGACGCGCAAAAGAGCAATATGGGGAGCGTGAGACAGTCTCACGTGCGGTTAACCGCATCATTCAAAGCCTGAGAGATTGGAAGGTTATTAAGGAAAATAGTGAGGAACGCATCTTCGAGATAGAAAAGCCATTGCCTGTAAAAAACTCTCTTCTCACAGGATGGCTAATTGAGTCGGCCCTGATTTCAACCGGTAATAAATCAGCTTTACTTAAAGCTGTTACTCATAGTCCTGCGCTTTTCCCTTTTGATATAGCTCTGCCTGATTCGAGGATGCTGGAGGAATCCAATAGACTTGAACTTTTCCACCATGGCCTTGACGAGGTTATTTCGTTACCCCGTATTTCTTTCTGACCTCTTTTATCTTCCCGCAGGAATAATCACCCTCAGGGCATGGGGCGTAGAGGCATCCGGGGCCTGCCTTGTGAAATATTGTCGGCGCTGTTTTTTTGACGAGCCTTAACATCTCCTCGGACATGCGCCTGATTTCCCACTGTGCGCGGTTGCAGCACCTCTGTCTGAAAAAATGGAGAAGCTCCCTTGCGTTCATCGTGACCATAATTTTTGTCTCGGCTGCGTTGGGCAGGATAAAACGCGCATCCTGGTTGGCTGACTCGCCTTTGACCCCTTTTTCATTTAACTTTTTCACCATGCCGTTATATGCCGTCTGGGCTTCTTTCATAAATGAAGTGAAGTTTTCTTTTAATTCCCTGTCTTCTTTGATGATTGGCGGGATGACATAATCAAACCCGGCTTCCTCGCTCACGTATCGCTGCGACTGCTGGCTATAGGAGGCGAGTCTGTGCCTTACAAGCTGGTGCGAGCATGCCCTTGAAATACCTTCAATTGCAAATGTGAAAGAAGAATGCTCTATGGGAGTCATATGTCCCATTTTTACAAGTTTTTCAACAAATACCTTCTGGTCTTTTGCCTCTATTTTGCTTTTGAGAGATTTAATATCTGAGGGACTATAGCAGAGCTTTGCCGCCATTGCTACCGTCTCCTCGGGATTCGGGGTATGACTTAGAAGAATTACCTTTAATTTTGCCTCTGGCATTAAATCCTCCTTCAATAAATAAATGGGGAATTACGGCTTGATTGGTAGATATAATAATCCAGCGATACCGGGAAGTCAATTTCCTGAGACAGGCTTATTTCTTTTTAATGCTCTCTTTTATCTCTCTTAATTTATTGAGCATCCTGACAAGCATATCTATAACACTCTTCGGTCTTGGATGTATTTTCATTGAATCCATATCTTCCATTACTGCGCCTTTTTCAATTAAGATTGAGGGAGATTTCGTGGTGGCCAGAACCTGGCTCGGATAAACACTCCTGTGGCCTGTCATCAGGTAACTGACAATACATGAAACAGCCGCATATGGGGCAATCTGGGGGCCGAAAAATTCTATAGCCATTATGCTGGCGGATATAGGGGTATTGGCTGCCCCTGCAAGGAGACTCACCATACCTATTGCCGCAAACATGGATGGGTCATATCCCAGCAATACCCCGATAAAGCTGCCGGCTGTTGCCCCGACAAAAAAGATAGGGGTCACCATTCCCCCGCTTCCGCAAAATGCAAGGGTAACAGAGGTGAATATTATCTTAAGGACAAAATCATACGGCATGATTGCGCCTCCCTGCAGGGCGCTCTCAATTGTTTCAAGACCGAGTCCGAGGTATCTGGTTGAGGTCAAAAAGGCAAGTACAATTAAAATGCAGCCGCCGATCAGGCCTTTAAACGGTTCCCAGATTTTGATCTTGCGGCTTGTGGTTTCGGCAAGTTTCAGGGCCTCGATAAGAATAAGTGAACATATACCGAAAAAAATCGCCCCTATGATTACCTCGATAAAAAATCCCTGGGTGAATTTAGGGACAAAGTCAACAGGGTTATAAAAATACTCCACACCCATTGAGGATGAGACCTGGTAACTGATTATGCCGGCCACAAAAGAGGGGAAAATAACATCATAGAAAATGTTTCCCACAGAGAGAACCTCGACCCCGAAAATGGCTCCTGCGATCGGGGTCCCGAAAACAGAGGCGAACCCGGCGCTTATGCCGCATATAATCAATTTCCGGCGGTCTTTTTTGTTGAAACGGAATATAGCGGCAAAGATATATGAAAGGCCCGCGCCTATCTGGGCGGCAGGGCCTTCTTTCCCGGCCGAGCCTCCTGCTGCAATGGTTGTAACAGTGGCTATTAATTTTACAGGGACTGTCAGGGGGTTTATTTTGCCGTCGTATTTGTGTATTGCCTCTATTACTTTTTCAGTGCCGTGTCCTTTGGCCTCAGGGGCAAAATATTTTATGAGCAGGGCGGAAAAAAATAATGCTGCAGGAAGTATCAGAAAATAATATTTATACTGCCCAGTATAAAAAATACTCCAGTTTAATGTCCTGATAAAAAATCCTGTTGATGCGCCGACTATTACACCGATACACGTTGCCAGCAAAAACCATTTGACAACGCTTATAAAAAGCACGGATTCTTCCAGGAGAAGCTGTCTTCTGTTCATTTTAAAATATGCCCCTTTTTAATTTCCCTGCCTGTTAAATTCTCCTTCTTAAGAGCTCCTTGTTGTAAGCTGTCATGACATCGCCCCTTTTTAACATGCCCAGCACTCTTCTTTTATTGAATATATCAACAACCGGTAACTCTCCTATATCTTTTAAGGAAAATTTTTCAATTGCAGTGTTGAGATTATCATGGGGAGTGAGAGTTATGACATTCCGGGAGATTATATGTTTTACTTTGAGCAGTTCCTTGAGGTCTTCTTCGAATAAAACGCTCTTTATATCCTGAAGCGAGATTATTCCGGTTAACAGTCCTTCGTCGTCCACGGCAGGGAAATAGAAACTTTCTCCTTCAATTATTTTTTCAAGGAGTTCATGGATACCCGTCTCTTCGTGCACAGTCGTGAACTTCTTTTTCATTACACTGCTGACCCGTATGGAGCTTAACACCGTCGCCTCCCTTCCGTCATGTATGTTGATGCCTTTCCTTGTAAGTTCAACCGTATCTATCGAGTCGTGATACAGTCGTTTTGCCGTAAGCGTGCCTAATATGCTTGCAAACATGATCGGGACGATTATCCTGTAGTTGCCGGTCATCTCGAATAACAGGAAGATAGCCGTCATAGGCGCATGCGTTGCCGCAGCAAGAAATGCCCCGACTCCTACTGTTGCATAAGCGCCGGGAGTGGCTGTATATGCCGGGAAAAGGGTGTGAACAACCCATCCGAAACTGCCGCCTGCCATTGACCCGATAAAGAGCGCCGGGGCAAACATCCCTCCTGCTCCGCCTGAACCAAGTGTAAAGGAGGTTGCGATTATCTTCAAAAATATAAGCGCCAGCATGACCGTGACAAGCATATTCCCTTCAAGCGCCTGTTCAATATATTCATAACCATCCCCGAGGATATGGGGAAAAAATATTCCGATTGAGCCTACAATAAATGCCCCTATGACGGGTTTTAACCACGGATGTATCTTTAAGCTGTCAAATCCGTCTTTAACCTTATAGAATGTTTTTATATAGAGGACTGCCGTAACCCCGACAAAGATTCCCAGAAATATATAAAGAGGTATCTCGTATGCATTCACCGTGTATTCGGGAACTGTGAAAATGGGATTGGCGCCGTAGTACATCCTTGATACAACGGTCGCTATCCCGGAAGAGATGACAATAGCCGCGAATGAGGTAAGCTCATAATTCCCAAGGAGGACAATCTCGGTTGCGAACATGACCCCGGCAATAGGCGCATTGAATGTCGCTGCAATGCCCCCCGCAGAACCTGCTGCTATCAGCAGTTTGATCCTGTTTCCGGAGACCCTGAATATCTGCCCGACAAAAGACCCCACAGCCCCGCCTATCTGGGCAATCGGGCCCTCAACTCCCGCAGACCCCCCTGAACCGATTGTAAAGGCAGCGCTTAATATCCTGGAGAAAAATGTCCTCCTTTTTATTCTTCCTCCCTTTATATTTACAAGTTCAAGGAATTTCGGGAAGCCGTAACCGTATGATTCTCCACGGAAGATAAAAGAGAGCGGGATCAGCAGAAGCGCTCCGCATACCGGCAGAAGCGGGATCAGGAATTTGTAGAATCCGCCTTCATTGATATTTAACAAATCCGAACCGCCGACAAAGACTATATTATGCACAAAGTGCATTGTTGCGCGGAAGAGTATATTGGCAAAACCGCTGAGCAGTCCCACAACAACAGACATGGCTATAATGACGGGGTGCTCTCCTATTTTAAATTGTGAAAGCCTGTCCAGGAATGTGGTATCTTTATCGATTTTCATGGTTATTTAAAATGTAACTGCTCAGGCGCGGGGTAAGGAAGTAACAAAGGCACAAAGGCACAAAGTTTAAAGACAATGTAACGAAGGTTTTTAAATTTTATGGCGGAGCCGGGTTTTTTATGCCGGGAGGGGGCCCTGCAGGAAACGATGACAGGCGATTTATCAGGGAGGTTTTCTTCGATAAATACCCGGAATATTCCGTTGCTCATAATTCGATCACATTTTTGCCTTTATACATGCTGCAATACCAGAGAGACAGATAGTCCCTGATCTGCCTTGTCAACAGAAAATTATTTTTTACATATTCTTTGCCGTTTCGTCCCATACGAACAGCCATCTCCGGGTTATTGAGAAACTGTCTTATTCTGAAGGCTGCTCCTTCAACCGAATAAACTACAAAACCCGTAACACCGTGGACAATCTGAAGCGGAATGCCCCCGACAGCGCCCCCGATTACAGGTTTCTCTTTCCACATGGCCTCGGAGACTGTAAGTCCGAACCCCTCTTTTATGGATTTTTGCAGGATTACATCCGCCATCCTCTGCAGGGCGTTTATTTCTTTATGATTATCGGGAGGTAATAACAGCGTGTGTATGTCGGGATCATTGCCTGCATAATCTTTTACTTCATTGAGAATAGCCTCTCCCTCAGGGTCGTCGGTTGCCGGGCTTCCGGCGAGTATAAGCCTGCAGTCATTATATTTCTTGACAATTTTGTACGCATTGATGACTCCTATAGGGTCTTTAAACTTGTCGAATCTTGAGACCTGCAATATTATCGGCTTGTCGCGTGGTATATCAAATTTTACAGCAACGTCATTTATCTCTTTATCCGTTAAATCCCTGTTTTTGTCACTGAGCGGATCTATGGAGGGTGTAATTATGAACTCATTAATTGGAAGCGCTTTGGCGAATTTCGCCACGGAAAATATGGCTGTGTCATATTTGACTACATATTTTTTAAGATTAGCCCATACACCCGGCATGGGGTTGGATATGTCAATGTGGCATCTCCACATCCAGATTGATTTCCGGGAGCGCCGCCTGAAATCTATCAGCGGCGCAGGCTGGGGGTCGTGTATGAGTACTGCATCGGCATTGAGGTTGATATTTTTCCGGTTCCTTTTGTTGGTTTCGTAGTAATATTCCCACATTGCCTTGCTGAATTTTTCACTTTTACCCTGCAGCGCATTATGCATCTTTTTTGTAAAATCATAAAATCCGGCATCTCCCTCTATTACTTCCCATCTGGCATCAATGCCGAGGTCTGTCAGCAGGGGGATCATCCGGTGAAGTATCTCTGCTACGCCCCCTCCCTCACGTGTTGAGTTTACATGAAGGAATGATTTGCCCTTTAACCTGTTACACAATCTCTGAATCAGCAATAAGTCCCCCTTGGGGGCAATGCCTGAATATTGTCTGATCAATCCGCTACTCCTTCCATATCAGCCCTTACGTATTCTTCCAGAATCTCCCTGATGTGTTCCCTTATGCTCTCAATGCTGTGCATGAACGGGTCTATTGCCCTGATTTTGACCGCAAGATTTTTTCTTCCCAGTGTATGTTCAATCCATCTTGAAAAATCGTCTATTACACCTTCACCCAGACGGACCCTTGAGTCATAAAAGTGGTAGTATATGCTGCCGGCGTCTATATGTTCAATGGCAACGAGAAATTCTGCAAGGTTCCTGGTTCTGACGCCCACCGGGAAGACGAGACTTACTGTTTCATTAAAATAAAATTCATTTCCGCCCACAACGTCACGCGGCTCGGGAAAGTCGGCCAGAAAGATATCAATTTCGCTCAATAATTCCTTTCTGACTTCACTTACCGATTTCAGAGTGTAAGGGTCAATGCTTGCGAGGCGTTCTGCCAGCGCCCTTTCTTCAAGACTCTCACCGGCCCACTGGGCAAAATCATTGGTGTATTCAAGGACATGGCCTTTCAAAAAATACTGGTAAACATGATGGAATATGCATTCATCGCCCACCTGTGATATCTGCTTCCTTAATTCACTCAGGTTCCTGGCCTTTTTGCCCGTGGATTTAATGATACTGACAGACTGCTTGAATTCAAAAGATTCTATGTGCTTTGCCAATTTTTTTCCTCTCTTAAATAAACTGTCCTGTGGGGAAATGGTATCGTAACATCGGCCTCATTGAATTTAAAATAAATCTCCCTGTTGATTTCATGGATTGTTTTGCCCCTTACAGCGGGTTCCTTTGCCCAGCAGAGGAGTTCAAAATGCAATCCTGAATCCCCGAAAGTCCTGAACCTCACCCGCGGTTCGGGCGAGCTTTGAACATTATCATTGCTGCCTGCGATTACAAGAAGTATATCTTCCACCCTGTTGATATCGGTCCCGTAAGCCACTGAAATCGGCACCCTGATCCGGAAGTTGGGAACAGGAGCGCTTTCGTTGATTATTTTTGTATTTGCAATAACTGAATTTGGTATGCTGATAAGTATATCATCCCTTGTCTTTATCCTTGTGCTTCTTATCCCGATACTGACGACCTCACCTCTTTCACCGCTGTCAAGAACAATATAGTCTCCTATTTTATACGGTTTGTCCACGAATATGCTAATCCCCCCGAAAAAGTTTGCCAGCGTGTCCTTGGCCGCAAGCGCAACAGCAACACCGGCAATGCCCGCAGAAGCCAGCAGGGGTGAGATATTGATCTTCCATATTGATAAAATGAACATACTGCTGCCGATAATCACGAGGACCTTCCAGATATTCTCAACGAGTGGGGTCAATTCCCTGCTCAATCCTGTTATATCCCTGACTTTCCGGATTGTGTTTTTAATTATCAGATTGCTGATTTTTATTATGCATATGCACCATAAAATCACCAGAAAAGAAAAAAGAATTCCGTTTGCGATGAAGATGAACTTATCCGATGCATTCAGGGTTTTTATGGAGTGTATACTGCCGAGAGCTATTACTGTAAAAAATACAGGGCGGTGGATGAGATCAATCATCCTGTCATCGAATTCGGATTTAGTAAATTTTGCCAGGCGTCTGAATACCTTATCCGTCAGGATATCTGCAATCTTCGCCAGAAGGATATAGAGAACAAATATTATTATGGCCTTTATAACAGGGGAGCTGAAGCTGTTTAAGTATTCTGTTAAATACTGTTTCATAATTTGAGTTACGGGTTACTGATCCGGCCCGCAACACGCAACCGGAAAGAGATCCGCATCCTGTGTTGTTTTTTTGTGTCATTCCGGCTCGTCCGGAAAAAGGATTCCCGACTCGCTTTGCTTGCGGGAATGACATGCTTTTGAGCATTTGCGTTATTTATACACAGACACTACATAATAAAATCCGCCTCATTATGATTTCTTGTTTTTTCCCGTTGCTGCGGCGCTGCTTTTTGTTTTTGCCCGGCTTTTAACTCTGGTCTTGCCGGTGGTTTTCTTTGTGCTTTTGCCTGCGGTCTTTTTGGCAGCCGTCTTCTTCGGCTTTTTTACTTCCTTTGATTCCAGCTTGTTGATCTGGTTTTCGAGCTTGTTTATCCTTGAGATAATTGATTTCACTTTTCTGTTGCCGAGGGGATTCTTTGATTTCCCCGTTGTCAGGTCATAAATTTCTCCGCCAAGCTTTGCGAACTCCTCCTGCACTTTCATATTCAGATTGAAGACCTTATATTTATTCCTGCCCTCTACTGTAAGCTTTTCTAATTTTTCAGTTACAACAGAGCTGCCTTCCCTGAAAATATCAAGACCTCCCTGCAGATTCTTTTTAATGTCTTCCTGAATTTTGTCCCAAAAGCTCATTCAAACCTCCTCCTGATTTTATTTGTTATCTTCTTCAACTGCGGTTCTCAGCATATCTAAAATCCCGGGTATTGCCGATGTAACCCTGTCCCAGCTTGATATTAACGGCACTCCCAGCGGGTCTTTCGTGATGATCTCAGAGGCGAGTTTTATCCCCTCTGTAAAGGTTTCCACGGCAAGGCTTTCTTCGTGTCTGTCAAATACAAGGCCGTTTACAGCAGCATCATCCTCATACCGTTTAAGCATGTCCTGCGCCGTTCTCACGTAAGTGGCGATAAGCGTCTTAAAAAGTCCGTCTGAAAATACCATGCCTTCAGAAGCAAGGGTTCTGAATATTGACTTGCTTATATCGATGCACATTTTGAGTAATCCCTTTGATGAATCGTCCGGAGAGAGCGCCTGATGTTTATGTTCATAATTGTCTGCAATATCAACCTGGCATACTCTTCTTACCGAACAGTTCCTGTAAACCTCCGACAATACACCCATCTCAAGTCCCCAATCGCCCGGTATCTTGTTGACCCGCGCAAGATCAATATCCATAGCAAATTCGCCGGCAAGGGGATACCTGAAACTGTCAAGGAATTCGAGGAGGGGAACGTGGCCGTGAATTTTTTTCAATGACCTTAATAAGGGTGTAACAAAAAGCCGTGTTACCCTGCCGTGCATCCTGTCCGTAACCCGGCTGTAAAATCCTTTGCAAAATTCGTATTCAAGGTTGGGGTTGGCGATTGGATAACAGAGTCTTGCAAGCATCTCACGGCTGTAGGTGATAATATCGCAATCGTGCAGCGCAATAACGCTGAAATTTCTTTGCGCCATAATGTAGCCGTAGGCCGTCCATGCGGATTGCCCTTTTCCCTGTTCGCCTAACTGCAGGCCTGCAGACTCTATCTTTTTATGGACTTCCCTGATTCTCTCTCCGCTGTTCCAGATCAAACTGCTTGTCTGCGGCAAAGCAGAGAAGAAATCCCGTGCGATCTGAAACTCCTTGTTTGTGCAGGGGCCGAGAGTGATAATGACTTCTTTCAGGTACTTGACATCTTTCAGTTTGTTAATTATGCCTTTTAATGCCTTTCCCTCTAATTCGGAATAAAGGGAAGGCAATACAAGCGCTATGGGACGCTCCTGTGAATACCAGGAGAGTTCCGCTTCTATTTTATCAAGATTGGAGTCGCCAAGCTTGTGAAAGGTTGGTAAAATACCACCCTGATGAAAATCAGCCATATTTACCTTTTGATTATATTAATATAGTGTAACTGCCCAGGCACAAAGCGGCAAAGGCACATAGGCACAAAGGGTTACAGAAATACAAGAAAAGTTTTCTATCTTTTTTTTACTTTGTGCCTTTTTCACTTTGCACCTGAGCAGTTACGAAAACTCTTAATAAGTTGAATAAAGATAAGTATAAATGGTAAAGACTAAATGGTCAAGAAAAACAGGACAGGGGAAATAAGTGACAAAAGCTAAAGAAAGTGTTAATAAAATTTTCCTGGAAGCTCTTCGAAGTGTTGATCCCTCGCTTATAGTAAAAGATCACGCAAAAAGAATTCATTCTGATTTTTCCGGAACTGATTTTAAAAAGCTTTTAGTCACTGGTTTTGGCAAGGCATCTTATCAAATGGCCAAAGCAGTAGAAGATGTATTTGATGCAAGCCTGATAACAGGAGGGATTGTTATAACGAAGTATGGACATGCTGAAAGACAGGGGGCAGGGGGCAGGGGACATGGGACATGGGATTTAAAGAAAATAAAAGTATTTGAGGCGGGGCATCCCATACCTGATGAAAACGGGATTATGGCAACAGAAGAAATTATAAAACTTTTACAGAATACGGATGAGCAGACACTTGTCTTATGTCTTATCTCAGGGGGCGGATCAGCTTTGTTTGTCTCGCCGTATGAAGGAATAACCCTCAGTGAAAAGCAGTTGATTACAGACCTGCTTTTAAGAGCGGGCGCTGACATCACTGAATTAAACTCGGTGAGAAAACATTTGTCCGGAGTTAAAGGCGGCAGGCTTGCGGAAATTGCTTCTCCGGCAAAAATCATCAGTCTCATGATATCCGATGTGATAGGCGACAAACTCGATGTAATTGCATCCGGACCAACCGCGCCGGATACCTCGACATTTAATGATGCAGCAGGTGTCATTAATAAATTCAATCTCAGGGAAAAGGCGCCGAAGGGCGTTCTCGATATCATAGACAGGGGCAGGGAAGGGCTGATACCCGAGACACCGAAGGCGGATAGTCCTGTATTTGAGAATGTTACAAATATAATTATAGGCAGCAACCGGAAAGCGCTTGAAGCTGCAAAAAATAAAGCCATGTCCATAGGGTTTGAGGCAGAGATTATCTCTTCGGGTATTATGGGGGAAGCCCGTGAGGTTGGGAAACGACTGGCCGGGAAAGCAAAAGGCACAAAGGTGCAAAGGCACAAAGGCACAAAGTGTTTTATCTCAGGGGGGGAGACAACGGTTACTGTAAGAGGGGCAGGGAAGGGCGGGCGTAATACAGAGCTTGCACTCAGTTTTGCAATGGAGATAGAGGGCATCGGAGGGGTGACTCTCCTGTCGGCCGGTACAGACGGTACAGACGGGCCAACCGATGCAGCAGGTGCAATTGTTGATGGAGAGACAATATTAAAAGCCAAAAAGCTCGGTCTGAATCCAAAGGAATACCTTGGTAACAACGACTCCTATAACTTTTTCAACAAAATAAATTCATTGCTGATTACAGGTCCCACAGGCACTAATGTTATGGACGTGCAGATTATTGTGGTTGAATAAGCAGTTTTAATTGTTTCAGATTGCAAAAAAATTTACGTTACCAATCGTAGCTCAAAAAATGCACTCTGAGGTCAAAATAATTGCATCCCTTAAATGGTGTCTGTGTATAAACATAACAATTGAGCCGTCATTCCCGCAGTCTGTTGAGCGGGAATCCAGTCTTTTTAAAGACTTCTGGTATGACAAAAACAAAAAACGGCAATTTATACACAGACTCTAAATATGGAGATACTCTAATCTCGGTTGCGACTTAGAGATTCAGAAGTGTTTAGATTTTTTGAAGGCACAAAAAGATGGTGCCGAAGGAACGGTATACCACTTGAGATACACAGAACCCGCGCCTCCTCAACATATCGTAATTGACTACCACTTTTCAAAACCAAAGATTGCTTGAAAGTCAGGATACAGATATGGAAATTAAACAGTGACCTTTTCCTCTATCGCTTTCTGAACAAACCGGTTTAATGATACTCCCTGCCTTGTTGCCTTCTCCACGGCTTTTTTATGCAGGTCGGAAGATATCCTTACATTGAAGCTGCCTTTAAACGGTTTTTGCGGCTCTCTTCCCATCTTCCTGCATGTTTCAAGGTAATCGTCCACTGCCTCATGGAACGCCTTTTTCAGCCCTTTAACACTCTTTCCTTCAAACATGATAAGGTCGTTGATGGATTCTATCTTACCGTAGAAAAGTTCGTCCTCTTCACTGTAGCGGACAGTACCTATATAGCTTTTATAAGTCATTGTGTCGCTCATTTTATAACCCCCTTGTCTCTTAACTGTCGTTCAATTTCTCTCAGGTAACATCTTTTCATGATAGATGACGGATGAGGTTTATGAAACTTGATCATATCATCCAGTTCATTATTGTAAAAAGTTGCCCGAGAGCCTGACGTTTTGCCTGTTTTGATTTCTTCATATCCAAAGACTTTAAGAAGCCGTTTAAGTTCATCAAAGGTAAAATCCTTTGGTTTTAATAGAAACCTCTTTAACAGCTTTTCTGCTTTGCTCATGATTTTATCTTAACATGGCATGACACTTAATGCAACTAAATTGTAGTTACATGACGGTGAATGATTTATAACGGCAGTAACGCCCTTGTACAATGCTTTTTAAAGGGGGTTAAGGAGGTTGATAGAGCAAGAGGTGATCGCAGTTCTCTGCACAAAACTGCCGCTGCTATGGCTGTGGTCTCCGAAGTGCAGCCCTGCACAGCCCAGTTGTAAATATTATCAGTCGTTCCCTGTAAATCCGTGGAGTGTGTACCTTAATATGGTGCCGAAGGCGGGATTCGAACCCGCACAGGATTGCTCCCACTAGACCCTGAACCTAGCGCGTCTGCCAGTTCCGCCACTTCGGCAAAAAAAGATCAATCATTAAAATGTTAAATCAAGGAACTTCTTTAAATTTAATTATTAAATATCTCGACAGTACCGAGTTCTGTCATTCCGGCTTGTCCGGAATCTATAACCCTTTGATTTTCCCGGATTCCCGACAAGCGGGAATGACAACTGCGTGGTCATGACGTTTTCTTTAGAATTAACATGTTAAAAGAGAACTCGGTACTCTTAAGTAAATATCTTTTATTCCATAAATTTGAATTTTGATTTTTATTTTTGAATTTTTCTAATACATACTTGCAGGAACTATAAACGGATTATCGCCATCTATATTTAATAATACCATTGTTTCTTTATTTAATACTAAAGAAGCTACTCCCCTGTTTTCAATCTTTCCGTCATTTTCCAGCTGCCATTCCCCCTTCCAGTTCAGATCAACAATCACAGAAGAGCCTTTTATTCTTACTATCTTAACTACAAAAGAAACGTCGGCCTTTTTAAAAAAAAGGTTTTTAACAATATCCTCTGAAAGATTGGGCGCTGTCAGTTTCCGTAAGGATTTAATATTTTTCTCTCCATACGCTGAAATGATAGAATTAATACTGTTTAAAGCTTCTGTGTATAAAAGGGAATCAGCAGACGGTTTTTCATTGTCGGAAGCACAACCGAAAGCCATCAATATTGTAACAAACAAAAGAGCATAAATTTTTTTCATATATTTACCTTTGATTATATTTTTGAATAAGGAATTTTACATCTTTGAATAGAGTTTTTCAACAATTTAGCGGATTCAATTGATTATTGACCTGCGATGATGTGTGCGCGGAAAGAAAAAACCGTGCCGGGAGCCCGGCACGGTTTTCAGAATAAACGGATTTATTCATTGAAGCTTACGGTCTTCGTAACTTTTTTAACCGGTTCCCAGTGGCCGGTCTCGTATTCAAATAGAAAGGTCGCTTCAATATCAACGGATTTTATGTTTTTATCGAGGATGATAACATTTATTTTTTCATCGGTCTGTCCCGGTTCAAGACCCTGATTGATAGGTGTCGTTGCTGTTATATCCCAATATTTGAGGGGGACGTCTTTGTTTCCCTTAAACCATAAATTCCAGTTGTCGTAATTTCTTCTTTCTGTGTATATCACATTGCCGTCCTGATCTTTTGCGGTCACTTCCAGTGCCGCTCTTGGCATGTATCCTCAACCGTTTGGTATGCCGTGCCCTGAATGGCTGGTCAGTTTTACATTAAAGGCCAGGGCCGGTGTTATTTCGTTTTTGTAGTTGTTAACGACTTGAGTAGAATCGGCCTCAATTTCGATTTCCATTGCTGCGGCGAAAAAGTCTTTATCGTGCGCCCCCGGAAACTTGTGGCTTTTGGGATCATCAGGATCAGCAGGCTTCATGTGGCAATCCTGGCATTTTTCCTTCCCGCCTTTATCTACGTAATTTTCCTTGTAGCTTGTGTAAAGGGTAGGGCACTGCGAGAATGGAACGCTATCCGGACAGCCGTGGTGACATGTTGCGCAGAATTGTGAGGTTGTCAGGTAGTCGGATTTGAATGTCTTGAAATCTTCATGCTTGGCTTCTTCGGGGTCATCTTCTCCCCTCGGACCGTAGATGGCCCCTTCTTCAGGCTTATTACTCCAGTAACCGTCTTTTAAGGCAAAAAGATTATGGCAGCCGTAGCAGTTGAGGTTAAGTTTTGAAAGCTGTTTTACTGCAGCATCCCTTTTTGATTCATCAGGGTCATCTGCTGCGGTTAACACCATATCAATGATCTCTGAAACCAGATTATCATCAGCATACTTTATATAAGGGGCATGGCACCACATGCAGTTACTCTTAATGTCCATCTTTGTCATACCGGCTTCTTTCTCAAGCCCCTGCTTTATATAAGTCCTCCATGTCTGAATTACACGGGGGTCAATGAATGCCTTGCTGTGCATTGACTGACTCCATTCTTCATAGATTTGTTCGTGGCAGTCGGCGCAAACTTTGGGGTCGAACCTGGCTGCCAGCTCATCGATAGTAGAAAGCAGCTTACCGGGTACTGTCGGGGCATGCGCTGCCGACGCAAGTGCGGATGCAGGAACAACGGCTATCGAGAGGAGCAAAAGTAAAGTCAACAAAAATCTCATACAAACCTCCTTTCATTTTGTTTAGTTTGATACACGCAGGTTATATTTCAACCTATAGAATATTTTAGGTTCTTTCTCATTTCAAGTGGGTAAAATATATCTTTTTAATATCCTTCTGCCTTATTTCCCCTCTAAAAAGAGGGGATTAAGGGGTGTGTTTATTCTTAATCTTATTTATACAATTTTTAATATCTTCCAACACCCCTTCAATATTATTCAGTACGTCATCATCGCTGTATCTTAAAACTCTTATTCCTATTTCATTTAATCTCTGTTCTTTCTTTTTGTCTCTTTCAAATACTTCCTTAAAGCCATGTGTATATCCATCCAATTCAATTGCTAACATCAAT
>BDSY01000067.1 GCA_002897895.1 bacterium BMS3Abin06
TGCTTTTACTTGCCAAGGTGATTCTAATTTTAACGCTTTCTCAAATAAACCCTCTATTACCTCCATCTCTTTTTACTCCTCACTTTTCCGCTATTATATCGTTACCCACTTGAAATGAGAAAGAACCAGTTTTTAAATTTTTAGTTTCAATTTTTTAAAAGCCTTCCTTTTTTCATCATCTCCTTTTCGAGGCCACTTTTATAGATTAGCGTTATTGTAGGTTCAAAGACGACAAAGTCCTGATGAAAAGAAGTCCTCACTTTTCCACCGAATGAACTGTTGTCACCAAGCGCAATGTGTATTGTTCCAAATATTTTTTCAGATTCAAGTATATTATCCGGCCTGCAGGCCGTGTCATTGGTACCTATACCAAGTTCCGCAATATTTCTGTTTTCTCTTTTTTCGGAAAGCTTTTTCAGAAGAAATTCAACATACTTTTCTTTGCCCTCTGCTGTTTTTACCAGACCCTTTTCAATCTGAAGAATAACGGGTCTCTTTAGTTTCCGGGTTGGAGCCCATTCAAGGACAAGCCTTCCCCTTGCAGTGCCTTCAAGCGGGGCAAGGTAAACCTCACCCGCAGGCAAGTTGCCGAATGCCCCGGGTTTTGTTATAACGCCTGTATCCACTTTAACTTCCCTGCCTGTTTTAGAGAGTGTAACAGACGTGCCGTTTGGAGATTCAATCTTTATATTTTCGGATTCACTCACACTCTTTGCTATTGTCTTTGTCCTTTCGAGCATTTTTTCACAGTTAACCGTCATTGGTCCTTTCAGCATTTCTTCATCAAACAGCGGCATGCTTGCATACCTTGTGCCGCATAATCTGTTCAGAAAATCCCTGAATCTCGTATGGCTGGTCGAGTAATATGATAATGCTATTACAACATCAATGGCTTTATTTCTGTTTTCTTTTATTATCCTTTCCGCTTCTTTTAATTTATCTTTTGAAATTTTTTTTGAAATAAGAGGCCTGAGCAGCCTTTTCTGTTTTAATGTTCTGTATGCATCAGTTCCGAAAGCCTGTTCCCATAGTTCTTCAGGGGGTTCCATGCCATGACATCCGGTTGGCTTGAATTCCAGGTATTTAATACTAAACGTAAAGTTTTTCCCGGTTTCTGCGACGGTCTTTGCGATTTTCCCTATATTTCTATTTTTATTATCTGTAAATACAAGAACCCTTTCAGATTTTTTCAGATCAAGATTAATTTTAAATATGTTTTCAATAGCGCTGCTTATTTGATCCTTCACAAGAGAGATTATAATATCTTTTTGATAATAAATCTTTTTATAAATACTATCTCTCTTTTTATTAGTAGTTATTTATATCTTTAAAGACAGTAGTAATAATAAGGGTGTTGAAACTGTTAATCAGCAAGTTAACGGCTATGAAAACAAATAAAAAACAAGCGTTGATAAGATGTTGAAAATTATCGGCATTAACTTGACAAATCATGCTTTAAATGATACGCTTCAAAATTGGTGAGATTGAGTTACAGCATCCCATATACGATCAATAGTTCCTGTTAATAACTATATAAAAAATTCTTAAAAGGGTTATGTGTTTTATCTTTGAAGAAAATAAGTAAGTGTTGGAAAGGTGTTTAAAAGAACAGTGACCTACACCACTAAAACCGGATATATCATCTGCAATATATAAACAGATTATCCACTTTAATTCAACAAAATTATACAGATAAGGGAATCGAGAGGGAAAATAAATTCAGCGTCTGAAAAAAATGATGTATTACGCCCTGTTTGTTGAATATTAAAGAAAAACAAGGATAGGCAAATGTCACGTATATTTAATTTTAGCGCAGGACCTGCAATGCTCCCTGAAGATGTAATGAAAAAGGCTGCAGCAGAGATAATTGACTGGCACGGCAACGGTATGTCGGTAATGGAAATGAGTCACAGAGGCAAGGAGTTTATCTCCATTGCTGAAAAAGCTGAAGCAGATTTAAGAGAGATCATGGCGATTCCTGAAAATTACAGGGTACTGTTTCTCCAGGGTGGGGCGTCAAGCCAGTTTGCCATGGTTCCGATGAACCTGTTGAGGGGCAAGGGTACTGCCGACTATATCAATACAGGGCAGTGGTCAAAAAAGGCCATTGCCGAGGCCGGGCGTTTTTGTGAGGTGAATGTTGCTGCATCAAGTGAGTCAACTGATTTCACTACTATCCCGCCCCGGTCGGAATGGTCTCTTAACCCTGATGCTGCCTATGTCCACTACACGCCCAATGAAACTATCGGCGGAGTTGAGTTCCATATGATCCCGGCGGTTGGTGATGTACCCCTTGTTGCCGATATGTCTTCAACCATCCTGTCACGGCCTGTAGATGTCTCCAGATATGGTGTAATATATGCAGGTGCCCAGAAAAATATCGGTCCGGCAGGTTTGACCATCGTCATTGTACGGGAAGACCTGATCGGTGAAGAGATTTCAGGCACGCCTGTGATGTTCAGTTATGGGACACATGCAAAGGCCAAATCCATGTACAACACGCCGCCGACATACAGCTGGTATATGGCGGGTTTGGTATTCGAGTGGATTAAAGAGAAGGGCGGCCTGAAGGCGATTGCGGAGATCAATAAGCGAAAGGCCGATAAGCTGTATGCCGCCATTGATAATTCGGATTTTTACAGCAATCCTGTTGATCCCGATTGTCGCTCATGGATGAATGTGCCTTTTACCCTGGCAAATCCTGATCTCGACACCACATTCCTTGAGCAGGCCAGGGAAGCCGGGATGGTAACGCTCAAGGGCCATCGCTCTATAGGTGGTATGCGCGCAAGTATTTATAATGCCATGCCTGAAGAGGGAGTAGATTTATTGATAGCATTCATGGCAGACTTTGAAAAGAGAAATGCTGAACATAAAACCAAATAGAAAGATATAAGGAAATAATTTGAGATGAAAGTACTGGTAAGTGACAATATATCGGACAAAGGCATCAGCATCCTTGAAAAAGCCGGTCTCGAAGTTGACGTGAAAACAGGGCTTGCGCCTGAAAGGCTTAAAAAAGAGATCGGCAAATATGATGCCCTTATCATAAGAAGCGCTACAAAAGTGACTGCTGATATAATCAGGTCCGCCAGGAAATTAAGAGTAATCGGAAGGGCGGGTTCAGGCCTTGATAATGTTGATAAAATTGCCGCTACAAAGCGCGGAATAGTTGTTATGAATACCCCTGGAGGAAATACGATAACGACTGCAGAACATACTGTTGCACTCCTCCTTTCAATGGCAAGACAGATACCCCAGGCAACAGCCTCAATGAAACAGGGGAAGTGGGAAAAGAAAAAGTTTATGGGTGTAGAGCTGTACCATAAAACACTCGGCATCATAGGCCTTGGCAACATCGGCACTCATGTTGCCAGGATGGCGCAGGGCATGGGAATGAACGTAATTACTTACGACCCGTACCTCAGTGAGGAAAAGGCAAAGACATTAGGGGTAACCGTTGTAGAACTTAACGGCTTATTCAAAAACGCGGATTTTATTACAAATCATATCCCGCTTACAAATGAAACAAAGAATTTAATCAATGCCAGAAGCATTGCAAAAATGAAAAAAGGCGTCAGGATTATAAATGCAGCAAGAGGCGGGGTTATTGATGAAGAAGCGCTGTATAAGGCGCTTAAATCCGGCAGGGTTGCTGCAGCGGCATTAGATGTTTTTGAGAAAGAACCGCCTGAAGGTTCGCCGCTTCTTGAACTTGACAATTTTATCTGTACACCGCACCTGGGCGCTTCAACAGCAGATGCGCAGGAAAATGTTGCTGTTGCTGTTGCAAATCAGATAGTTGAGTACCTGCTGCACGGGACAATAAGAAACGCAGTTAATTTTCCGTCTGTATCAGCGGACGTGTTTCCGGTTCTCCAGCCTTATATAAACCTTGCAGAGAGGCTCGGAAGTTTTATTTCCCAGAATTTTGACGGAGGCATTGATGAGATTATTATCGAATATAAAGGCACAATAACAGAGCTCAACCTGGAGCCTGTGACAATTGCCGTGCTGAAAGGTATTCTGACGCCGATACTTGAAGAAACCGTTAATTTTATTAATGCTCCGTTGATTGCAAAGGAAAGAGGCATTGAAGTTAAAGAGATTACAACGGATGATGCCGGAGACTACCAGAGCATGATGGTTGTTAAAATAAAATCCGGCAAAAAGGAGAGTTCCGTCTCAGGAATTCTTCACGGCAAAAGGGAGCCGCGTATAATATCAGTAAACGGTTTTACAGTAGAAATCATACCGGAAGGTGAAATGCTCGTACTTTCAAATATCGACAAACCGGGCGTTATAGGGGATCTCGGAACATTACTCGGTAAAAATAATATAAATATTTCAAAGATGCATTTTGGAAGAGCAATTCAGGGGGGCAAGGCTATCTCGGTCGTAAGTGTTGATATAGCCGTGCCAAAGACAATCCTGTTTAAAATCAGGAAACTACCGAATGTCCTTTCTGTCAAGCAGATACATTTGCCGGTCTGAATTATCTTCCCGGATTTTGGAGTCAGACATAAATATTGTAAATAGTCAGAGATTGAGGAGATAGTAATGGCCAATATAGTGGTTGTAGGCGCCCAGTGGGGTGATGAGGGAAAAGGCAAAATTGTTGACCTTTTAACAGAAAGCGCTGATGTTGTAGCCCGTTATCAGGGGGGCCACAATGCCGGGCATACAGTAATGATAAAGAACCGGCAGTTTATTCTTCATGTTATTCCATCCGGAATACTGCACAGGGGGAAAACCTGCATTATAGGTAATGGTGTGGTTATTGAACCCAAATCACTTATAGAAGAGATGGAAGGGCTGAAACGCAGGAAAATAAGCATTGGAAAGAATCTTCATATAAGCGGGCGATCTCATGTCATTATGCCATATCACATGGTACTGGACTGTAAGCATGAAGATTCAAAAGGATCCAAAAAAATCGGCACAACAGGCAGGGGTATCGGACCGGCATATGTTGACAAGATGTCCAGGGCAGGCATCAGAATGGTGGATTTACTTGACGGCAAGGTCTTCAGGGAAAAATTAAAGGCAAACCTGTCGGACGTAAATTTTCTCCTCGAAAAAAAATATAACACCGGAAAAATAAGCGTTAATAAGGTTTACTCTGAATACATGAAATATGCAGAATACCTTGCACCGTTTATTACAGACACGGTGGTACTCATTAACGACTTGATTGAAAAAGGTAAAAACGTCCTGTTTGAAGGCGCACAGGGGACCCTGCTGGATATTGACCACGGCACATATCCGTATGTAACATCGTCAAATGCCTGTGCAGGCGGCGTATGTACCGGGCTCGGTACAGGCCCCGGAAACCTGGACGGGATTCTGGGAATTGTAAAGGCATATACGACCCGTGTAGGAGAAGGTCCTTTTCCAACCGAGCTGCAGGATGAACTTGGAGAGGATCTTCGCCTGAAAGGCGGGGAATACGGAGCAACAACAGGAAGGGCAAGAAGATGCGGCTGGCTCGACCTGGTAAGTTTAAGACACTCAATCATGATAAACGGTCTTACAGGGATTGCCCTGACAAAACTTGATGTGCTTGACGGACTTGATAAGATAAAAGTCTGCGTTGCCTATAAATATGAAGACCCTTCCGGCAGCTGCAGCTGCAGCAAGAAAGGAAAGGCCTGCAGATTCACGGATTTTCCTCAACAGGCGCATGTCCTTGAAGCCTGCGAGCCCGTTTATATTGAACTTGACGGCTGGAAAAAGAGCACAAAGGGCGTAACAAAGTTAAAGGCCCTTCCGAGGCAGGCAAGGGCTTATATTGATTATATCAGTGAATCGCTTGATGTAAAAATAGACATTATCTCTACAGGACAGAAAAGAGACGAGGTTATAGTTATAAAAAATCCCATAGAGAAAACCGGAAAACGCTAAAGTAAATTCACTTTGGTTTCAATCAAATGCCCCGGAATCCACTCTCACCGGGATACCGCAGGATTGCCCGGGAAAACTGTTTTTTTATTGTATAATTTTGTTATACTATCAAACTTCTGACCAGGGCCGCTAGCTCAGTTGGCAGAGCAACGCCCTTTTAAGGCGTGGGTCGAAGGTTCGAATCCTTCGCGGCTCACCATGTGTCCCCATCGTCTAGCCTGGCCCAGGACACCGGCCTTTCACGCCGGTAACAGGGGTTCAAATCCCCTTGGGGACGCCATTGGATAATCAGGGGCTGCATCATATATGCAGTCCCTTCTTTATTTTGCTTATCTTACCACTCTTAAGAGTACCGAGTTCTCTTTTAACATGTTGATTCTAAAGAAAACGTCATGACCACGCAGTTGTCATTCCCGCTTGTCGGGAATCCGGAAAAATCAAAGGGTTATAGATTCCGGACAAGCCGGAATGACAGAACTCGGTACTGTCGAGTTACCACTCTATAAATAGAATAATAACTATTTCTATCTTAGTACTGCATAATCAACCCTTGACAATACTTTTCTCTCAATCTTATGATTAAATCATGAAAATCAGGGGAATTAAACGCTTTTGTAAAGAGAATGATTTAGACATGCTTGTCCTTTTTGGCTCTTGTGCATCGGATAAAGCAGATGCTGAAAGCGATATTGATCTGGCTGTTAAATGCAGGAGCGGCACCGAAATCTCAAAGCTGAAACTGATTTATGAACTTGATGACTTTTTTAATGGAAAGCGTATAGACCTCGTTCTCCTTTCAGCAGATACCGACCCTTTGCTTCTCCACGAAATCTTTTCTAATGGAAGATGTCTTTTTGAAAGGAGAAAAGGGCTTTTTGACAAAGAGAAGTTAAGGGCATGGAAGCTTTATCTTGATACTGACAAACTCCGCAGGATGAATGAAAAATATCTAAAAGACTTTGTGAAAAAGGTGGGCAATGTCGCCTGAAATTGTAAAGAAAAAACTTGTGTCGCTTACAACTTACCTTAATGACCTCCTGCAGTTTAAGAAAATTCCGTTTGATGAGTTTATGCAGAAACATTATGAAATAGAGCGTATTCTTGAACTGCTTGTGATGACAGCCAGTGATATAGTTTTTCATCTGATTTCGGCGAAGGGAGAACCTGCGCCGGCTTCTTATAAGGCCGCTTTTCTGCGAGCCGGTGAACTGGGGATAATCACTAAAAAATTAAGCAGGGATCTTGCTCTCGGAGCAGGGTTGAGGAACATACTTGTTCATGAATATGAGGCAATAGATTACAATATTGTTCATAAAAGCATTCCTGTTGCTATCAGAGATTTCACGGCCTTTATAAAAGAACTTTCATAATCCTTTCCTTATAAGGAAAGAAAATCATATGAAACCCAAAATATTAGTTGTTGATGATGAAAAGGACATCCTGGAGCTCGTTTCCTATAATTTAAAAAAAGAAGGCTTTGAAACCACTGCTTCTGCAAACGGAGAGGACGCCCTGAACCTCATCAGAAGAGATACATTTAATCTCATTATTCTTGATTTAATGCTTCCGGGAATTCAGGGAATGGAACTCTGCAAAATATTGAAGTCATCGGAAGAGAGCTCTTCAATACCGATTATTATGCTGACTGCAAAAAATGAAGAACTCGATAAAGTGCTCGGTCTTGAAATAGGGGCTGATGATTATATCACCAAGCCTTTCAGCCCGCGGGAACTGATTGCCCGTGTAAAGGCTGTTTTAAGAAGAACGCAGGAAAAACCTGCCAAAGACAGGGTAATAAAAATCGCCGACCTTGAGATCAATACAGACACTTATCAGGTAAAGAAAAGGGGCAGGCTGATAAAACTGAGCGCAACCGAGTTCAAACTTTTAGTTTATCTGGTGCAAAGAAAAGGAAGGGTCTTTAACAGGGATATGCTCCTCAATGGAGTATGGAAGGATGAATCATTTGTTGAGCCGCGAACAGTTGATGTCCATATCAGGAGATTGCGGGCGCAAATAGAAGATGATCCTTCAGCCCCTGTGTATATCAAAACAAGAAGGGGCATCGGCTACTGCGTTGACGGAGAACTATGAAAAGACGTATTTTCAGACGAACATTTTTGTTGTATTTTATTGTCCTGCTGCTCTCCGTGATCTTTATAGAATTCTATATCACCAGTGTGGTACGCGAAAATTATCTGAACAACCTCAAAGACAGTCTCTCCATCCAGGGAAGTCTCATATCAGAAAATATTCCTTTTAACTCTCAGGACAGGCTTGATGATCTGTGCAGGCGGATCAAGCAAAAAACCGGTGCAAGGGTTACGGTAATCGATGCGAGCGGAAAGGTGCTTGGAGATTCGGACAAAGATTCATCACAAATGAACAGTCATGCAAACAGGGCCGAAATTCAGCAGTCGCTGATCTCACAGACCGGCTGGTCCATCCGTCAAAGCGAAACGCTTCAGTATCAACTTCTTTATGTGGCAAAGAAAATCATGCGCGATGAAAAGCTTGCAGGATTTATCAGGCTTGCCGTACCGCTCGATGATATCAATAAATCAATCAACACGTTAAGGCTGAAGATTGATATTGTGGTTATTCTGTTATTCCTTGTTCCGGGAATTATTTTGATCTGGCAGACAATGAGAATAAGAAACTTTGTGAACCGGATTTCCGGTTACGCAGGGGCGTTAGCTCACGGTCTGTTCAGAAAGAAACTTTATCTGGAGGGGGCAGGGGAATTCACCGAGCTTGCGCATGACCTCAACAATATGGCGTCGGAGCTGGAAAGCAGTATCAGCAAACGGGATGAAGAGACTAACCGCTTGAATGTAATATTGAGAAGCATCCCCGATGCCCTTTTACTTATAAATACGGATGGAGTTATTGAGCTGTCAAATAATGCAGCGCGGGAACTCTTCGGCAGCCATCAGTTAGACGGCAGGCCTTTTATTGAAGTAGTGAGAAACCCTGAATTCATGTCCCTCATTGAGAGTGTTAAACAAAACAGAACTCCCGGCTCTGCTGAAGTGATTTTAGACCTTGACGAAGAAAAATATATGACCGTCCGCATATCGCCGCTTTTTTATGAAGTGGGCAAATTAGCCGCTTTTGTCACCATATTTCATGATACAACCCGGCTTAAAAAACTCGAACAGATGCGAAAGGATTTTGTGGCGAATGTCTCGCATGAGATGAAAACACCGGTGACTGCAATAAAAGGATTTGCAGAGACCCTGTTGGACGGCGCTCTCTATGATAAGGAAAATGCCGAAAAATTTCTTAACACGATAAAATCCCACAGCGAAAGATTAAACAGGTTGGTGGAAGACTTATTGACGCTCTCAAGGATAGAGCTCGGAGGGATAAAAATGGATAAGACAGGGATAAATATTGGAGAGATTATTGAAAACGTAATCGGGACGTTTGTGGTCCAGGCAGCAGAGAAAAATCTCACGATTAAGAAGTCTCTTGAATCGGATGACATGATAATAGATGCCGACAGGCACAGGCTGGAACAGATACTCCTTAACATTATTGACAATGCCATAAAGTTTACCGAAAGCGGGGATATAGAAATCGGTATTGCACAGGAGGACGGCAGAAACTATATCTTTGTAAAGGACACCGGCATCGGTATTCCCGAAAAATACCTCCCGAGGCTCGGGGAGCGCTTCTTCAGGGTTGACCCCTCCCGCTCAAGGGAACTCGGCGGCACCGGCCTCGGTCTTGCGATTGTAAAGCACCTCGTAAAGGCACACGGCTGGGAAATGAAAATCGGGAGCGAAGCGGGCAAAGGGACGGTTGTGAAGGTTTATTATTTATAGAAATTTCGTCTGAATGCAGCCTTTTGACATTTTGTAAAGCCGGTGTTATTATAGTCGTAATTCTGGTTGACCAGAAAGGAGGTCATTATTATGAAAACCCTCTCTCTTTCAGAGGCAAAAATGAAGTTAAGCGGACTTGTTGATAAGGTCGGCACAACTGATGAAGAGATAGTAATCACAAAAAACGGTTCACCTGCAGCAGTGTTGATAAGCCCTGATGAATTCGAAAGTTTAAAAGAAACAATAGCTGTTCGATCCGATGCCACGCTTATGAGCGATATTAAAAAGGGATTAAAATCATTGAAAAATAAAAAAGCAAAACTTTACACTCTCGAAGAGCTGTTTAAATAAGCCTGCCGGGTACGATGCCGTCACATCATAAACTCCTGGTTCCTGATGATATTGCTGAACTTATACGTACAATGCATCCTCACCTTAAAAAGAAAGTTAAGGCATCATTACAGATAATCCTGTCTGCCCCGCTTTCCGGTAAAACATTAAAGGATGAACTTGCCGGATTAAGGAGTTTCCGTGTCAGTCAGTTCAGGATAATCTACCGGATTTCCAGGAGGGAACATATCGAAATTGTCGCTATTGGGCCCAGGGAACGAATTTACGAAGAAACATACCGATTATTAAACAGGAATAAATAGACCTAATGTAATATAAAATGTGCATACCCTCTGATAGTTCCTGTTCATTATGCAATATTTCAAATGTAAGTCTTTATTTGCATATTTATAATCGACCGATTATTATAAATTGAATTCAAGGAGTTAACTGTCGCTAATGACAGTATTGTGTTATAACCAATTATGGAAAATATTCTTATTAATCAATCCGTAGCTATCCTTTGCGATGGGAACAATATTGAACGGAGTATCCATGAACTCTCCAAATCAAAAAATTCAATGATCAATTTTGACAAGTTGATCCCGAAATTGCTGAATGCGAGAGGATTGAACAGACTGATCTATTTTCGGGAAGGCAAGGCCATTTCATCCAAATTCGCTGAAAGATTGCACGAAAACTATTATGGCTCGGTTATCCCGTGTCATAAGTCCGCTGATATCCCGCTTTCTATCAAAGCCACACAACTCGCTTCAAAGGTTGACACCATTATTATTATGTCAGGCGATTCGGATTATGTGGATCTGGTCAGGCATCTTAAGGGGGAAGGTGTAAGGGTAGAAATTGCTGCTGTAAGAAAAACAGCTGCCAGGATATTAATTGATGAAGCAGACCATTTTCATGAAATAACCAAAGAAGACTGGTTTGTATACAAAGCACCAAGAAAGAAATAAGATGGAGAGATCAACGAAATGTTGACAATCAGAGATGTTTTGCAATCAAAAAGCTCTGCTATCTGGTCAATATGCCCGGGCGATACTGCTTATAAGGCAATGGAAATCATGGCGGAGAGGGATATTGGAGTACTGGTAGTGATCGACGAGGAGAACGTCGTAGGTATAGTTTCCGAGAGAGATTTAGCTCGCAATATAATTTTAAAAGAACTATCCCCCAGGGAAGTACTGGTTGAAGAATTAATGACAAAGGATATATATTGTGTTACTCCGGATATGTCCATTGAGGAGTGTATGGGTGTTATGACAAGCGCCCACTGCCGCCACATGCCTGTCTTTGAAAACAATAAGTTGATAGGGGTCATAACTTTCGGCGATATTGTAAAGGCATTGCTTCTGGAGCAAAAAATAAAGATTGAGGATCTGGAGAGCTACGCTTCCTGCTGCGACGCCGTATCATTCGATGATAGTCTTTAAGCAATTACTCCTGTCCCAGGGAAATGGGTTGGCGCATTTTTGGGGCTCCTGAAAGTATATTAAAAATCTTTTTCAGATTTCTTTTATCATCATCATCACTCTTTTTCGGGGTCTCAAGGATAAGGGGCACCCCGGATATTCTTTTATCCGTGAGAAGCTTTTCAAATCCCCTGATGCCTATAAAACCCTGCCCTATATGCTCATGCCTGTCTATGCCCGAGCCCAGGGTGTTTTTTGAATCGTTTAAATGTATGAGCTTCAGCTTATCAAGGCCGATGTGATCTCTTATCTCGGAGATAAGCTTTTCAATGCCCTCATCTGATGTAAGATCATATCCTGATGTAAAGGCATGGCAGGTATCAATACAAATACCGGCTATACATTCAGAGCCGCATCTGTCCATTATCTCTGCTAATGTTTTAATTGATGATGTAATGTCGCCTCTTTGCCCCGCAGTATTTTCAAGGATCAGAGAAGCCTTAAAGCGACCGGAACCTGTTGCCTTCAGAATGGACTTTGCAGCCCGTGCCCGCGCCTTCCTCTCATCATCTCCGCTTGCGCTTCCTGTATGAAGGACAACATATTCAGCACCAAGCAGATCGGCATTTTCCATTTCCTGAGAAAGAAGTTTAATTGACCTGTTAAGTGTTATTTTTGAAAGTGAAGCCAGGTTAATAAGATAAGAGGCATGTATATAAGCAGGCCGGATATCATATTTTTTTCTTAAAATTGCGAACAGCTTCGCTTCCTCTCCCGATATCGGGCTCACCCTCCACTGCCGCGGGTTATGGGAGAATATCTGAAGGGTGTTACAGTTTAATGCCATCGCCCTCTCAACAGATTTTGCTACGCCCCCGGCTATTGAGGTGTGCACGCCCAGCAATTCACGGTGAACTTGTAAGGCCTTGAGATTGCTTCGCTTCACTCGCAATGACAAGAAAGGTTTTCGTAATGTCATTGCGAGGAGCGTTAGCTACGAAGCAATCTTGCATCGATTTTCACCGTGAATTGCTGGTGCACGCCTACCCTGAATTTTTGCCTTTTTCTGATCTTTTGCATGCAATGTACAGTATAAAATAAAAGCACCGAAGTTTCCTCGAAACTTAACACAGGAGGCCCAGCCAAAAGAGGGAATACCCCAGCGCTCCCTTTGTGCCCTTTTCTGTGGCTCTATAAGTTTTAAGGTTCTAAAATGAATATTGTAGGTTTGGACCCGGCTCTTTCCTTATTCCTACTCTCCCAAGTCTTCTGCAATCAATTGAAACTGAGCCAGTGCATCCTGCAAGTCCTCGACGATTTCGCGGGCGATGATGCCGGGGTCGGGGAGATTTTCGGATTCTTCGAGGCTTTCGTCTTTAAGCCAGAAGATATCGAGGCTGGCTTTGTCACGGTTTATTAGTTCTTTGTAATCAAATGCTCGCCAGCGACCGTCCGGTTTCTTTTCTGTCCATGTGGGTTTTCTGATGTGGCGGTTTTCAGGGTTGTAGCATTTAACGAATTCATCGAGGTCTTCGCGTTTGAGGGGATTGGTTTTAAGGGTGAAATCTTTGTTTGTTCTGAAATCATATATCCAGAGCTTTTTTGTCCAGGGTTTTTCTGATGCGGGTTTGCGGTCAAAGAATAAGACATTTGCTTTTTGACCTAATTCCAAGTCAATGGAAAAAAAATTAAAAGAAGTTATTGCTGTCCATGAAGCCTCAGAGTCCTACGGACAACAGTCGTAAATATTTTTTCCATCCCGCCTGCACGGCTTTAATATATTCCTCTTTACCCTTTCCGGAAATTTCTCTCAAGTCCAGCGGTGGTAAACCAGCCTGCAATGCCATTAAAGCAGCCAACATCCTCGCAACCCTTCCCTGGGAAGCGGGCTCGTACTGGTCTTCAATCAAATGCGATGTGTTATAACGGTCTGATTTTTTCATGTTGTGTCGGTTTGTAGGTGCAATTCATGAATTGCCCTTACGTCTTCTCCTCAACAGGGATATCTTCAGGCTGAATCCAGATGATCTTTCCGTTCTCCCATGACACAATGGGATTGCCTGCCTTTTTATGCTGCAAGAGAGCCTCTTTTACGCCTTGTTGTAAAGCTTCATCTATTTCAGTTCCAGTATTAAAAAATTCATCAATATTCTTTTTGGCGTCACTCATGATATTCCTCTCTGATTATATTCCATAAATCAGGCTTATAAACGGTTTCCCCGGTCTTTTCTCCTGCTGATGCAATCAAAGCCGGACCTGAAGGATCTGAATTATTATATAGCCTCCATGCATCCGCAAATGGCACGTAGAGCTGGAAAAAATTTGTTATGCCTTTATTATATCGTCTTCTAATGGTTTCTTCAGGCACATTATGCCCGCCGAGACGGACTCTTTCTGCTACCCTTGCTATTGCAAACTCAGCACTTGGAAGCCAGAGAAAAACAAGGTGGAAAATATATCCCTTTTGTTTTAGTTCCTTTATCCAGGGGGCAAAAGTGCGGCTTGCAAGGGTTGTTTCAAATGCAAAATCCACTCGCTCCTTTGCAAGGTGGTGTATTCTTTTCAGCATAACGCGGCCGGCTTGAAAAGCCGCCCCTTCGGGCTGAAAAGCAGAAAGCCCCTCGGCAATTACATCTGCGTTAACAAACTCAGTTACTCCCAGAGTGCCTTTAAGCAGAGAAGGAGCCGTCGTTGATTTACCGGAACCATTCGGCCCTGAAATCACAATTATATGCGGTTGCTGTTCCGTCATCAGATTTCATATAAGTTTGATAATTAATAATGTATAAATATAATAATGTATAAATATAATACTAAATAGACGGGTAAATCCTGCTATGTGCCTCCGGTGCTGTCTTCCATCGGCTGGCCTATGAGCCGGAGGATATAGGCATAGTAGGGGCCGTCTTTTTTTAATATTTTTACGCCTTCTGCTCCCACGGCGAAACGACGATTAACATATTTTATGCTTCTTGTATGGTCACCAAAAACAATAACTGGTAAATCTCCTTTGAACGCCATGTTTTCATCATCAATATAGCCACCAATAAAGTTTTGACCTTGATCAATAACTGGGATTTTGCCTTAGATAATACTTTAACCGCAGAGACAAAAGGTACTTTTTCCCACCCCTCCGGCAACGCCTCACGTAAGGGTAATTCATGAATTGCCCCTACGTTTGCATTGCTATCGCTCGCAGATTTCCTCATTTAATATTCACCGGATTATTCTCATCTGTTTCCCATTGCAATGGATTGTTCACAATATATTCCTGAATAGATCGCATATCCTTCTCATTACGAACAACATGCTCATAATAATTCCTCTGCCAGACCGGGACACCGGGAGTGTTTCGGACGAGATTGATTTTTCTCGATGAAAATGTTTTTAGTGCACGCACAATTTCGGGCAAACCATGACGTTTATGCATTGCTGTAGGGGCAGGTTTGAAACCTGCCCCTACGGTTGCGGTATCGACAATATTAATAATTCCGTGCATATGATTTGGCATTATTATGTACGTGTTCAATTTTACATTCCTATAATGATAAACTAATTCCTCCCAACATTGTTTTACAATTAATCCATATTCACTCAACACAACTTCACTATTTACAATTTCTCCGAACAAACATTCCCTGTTCCAGGCACATATTGTTACGAAATATGCTCCTGCCTGTGAATAATCATATTCCTTTAATCTAATGGAACGTCGATGATGTATTTCACGATTGTATTTCAATATTGCCTACCCATGCCCTCCCACGAATTACCCCCATGCTTGCCACATGATTACCTTACGCCGCCGGCACCGCATTTAATTCCTCCATTATTAAATACAAATCCTCCCCAAACAATCAGACGTAAAAGGCACAGAATCAAAATCATCCTTTTCAATACTCAAGTAGGGGCAGGTTTGAAACCTGCCCCTACGGTAACGGTAAATCCGTTCTTTTCCGCCTTATCCTCGGACCGATCTTTTTATCCATTCTCGCAAGCCTTCCGGCTATGGATGAAAGGAGATCATCTTCCATATTTCCGAGGGCAACGGCCTGAAGAAGCTTTTCCAGAGAAACAGTCTTCCTTCTCTCCATAGGCCGGGAATCAGTCCTGTCCTTCTCACAAATGCCCACGGCATCAACTATGATGAAATGTGTCTTGCTTTTAGCATCAGGAGTGACTGATTGTAAATCATTGTCATTAATTATCCGTTCAAAAGATCTCGGGAATGACAGTAATTAATACCCCGTCTGCTTGCAGCGGGGTAGTTTATTCAGGATGTTAAATTTTAACGGAAATTGCGATATTCAGCAAGAAAAAAGAGCGGCCCTGATAGATTGGGAAGCTAATAAAAAACTTAAAAAGAGAGATGCATGCACGCTGTCCGTAGGGGTAATTCATGAATTACCCCCTCCTCAAAACTTAACAGACCCTTAACGTCCCTGTAACATTGCCCTGATATTATGTATTTGTAATTTATAAAAAAAGGAGGCTTACAATCATGAAAAAAATATCCGGAATGGCGGTGGCTTTAATGTTATTTGCCGCAGCAACACTGATGTTGCCTGTATTAATGCCTGCCGCCGATGCAGCAGTACGTAATTACATCAGCATAGTCGGTTCGTCGACTGTGTATCCGTTTGCCACGGTTGTTGCAGAACAGTTCGGCAAAACCACGAAATTTAAAACACCAAAGGTCGAGTCCACCGGATCCGGCGGCGGCCTGAAGCTGTTTTGCTCCGGCATTGGCGTTCAGCACCCGGACATCACAAATGCATCCCGCCGCATCAAGAAGTCGGAAGTTAAAAAATGCGCTAAAAACGGCGTGAGGGAAATTACAGAGATCAAAATCGGTTATGACGGCATTGTCATTGCAAATTCCAGAAAGGCTAAGAGGATGAAGATCAGCCGTAAAGACCTTTTTCTGGCTTTGGCCAAAGATGTTCCGTCCGGCATTGGCGAGTCGCTGATTCCAAACCCCTACAGGACATGGAAGGACGTTAACCCCTCTCTTCCGGATATCAAAATCGAAGTCCTCGGTCCGCCGCCCACATCAGGAACGAGGGATGCCTTTGCCGAGCTGGCGCTGCAAGGCGGATGTAAAAAATTCAGCTGGATAAAGGCCATGAAGAAAAAGGACAAAAAGAGATACAAGGCTGTCTGCGAGGCCATACGTGAGGACGGCGCTTATATCGAGGCCGGCGAAAACGACATGCTTATCGTAAAGAAACTCGAGGGCAACCCCGGTGCCTTCGGTGTCTTCGGTTTTTCCTTTCTTGACCAGAATGCAGACAAAATACAGGGCAGTATCATTGACGGCGTGGAGCCCACATTTGAAAATATTGCAAGCGGTCAATACCCTCTTTCAAGACCTCTTTATTTCTATGTGAAGAAGGCCCATGCAGGTATGATCCCGGGTATTAAGGAATATATCAAAGAGTTTACCAGCGAAAAAGCCTGGGGACCGGAGGGTTATCTGATTGACAAGGGTCTCATTCCCATGCCGGACAGGGAGAGAGAGAAATTTCGCAGGGACGGCAGAAATCTGAAAAACTTTTCAATGTAAATAGCCCGGTCTGACCCGCACCGGCCGCCAGTGAACATGGCGTCCGGTGTTTATATTATAATAAGACGCTTTTTTTGAGTTTAATATATTTTCAATACACATCATGAAATATTCCATACTTATATTTGCCATTATTATTCTGTCAGCCATTGGTTTCTATTCAGGCAGGAGCCGCTCTTCTAAAACCGTCAATGGAGAAATCAGGAAACTTCATTCTTTGCCCGGCTACTATGGATTTTATGTGGCCCTCTGGTGCGGACTCCCGGCTGTTATAATCCTGGGGATCTGGCTTGCCTTTCAATCTTCGGTAGTTACCTCCATAGTCGTTTCCGGCCTGCCCCCGGAGATTCAGTCCCTGCCTGAAGAACGGATGTCGCTTGTTATTAACGATATTATAAATCTCGCACACGGGATTGTCGTGAGCAGGAGACCTGATGAGGTTCTGCTTGCTGCAGCAGAACATTACAACAGGCTGAAGGCTACCGGTTTTCTGGCCCTTGTGGCTGTGGTGATGTCCATTTGTCTGGCCGGACTGGGATTCAGCATGAGATATATAAATCCGGCAATGCGTGCACGAATCAAGGTTGAACAGACTGTTCAGGTTCTGATGATACTCTGTTCTACTGTTGCCATATTTACCACCATAGGCATTGTACTGTCGGTGTTCTTTGAGTCTGTCCGGTTTTTTAATCAGATACCGGTAACTGATTTTCTGTTCGGCCTGCACTGGAGCCCCCAGATAGCAATACGGGAAGATCAGGTGGGGGCATCCGGTTCCTTTGGTATTATTCCGCTCTTAATCGGCACATTGATGATTTCAGCCATTGCCATGCTTGTTGCAGTGCCTGTAGGGCTCATGTCAGCGATTTATATGTCGGAGTACGCTGCTGAAGGGTTCAGGATTGTTGTTAAACCCCTTCTCGAAATTCTTGCGGGTATTCCGACCGTTGTTTACGGTTTTTTTGCCGCATTGATTGTGGCGCCTTTTTTGAGGGATGTGGGGAGTAAAATAGGCCTGGATGTTTCGTCGGAGAGCGCCCTGGCTGCCGGCCTCGTGATGGGCATCATGATTATCCCTTTTATCTCCTCCCTTTCCGATGACGTAATCAATGCCGTGCCGCAAAGCCTGCGGGACGCCTCTCTGGGTATTGGCGCAACCCGGTCTGAAACCATTGTCCGTGTGCTGTTGCCCGCTGCCCTGCCCGGTATTGTCGGCAGCATTTTGCTTGCTGTCTCCCGTGCAATAGGAGAGACAATGATCGTGGTCATGGCAGCCGGTCTCACTGCCAGGCTGACAGCAAATCCACTGGAAGCGGTTACGACCTTTACGGTACAGATTGTAACCCTGCTGATAGGCGACCAGGAGTTTGACAGCCCAAAGACCCTGGCGGCATTCGCACTTGGACTGGTTTTGTTTATAATAACTCTCTGTCTCAACATTATCGCATTATATGTAGTAAGGAGATACCGGGAGGAATATGAATAATATCGGAGGGATACAGGAGAATTCCGGTGCGAGGCTGCAGTTGATAAAGGCCGGACTTAAGAGGCGCTATGCAAAGGAAAAAATATTCAGAACACTCGGGATCACTGCAATAGTCATAGCGTTGATGATGCTGACGGTATTATTTGTTACCATCACAAAAAATGGTTATAGCGCCTTTCAGCAGACGTTTATACGGCTGAAGATTACTTTTGACGCGTCAGTGATAGATCCAGAGCATACAGGAGACACCGGGGTTTTATCACAGGCTGATTACGGCAGACTCGTCAAGAAGACACTGAGAGAGATGTTCCCTGAGGTTAAAAAAAGGCGGGAAAAGCGTGATCTCTACTCCATAGTCAGTTCGGGTGCAGCCTTTCAGCTTCGGAAAATGGTGATGGATGATCCCGGCCTTATCGGGACCACACAAACTGTATGGGTTCCTGCTGATGATGACATTGATATGCTGATAAAGGGATATATCAAAACAGGCAAAGAAGGTACAGGCCGTATTAAAGCTGACAAGGCTGCCTGGGTGAATACATTGATCGAAAACAGGGCGATTGAAAAGCGTTTTAATTTTGCATTCTTTACCGGGGGTGATTCCCGTGAACCGGAATTAGCCGGAATATGGGGGGCGGTTGTCGGCTCCCTGTATACGATGTTCGTAACATTGATTCTCTCTTTTCCATTGGGTGTTGCAACCGCTGTCTATCTTGAGGAGTTTGCCCCCAAAAATATATGGACGGATATAATAGAAGTGAATATCAATAATCTTGCGGCTGTCCCATCAATTGTTTTCGGCCTTCTCGGCCTTGCCGTGTTTCTGAATTTTTTCGGGCTGCCGCGATCAGCGCCGATTGTCGGCGGACTGGTTCTCACGCTGATGACACTTCCGACCATAATTATTGCCTCGCGTGTCTCCCTGCAGTCAGTGCCTCCGTCCATCAGGGAAGGAGCACTGGGCGTCGGGGCTTCTAAAATGCAGTCGGTCATGCATCATGTGTTGCCGCTTGCGCTGCCGGGTATGTTGACGGGTACTATTATCGGTATGGCGCGGGCATTGGGAGAGACCGCCCCGTTATTGATGATCGGCATGGTGGCCTTTATTGTAGACATCCCTGCGGGAATTTTTGACAAGGCCACTGTGCTTCCTGTACAGATTTACCTGTGGGCTGACAGCCCGGAGAGGGCATTTGCAGAACGGACATCGGCTGCAATCATCGTACTTCTGGCCTTCCTGTTAATCATGAACGCCCTGGCAGTCGTGCTGCGGAAAAAATTTGAAAAAAGGTGGTAAGCGTAATACAACCATGAATCGTAATGAAATTATTAAAGCAGTCGGCAAACCTTTTCTCAGTGAAGAAAAGGTGAAAATCTCCTGCAGGGAAGTGAATGTGTATTACGGGCAAAATCATGCGATTAAAAACGTGAGTGTGGATATAGCGGAAAAAGAAGTAACCGCTTTTATCGGGCCTTCGGGATGCGGCAAGTCGACTTTCCTCCGCTGCATCAACCGGATGAATGATACTATCAAGACATGCAGGATTGAAGGCGAAATCAGGCTGGACGGGGAAAATATTTATGACAGGAATGTGGACCCGGTCTTGCTGCGCGCCCGGATCGGAATGGTGTTTCAGAAACCCAATCCCTTTCCCAAGTCTATATACCAGAACGTAGCGTACGGACCCCGCATACACGGTCTGGCCCGAAACAAGTCTGAACTTGACGAGATAGTCATAACGAGTCTTGAGAAGGCAGGCCTCTTTAATGAAGTAAAGGACCAGCTTGGCCATCCCGGAACAAGCCTTTCGGGCGGGCAGCAGCAGAGGTTATGTATCGCCCGCGCGATTTCCGTGCAGCCGGAACTGATTTTAATGGATGAGCCCTGTTCAGCGCTTGATCCGATCGCCACAGCGAAGATCGAGGAGCTTATGGATGAATTACGGCAAAATTACACGATTATAATAGTTACTCACTCAATGCAGCAGGCAGCGCGCGTATCACAGCGAACTGCATTCTTTCATCTCGGCAACCTCATTGAAGTCGGTGATACGAACGAGATATTTGTAAACCCTGAGCATAAGCTCACACAGGATTATATCACCGGTCGCTATGGATAATTGGTAACCGTTCAGAGGGTGCAGGGAGCAGTTGTCAGGGTGCAGAATGAAATTTGAAGATTTAGAGGGGGTTTGAATAATGACAGTTAGAATAGAGGAACTGGAACACCTTAAGGAATCGCTGCTGAAAATGGCGGCCCTTGTGGAGGCGGCCATTAAAAACTCTGTAGAATCCCTTGTTGAGAGGGACTCTGAGCTGGCCCGGCGTGTTATAAAAGAAGACCATAAAATCAATGCATATGATGTGCACATTGATGAAGAAGGTGTCAGGCTGCTTGCCCTTAAACAGCCGATGGGCAAAGACCTTCGCTTTATCACAACGGCCATGAAGATTACTACTGATCTTGAAAGAATCGGTGACAACGCCGTCAACATTGCTGAACGCGCCCTTGAGCTGAACAGGGAGCCTTTGCTGAAACCTTATATAGACATACCCAGGATGTCCAGAATAGCACAGGGCATGGTCCGCGATACCATTGATGCATTTGTAAATGAAGACGTAATGCTTGCAAAGGACGTTATCATGCGGGATGACTCAGTGGACGACCTGAATGAAATGGTCTGGAAGGAACTCATGTTCATAATGACCCAGGATCCAACAACGGTTTCCAGGGCAGTGAAAATCACTTATATTTCAAAGTACCTCGAAAGAATTGCCGACCATGCCACAAACATTGCAGAGACGGTTGTCTATATGGTTGAAGGCAAAATTATCCGCCACATGCTGCCTGACCAGATTTGATGTTTCCCTGACAAAGAAAAAATTTATTCTACTATATCCAGTTTAATACTGAGTTCTTTCAATTGCTTTTCATCAACCGCGGAAGGGGCGTTGCTGAGAGGGCAGACTGCCTTCTGGGTCTTTGGAAAGGCAATGACATCCCTTATTGAATGTGCTCCGGCCATTATCATGACGAGTCTGTCGAGCCCGAGGGCGATCCCGCCGTGAGGCGGCGCACCGTATTGAAGCGCTTCAAGGAGAAAGGCGAATTTTGTATCAGCCTCTTCGGGGCTGATATTCAACAGTTGAAACATCCTGTCCTGTACGTCTTTTTTATGAATACGGATGCTTCCCCCGCCGATTTCATAACCGTTCAGTACGATGTCATATGCCTGAGCCCGTAAAGGTAATTCATGAATTACCCCTGCAGGATCTATTGAAAAAAACGTCTCCATATCTTCTTCCATCGGGGACGTGAAAGGATGGTGCATGGCCTCGTATCTCTTTTCATCCTCATTCCATTCAAGAAGCGGGAAATCCGTAATCCATGCAAACCTGTAAATACCGGCTTTGATTAAATCAAGTCTTTTCCCCATTTCGTTCCTGAGCTTCGCAAGGCAATCATTGGCAATATCCTCTTTATCTGCAACAAAAAGCAGGAGATCGCCTTCTTCTGCCTCAAATCTCTCAACAAGGGCTTTTAATGTTTCTTCAGGGAAAAATTTCGCAATCGGTGATTCAATAGTAGCTTTTACCTTCATCCATGCAAGGCCTTTAGCGCCAAAACCCTGTACATCTTTAGTAAGGTCATCAAGTTCCTTCCTTGAATAGCCTGCCAGGCCTTTTGCATTAAGCCCCTTGATTATTCCACCGTTCTCAATTGTATCGAGGAATACCTTAAAAGAAGAATCTTTCACAATATCACTTACATTTTTGAGTTCAAGCCCGAATCTCAGGTCCGGCTTATCAGAACCGAATCTTTCCACGGCATCATTGTATGTAAGCCTCTGGAAAGGTTCTGTAATTTCCACACCGATCGTATCAATGAATACCTTTTTAATCATGTCTTCGGTAACAGCCATAACATCTTCTCTTTTTACAAAGGACATTTCAATGTCGACCTGTGTGAACTCAGGCTGTCTGTCGGCCCTGAGGTCTTCATCTCTGAAACATTTGACGATTTGATAGTATCTTTCAAGTCCCGATACCATGAGTATCTGTTTGAATATCTGGGGCGACTGCGGTAGTGCAAAAAAGTGCCCTGGATTGGTCCTGCTCGGCACAAGGTAATCCCTTGCTCCTTCAGGTGTGCTCTTTGTGAGCATGGGGGTTTCGATTTCCAGAAAACTGTGAGAATCAAGATATTCACGGAAGGCCTTTGAAGCCTTATGACGGATGATAAAATTCTGCTGTATTACGGGTCGCCTGAGATCAAGGTATCTGTATCTGTACCTCAATGTTTCCGAGGCATCGGTTTCACCATCAATCATAAAGGGCAGGGGCTGGCAATCATTCAGCACACTGAGTTTTTTTGCAACAACCTCAATCTCTCCTGTAGGGAGTGAGGGATTTACCGTGCCTTCAGGCCTGTTTCTTACTTCTCCCTCCACCTGAATAACAAATTCATTTCTGATTTTGTGTGCCGCTTTATGAATATCGGCATCGACTTCAGGACTGAACACAACCTGTACAAGGCCGCTTCTGTCTCTCAGGTCAATAAATACCACACCGCCGTGATCGCGCCATTTGTTGGTCCAGCCGACTATTGTGACACTTGAGCCTGTATGCTTTGCGTTTATTTCACCGCATGAATGTGTCCTCATGATTTATGCCTCACTTTTTATATATTCGTTTTTTAAAATAATTTTATAAATAGATAGATATTGAATATTCTTTTAAGTCATAAAAATGAGATTAATTTTATCATAAACTTAAGGTCTTTGCTACAAAGGCGGAGGGATTTATCACAAGTGAGGCTCTTGCAAAAGTCTTGTTTTGTCATTCCCGAGGTAGTAATCGGGAATCCAGTTCCTTTAAAAAACAAAGACTTCTGGATACCCTTTTTCACGGGTATGACGGCACAGGTCGTTTTGCAGGGACTTTTGCAAGAGCCTCAAGTTATAAAATATTTAGGATCTTTGTGCAATCGAGTGGGTCAATTTTTACTTCCCCTTTTCTAATAGTTCAGCCATCAGCTTTCAGCGGTCAGCTCTCAGCTTTAAAATAAAGTAACTGTTCACAGGGGGCAGAAAAAAATTAAAGATTTAGATGTGTGGAAAAGAGCAGCACGGTCAGCCATGCTGGTTGGTTTAATTAGAGTCTGTGCATAAACTCAACAATAGAGCCGTCATTCCCGCGGTCTGTTGGGCGGGAATCCAGTCTTTTCAGTGAGTTCTGGATACCCGATTACAGACCCCTGCTTACAGACTGCGGGGGCAGGCTTCGGGTATGACAAAAATAAAAAACAGCAGTTTATACACAGACACTAATTAGATAAAACATCTAAGAAAAAACGGATCTGTTTTTTCTGCACCCTGACAACTGTTCCCTGTGAACGCTTACCCCAAGGGTGAGGGGAGATTTTATTTGCTTAGTTTTGTACTGGCAAGACGGTTTAAACTGACTCCGGCTTCTGCTGCCTGGATAGCAAGTTTTCTATGTGCTTCTGGTAGAACACGTACCATAAACTTTCCGCTGTACTTTCTATTAGCAATCGGCTCGGGTATTGCTTCACCACTTTTCTTCATATCCTCTACTACATCAGCAAGCACTTTACGAATGCCTTTTAACGCTCCTTCAGGGGTTCTGGATAACCAGCTTAAGCTTGGAAATTCTACACATAACCCTACATATTCGTTATCTTCTTCAGACCAGGTAACGCGGTAGGTATAATGATCATTTTTCAGTGCCATAATTTACCTCCAATCTTTCAATGGCCATAAGCACTTGTTTTACTTGATATGCTTTAGCCTTTCCTTTATTATTCTGAATATTCACCCGCGGGTCTCCCTGCCATGGTGTTTTATATATTCGATGACTGCTTCCCCTTTGACGGGCGTTCCCAAAATAATAATCACAAACCATACACAAGTCCTTGAATCTTACATTTTTAGGACGGTGATTCATTTGTGCGAAAATGTTTTCGATCTTACCCATGTTTATTATAGTAT
>BDSY01000068.1 GCA_002897895.1 bacterium BMS3Abin06
GGATATAACCGTAATGGTGAAAGAAAAGGAAAGGAAACTACTCTGCGATACTGCCGCAGAGTAGTTTAAAAAATTTCTTACAGGAGCTTTTTGTGCTTGACAAAGGGCCTTTTAATGGGTGACCCCATGTCTTTGTGACCCCATGTCTTTGTGACCCCATGTCTTTGTGACCCCATGTCTTTGCGGGACGACACTGTCAGTAGAGTAAACCAGCTTTGAATTATCTTGCGGCATCACTTAGTTTATCATGCCGGTACGAATTATCTCATGCTCCTGCTTTAATTCTTGAAATCATGGCGCAACTTTCTTAAGATAGTTAAATTAAAGGAGGAGAAAATGACAAACTTAACAAGCTGGATAAGGTTTTACCATTATATGTCAGGCGTACTCATAAACCGGCAGGGTGATTACTTGTGCAGCAAGTGTAAGGCATATGCAAATACAATATCCGCCATGCAAACAGGTTTAGCTGAAATGAAAAGTGAAAGCGCCGAGCTCACCTCAATTTCTGCTGAGTTATCTGAACTTCTGAATGAGGCTGACCGCCGCATTAATTCAATGAACATACCGGAAAATACTGGAGGCCAGAAAAAGGCAGGCAAATGTTTACTGCCCAAAGGTACATGTTTCGTCAAATCATCAAAGGGTTTGTTAAAAAACATTCAGGAGACTTTTGCAGCCTGATTTAACTCAGTGTCCGTGAAAACGGGAGAAGATCAGATTGTTTTTTATGGTATACTTCAAACCTTGCTATGGCATTAACAAATTTGAAATCAGAGGCTTTCAACCCTGCATCTGCTATTAATAAAGAAAGGAATTAACATAAAAATGAGCAATGAACCCGATAAAATCATTTACTCCATGGTCGGAGTAAGCAAATATTATGACAAGAAACCTGTCCTGAAAGATATCTATCTCTCCTATTTCTACGGAGCGAAGATAGGGGTTCTCGGTCTCAACGGGTCAGGGAAAAGCTCCCTTCTCCGTATACTCGCAGGAAAGGACAAGGAGTTCGACGGTGAGACTGTCCTGTCACCGGGCCATACTGTAGGGCTGCTTGAACAGGAGCCGGAGGTGGATGATACAAAGACAGTTCGCGAGATCGTTGAAGAAGGGGTAAAGGAGACAGTAGACGCACTTAATGAATACAACCTCATCAATGAAAAATTCGCTGAGCCCATGTCTGACGATGAGATGAGCAAACTGATCGAACGTCAGGGAGAGGTGCAGGAGAAGCTGGACGCGCTGGATGCGTGGGACCTGGATTCACGTCTGGAGATGGCCATGGACGCCCTGCGCTGTCCTCCGGGAGACACCCCGATCAAGGTCGTATCCGGAGGTGAAAGGCGGCGTGTCGCCCTTTGCAGACTGCTCCTGCAAAAGCCGGACATCCTGCTTCTGGACGAGCCCACAAACCACCTGGACGCAGAAACCGTGGCCTGGCTGGAGCACCATCTTCAGGGCTATCCCGGCACAATCATCGCGGTAACACATGACCGCTATTTTCTCGATAATGTAGCCGGCTGGATTCTGGAACTCGACAGAGGGCAGGGCATACCCTGGAAAGGCAATTACTCATCCTGGCTGGAGCAGAAGAAAAACCGTCTACAGCAGGAAGAGAAGACCGAGAGCGAAAGGCAAAAAACACTCCAGCGTGAACTTGAGTGGATACAGATGACCCCCAAGGGACGCCATGCGAAAGCAAGGGCACGTATTAATTCCTACGAGGCGCTCCTCGGTCAGGATACAGAGAAAAGATCAAAAGAACTCGAAATCTATATTCCGCCCGGACCCCGTCTGGGTGATGTGGTTATAGGCGCTGATAATGTGACAAAGGCATATGGCGACAATGTTCTTATGGAAGGATTAACATTCTCCCTTCCCCCTGGAGGTATTGTAGGGATCATCGGACCGAACGGGGCAGGAAAGACCACTCTGTTCCGTATGATCACTGGTCAGGAAAAGCCGGATTCCGGCGTCTTCAAAACAGGAGAAACCGTAAGACTGGCATACGTTGACCAGAGCCGTGATGATCTTGATCCTGACAAGTCCATATGGGAGGTCATCTCTGACGGGCTGGATGTTGTTCAACTCGGTAAGAGGGAGATCAATTCACGGGCTTATGTAGCTCGCTTCAATTTCTCCGGGAGCGACCAGCAAAAAAAGGTTTCCATGTTGTCCGGAGGTGAAAGAAACCGCGTCCATATGGCCCGGATGCTCAAGGAAGAGGCAAATGTTCTGCTGCTTGACGAGCCCACCAACGATCTGGACGTAAACACCATGCGTGCGCTGGAAGAGGCATTGGAGAATTTTGCCGGATGTGCCGTAGTCATCAGCCACGACCGCTGGTTCCTCGACCGTATCGCTAGCCACATACTTGCCTTTGAGGGTGACAGTCAGGCAGTCTGGTTCGACGGGAATTATTCGGAATACGAAGCGGACAGAAAAAAACGTCTCGGCGCAGCCGCGGACCAGCCTCACCGGATTAAGTACAGGCACTTGACCAGGGGATAAGGTAGTAGAGGATTCAGGCATTGAAAAACATCATCTCAGCCAGCAGACGTACTGACATTCCGGCCTTTTATTCAGAATGGTTTATACGGAGATTGAAAGCCGGAGAAGTTTATGTTAAAAATCCGTACAACGGACAAGTTTGCACTGTATCGCTGAAACCGGATGACATGCACTGCATTGTGTTCTGGTCAAAAAATTTTGCTCCGCTTATTTCGCGCATTGAGGAAGTGGAAGACGTAACCAGGAATCTTTTCTTTCATTTCACAATAACCGGCATTCATGAAGGTATTGAATCAAACACTCCGCATTACGCAGAAGCAATTAATGATTTCATATGCCTTTCAAATAGATATTCACCCGATCACTTGATCTGGCGCTTTGATCCCGTTTGCATTACCGACAAACTATCGTTTGATTATTATGAAGAGATATTTTCAGAATGCGCGGAAAAATTGCGGGGGAGTTGTGATAAATGCTATATAAGCTTTGTGCAGAAATACAGGAAAGCGATATCGAACTTTGAAAAATACTCTGATCACAAGTTTGTAGATATTGATACGGAAACAGAGAGAGAATATGCAATCAGGTTGAGCAGAATTGCAGAAAAAAACGGAATCAAACTATATGCGTGCTGCAATGATTATTTATTGTCTAACGAAGTACACAAGGGAAGCTGCATTAACAGCAGGGAACTGGCAGAGCTGTTTAGCGATTATTTTATATCAATCCCTGTTGCACCAACAAGAAAAGAATGTGCATGTACAAAGAGCATAGACATAGGCTCTTATGACACATGCCCTCACGGCTGCTTATATTGCTATGCTAATTCCGATAAAGAGAAATCAAAAGCCGTACTTGAAAATATGGACATGGGCTGGAATGCACTGGGGTTTAATGTGGATGAGGAACTCTGGACTAATGACAGCTTGCAAGCCTCTTTGCCCTTGCTATAAAAACAGAACTCAACTGTACAACTTTTATTTATAGTCCTTGCTGAGTTGATTTATCATCCAGATAATTTCCTCAGCAATTCCAATTTTCTGATTTTTTCTTGAAAATAAGGCATTGCATTGCTTATGATACTTCATCATTAAATGGTCTCCTATGTCTAAAACCGATAAAAATGGCTCTTTACTTTTGAATTGCCAATTATTGTCTGGATTGTATGACAAATCTGCTGTACAATTTAAGTATACAGATGAAGCGCTTGAGGTAATATCCGTATATTAGGTCGTAACAGTAAATAATTATGCGAATAATACCAGAAGTATAATTAAAATGAATTTATTGAATAAAAACAGTATCTATGCGGAAGTAATTGAATCGCCTGAGTTAAAACGCCTGAAGGATATTTCTTTTTTAGGAATTTTGGGCTATTGCTGTACGCGTGACTTCAGTTATTCAACACGATATGAGCACAGCCTGTCGGTAGCCAATAAATGCTATATATACGCGCAGAAAAAAAATCTTTCCAGGCTTGAAGAAACATATCTTGTATTAGCCGGGTTGCTTCACGACATCGGTCACTGTAATTTCTCCCATAGCCTGGAGCCCGTTTTTATAAATAGATTTTCGATTTCACATCATGATGTTACAAAACACCTGATTTTGTATTCCTCAAATTTGATTGAAATCTGGAATAAATATAATATTAATTCCCAGAGGATAGTTGATACTATTGAAGGCCTCTCAACTCATAGAGATAAGATAGTCACAAAAATGCCTGTTAATTTTGATACACTGGACGGTATTGCCAGGACTGAAAGCCATTTTTCACATTCCAATACTTCATGGAAGATTTGCAAGCAAGTGTTTCAGGTAATGTGTAATGGGGATCGCTGGGAAAATCACGTAAGTATTTTTGATTCATTCTGGCAGCAAAAAGAAAGAGTATATAGTTCATACATATATACTCACCGGTTCAGATTTATTGAACTTTTGTTTCAAGAATTGTTTATGAATGAAAAATTCCTTAATATCTCTCATTACTTCTTATCTGACTCAGAAATGCAGAATGAATTTCCATGGGTAACTCAACTCATAAATGACATAAAAAGCAATTATTCTCATGGTTTTATCATTAATCAGTCAAATAAACTTAAAAAAATCGGGGATGTGGTTACAACAAGTTTAAGGAGATTTGAAATTAACCTTAATAAAGAGTTTAGTGTTTTAAAAAATCAGAGATATCTTGTTTCTGAAGAAATCCACGTCTCCTCTATTTAGAGTCTGTGTATAAACTGCTGTTTTTTATTTTTGTCATGCCCGAAGTTAGTAATCGGGCATCCAGAACTCACTGAAAAGACTGGATTCCCGCTCAACAGACCGCGAATGACAGATCTATTGTTGAGTTTATACACAGACTCTATTTAAGCAATCATTGAAATATTTGAACTCTCTTCATAAGATATCAACGCTACCTTCTTCTCCATGCCGGGGAATGGGGAGGGAAAGACTACTTGGATTTATCGGTGCTTTAAATAGGTTCTCCCTTAAATCAAAAGCCCTGCTTGAAAATATGGACATGGGCTGGAATGTACTGGGGTTTAATGTGGATGAGGAAATTACTGTTGACAACGGATTGCAGAACTCTCTATTTAATACTGTTTAATGAAAAAAATGAAAACCTCTGACATCCAGCTCGTCATCACCGTTGCCCTCAAAAAAGAAATACCAGAGGACTGGCTAACATCCCGGCATGTTGCCGTACATACTCTTGCTGCCTTAAACTCCGGGGCATTGAGTCAGCAATGCGTTTCGCAGTCAGGCATAGTGATTGTAATTACAGGAACGGGGATCAATGCAAGTGAAGAAGCCGCTTGCTGGATATGTGACAACTTAGCCCCCCTGTTCGTTCTGAATATCGGCACATGTGGTGTTAAAGATAAAAGGCACTCACCCGGAAAATGGATCAGCCCCGGATATGTTGCTAATGAAGACGGCGACCTTCTTGAACTCGATACAAGACTGCCTGTTCCTGATCATGAAAAGGTAATAAATGTTAATTCCCTGCTAAGTGTAAAAAAAGCAGTTACAGGGAATATCCCGGCATCATGGAAAAAACATGATGTGTTCGACATGGAATGTTTCTCGCAGGCAAGGGTATTCAGTAAAGCCGATATCAGTTTTCACTGCCTGAAATTCGGCACGGATTATTCCGATTCCAATATTCATATGGACTTTAACAGAAATCTTGAATTATTCAGGCAGGAAACAAAAAAGCTCTTTGGCTTTCTGGAGCCGGACTCAAACCGGATAAAGGTGACAGCCGTAGTCCCTGCGTACAATCGTGAGCGCACTGTTAAACGTGGCATAGATTCCATACTGTCTCAGTCTCACATGCCGGAAGAGATTATTGTCGTTGATGACTGTTCTACTGACAGAACACGGGAAGTGCTTGAAGGTTACGGAGACAAAATAATCCGGGTTTATCTGCCTCAAAATTCAGGCCCCTCAAAAGCGAGAAATGAAGGCATCAGGCACGCAGGCTCCGGCTGGATCGCCTTTATGGATTCAGATGACTGCTGGAAAAAAGACAAATTACAAAATCAGGTGGACTATCTGAAAAAATATCCCTTTTATCAAATATTGCAATCAGATGAAATCTGGATACGAAACGGTGTGCGTGTAAATCCATGCAGGCATCACACAAAACCGGCCGGGTGGATATGGGAGCCCTCACTTGAGCGGTGCCTTGTCTCTCCTTCGGGCGTACTGATAAAAAAATCATTGATCGAGCAGTATGGAGGATTTGATGAACGCCTCCCGGTGTGTGAAGATTACGACCTGTGGCTTAAAATCTCAAGAGATCATCCTGTGGGACTTGAGCCGGGTCTTTCCGTGATTAAATACGGCGGGCACAAAGACCAGTTGTCAAGGAAATACCCTGCAATGGACAGATTCAGGGTGCAGTCTCTCACCAATATTTTAAAAAACGAGAACAAGCCATATTTCAGAAAGAAAATTATATCGACCCTTACAAAGAAACTGAATATCCTGATAAAGGGATATGAAAAGAGGCGGAAATTAAAAGAGGCACAGGAATGCAGGGAGATATTGAGGGCCCTGAACACTTAGAGGTTACGCATCAAACCCGGAAATACAATCAACCATTTGCAGGGAGGAAAGATATTTTAGTTTGCATTTAAGGCATTTATTAACGTATTATTATTTTATATGGAACGCTGATAAGAAGGGGTCATGTTGCGAGAAAAAATCGTTGAAATTTAAGATGATACGGGTTTAGCTATTCTATTAACTAAAGTTAAAGGCAGGAATTCCGATAATAAAAGATACTAAATCTAAAAAGAATCACCCCAGTCTATTGAAAAGAGAAAAAAGGCAATATCCAGACAGGACCAATGTGCCGGGCATTTCTGAATTTTTTGTTCAGAAACTTTTAAAGAAGTTAAAGACCCTGCCTGAAAAGGTAGAAGAAATCGGTGAAAAAACAGCATTTCAGTGGGTGAATGAAATGCTTGCCCTGTATCAGGGATATAGAAACTTCCTTTCAGCATATCATGAAGAGCATTTCAAGAAGGCTTTTCAACAAAAAATCCTGGTCTTGACCAATCAATCCGCCTTGTGCAGATATAGTTATGATAAACCCAGAGGCTATGCCGGTGATTTCGGGGCAATGGAGCTAATATGGGATGGGAGACGGGGACCCAGATACTGCGGTTATACAGGTCTCGGGGCATACCTGAATGCTTTTACCCTGGAAACCGAAAATTGCAAAGCAAATGAATACAGAGTTCATTATCTTAAAGAGCGTTTAATAAAGTGCAGTTATCAGATCATAGCATCTATCGGAAGCGGTGCAGCCTTTGAAATTGTTGAGGCCGTTAAAGATGGCTATTTGAAAGACACTGAGATACATCTGTTTGATCAGGATGAAGAAGCCTTAGATCTGGCAAAGTTAAGGCTCCGGGATTTTTCAGGAAGACTGGTACTGCACAGAGGGAATATTCTCCGGACTATTTTAAAAGAAAAAGAAAAAGGTTTTGATTTCATATATTCAAGCGGTATGTTTGATTATTTTGATATTATCTCGGCAAAGAAACTGACACAAAGGCTCTGGAGTAAATTAGCGCCCGGCGGCTGTCTATTAATCACAAATGCTCACCCGGAAAACCCTACCAGACTTTGGATGGAATATGTCTCAGAATGGTACCTGGAGTACAAAGGTTCAGAGGAAATGAAAAGCATGTCGGAAGATTTAAATGACCTGAAAAATGCAGATATGGATGTGGACCCTTATGGTGTCTATCAGTATTTGAGTTTATACAAAAGATGAATCCCTGAATTATGCATCCGGAAACATTGAACTATCTGGCAGTGTCGGGATGTCTGATCTTTGTCCTCAGTTCTGCAACATGCATATTCGTCTTATTCCACAATCCCCGAAAGACAACAAATATTACCTGGAGTTTATTTAGTTTTTTTCTTGCTCTTTGGAGCCTGGGGTTGTTTCTGGGATGGAGCACTACCGAATACGGCAAGGCCCTTTTCTGGGCTAGGTGGCTGAATTTGTCTGGAATCTTTATACCTCTCTTCTTTGTACATTTTGTACTATCATTTTTAGGGAAGACAGAAAAAGATAAGAAACCCCTTTTAGTTAGTTATTTCATCACAATACTCTATTTTTTGACAGCCGTTCTCTTCCCGGAGGAATTTGTAAAGAGTTTAAGTGCAAAAGGCGGTTTTTTATATTATCCTGATGCCGGACCTCTATATTATTTTTTCCCGGTTTTGTTTGCCTGTTTAACATTTTGGGGAATATTTGAGTTATATCAGGCAAAAAAGAACTTTAGCGGGCAAAGACAAAAACAAGTACAATATTTGCTTGCTGCATTATTTATTGGTTTCATAGGAGGTTCAACCACATTTCCACTGGTATTCGATATTGATTTATATCCTTTTGGAACCATCGGCATTGTAATGCTTGATATTATTTTCCCTTATACAATCGTAAGGCATGAGCTTCTGGACATAAAGATATTTATCAGCAGGGGTGTGGCAAGACTGGCAACATATTTTTTCTTTATAACGGTTTATTTAAGCCTGTATATTTTGTCCTACAACATTATTGAGCCTTATCACCTGATATTTACAGGTCTGATAACACCGTTATTTTTTATTATCGCCCTTGAAAGCTATCCGTTTATCAGGAACAGGATTCAGACCATACCGGATGCTATATTAGTAAAATCCCGTTATGATCTTGGTAAAGTAAAGGAGAGGTTTTCAAGAGCCATGGAAAGGATCGTAAACCTGGAAGAATTTTTCAGTGCCATGGATTCTTTCTTTCGGAAGATTGACTTATATCCCGTGTCATTCTATATACCTGATAATTTTGAGGAGATGTCTGAAACTGCTGACAATTATTTTAAGTGGGATATGGACATGAAAAAGGTTAATACCGAACTAAAGCTTAAGAAAAAAATGCATATTATTCAGCGGTCTCTTAATACACCTGCTGCGATTTTTCATGAGAGGGCGGATAAAAGTATTCAGGAAGAACTCGATCTTCTGAAAGCAGATTGTGTTATACCTGTTGTCTTTAAGGAAGAGATATTATGTTTAATAGCAATATCAGGGAAGAGGATAAAACCTGTTGAATATACCTCTATTGATGAAGCCTTATTTCTCCTGATCCCCAATCAAATTATTATGATATTAAACCGCCTGCGTCCATATGAGAAACTTCAGGCTGATTACGAGAAAAGCCGGAAATTAGCTGAAGAGGCGGTTATTCATAAACAGTACACACAGGTTGCCCTGCAGATAGCTCACGACATCAGAAATCCCGCGGGCGCCATGATGCTTCTGACACAACAGGCGCAAAAAATTGTAAATGTAAGCGAATTTGAAGGCAAAGAGGATGTGCAGGAATTTTTTGAAGATATTATATATGATGCCAACCGTATTACAAAGGCGGCAGATACCTACCTGAAATATGCCTTTGCGGACCCTGCTGATAAAACAATGGTTGAGATAAAGAGTCTCAATGTTAACGAACTCCTGGAAAAAGTTATCCATCTTTTTAAGGGTAAAGGTCTGGTCCAGCAGATCAATATAGTTCCGAGGTTGCAGGATAGTCTCCCTGAAATCATTGGTGAGCCCTTGCGCCTTAACAGGGCATTCTTCAATCTGATCCTGAATGCAATTCAGGCAATGCCGAAGGGAGGCAGAATTATCGTTACCTCTTCCAGATGCAATTTTATTCACAAAGATGCAGGCAAAGAATGCATTGGCGTAAAAATTGAAATTGAAGACGCCGGCCCCGGAATTGAAGAGGATAAATTGAAAAAAATATTTGATCCCTTTTTTACGACCAAGCCGGACGGCTCCGGTTTGGGGCTGTCGATTGTATACGATATCGTCATAAAAGTGCATAAGGGTATAATAGACGTGGAATCCGAAATCGGCAGAGGCACAAAGTTTATAATTTATCTGCCGGCTTCCGAAGCCGGTTAGGCCTTTCAGGGTTATTCAATTCAGTTCAGTGTATTGTCAGTTCCTTAGGGGATAAATTATATGCCAGCCAATCCAGTAGATATTTCGGATCAATATCCATTGGTAATTTTTCTTCTTCAGGATGCCCGCATTTGGCAAATGTGGGGAATATGGTATAAACCTGTCCGAGTGTAACCGGCACACCTTTTTGTACTGATGACTTATAGAACTCTACCAGCATATTAAACTTCAGATCAAAGGGGAATCCCGGCCGGTCACAACTAATTATTTCGCCTAACTCATTAAGATATTTCTTTAATACCTTTGTCCGTAAAGCCGTAGCAACACTCTTTAATAATATGCTCTCGAGGAAAGGTTTGGTTAAAAAAATGCAAGCTCCCAGATGCAGGACATTAACTGCGATCCCGGTAATATTATGGGCTGTAATAACAACAATCTCCGCCTCATGCACTCTTTTCTGAAGCATTGGCAATAAATCTATGCCGCTGTAATCAGGCATTACAATATCCAGGAGTATAACGTCGATATCTCTGTTTTCTTCAGCAATTTTCAAGGCCATTGTCCCGTTCTCGGCAGCTAATACTTTATAGTAATCCTTTAATGCAAGGCCGGTTCCTTTACGGAATGTCCTGTCATCATCAACAATCAGGACAGTCGGCCTTTCTTCTTCCAGCGGCGTTAAGGGAGTTTTATATAGTTTGTTAACAAAATCTTCATAACTCACATCTCTTTTGCCGGGGTGCAGGATGTAATGCATTTCATGCGATTTCAGCATCCTGCCCTCAATACTCATTTTAGCCATTAAGTGGCGTATTATTCTCAGTCTCTTCGAGAAACTCTGGCTCGACAGGATGGCTTTTTTCTCGCAATAAGATTTAATCTTTTTTAATCTGTTTGCTTCATTTATTGCCAGCTCTATCAGGGCATTTACCTCTTTCTCCTGCAGCGGTTCATAAAGATAATAAAATGCCCCCTCTTCCATGGCGCTGACAGCATCATCGGTATTGTCTTTCTCTGTGTAAACGATAATTTCGAGTAATGGTGCAGCATCAATAATCTTCCGGATAAGTTTTAGCCCCGGCATATCATTGACTTCCATGTTCATTAAAACAATCTGGATATCCCACTTTTCTCTTTCTATTACGGATAATGCTGCCAGGCCGTCAGGCACTTTAATAATTTCATATCCCCCCGGCAGGATTGAACCGAGGTTGTCAACCCTCTCTATGGAATTATCAATGATTAATATTGCCCTTTTATTATTTTCCTCTAATACCATCTTTATCCCCCTGAAAAACTATATTACGCCTTTAAAGCAACCTTATCTTATGATGGAAAGGCAACGGTATCCCGGCAGACTTTTATTAGCCCTGAATAATAAAAAATAGATAAATATTACCTGTCCCGGTTAATTGATAAGAAATTGCTTCTGCGATTAAATAAATTTTAACAATAAATCAGATAACCTGCAAGGTTTTTTTTAGGTTTTAAAGTTGGAGGGGTTGCCGGAAGGATAAAATTACAATGAAAAAAATATCATACAGGAGATATTCTGAAATTCCTGAATCACAAGTAACCATTGATATCGTGTAAAATATCCAATATCATGCCAATTAAAAGTATCAGCGTAGACGACATCTTCATTGAAAAGAGCCGTTTCTCCCTTGACGCTTTTCTTTTCGAACCAGGCACTGATGAGGCCTGCCCTGCAGAGTCATTTAAGCATCTTGGAATACTGCAGCCTGTTGTTGTGTACAGGGAGAGCTCCGGACAGTTTCACTTGATTGACGGTAAAAAGAGGATCCGTTATGCAAGGCAGAGCCGGTCAAAGGAAATCAATGCAATTGTACTTGCCGAAAAATCACCGGTTACAGATATCATCACCCTGATCCTCTGTGAGAGGAACGGGAAGATCAAATCAGGCATTATGAATAAAGTCCGCTTTATCTGTTTTGCCTTGTCCCTGCATGCACCGGAGTCGTGGATACTGGAGAAACTCTGTATGCCGCTTGGCTTTAAACCTTACAGTGCCTTTTTGAGAGATTGTGAGGCAATAAGTAAACTGCCGGAAGGATTGCAGCAGATCTGTCATGAAAAGAAATTCTCTTTCAAACAGATACTCAACCTTACGCATTATCCCCATGATATTCTTACGCTGCTCATTACATGGAAGCCTGTGCTGCAGCTGACTGCATCAATCTTAGATGAAATGGCGTCCAACCTGAAGGATTATTTAAAAGCCCGCAATACAGGAATCGAAAATTTCCTGGCAGAACCGGGTATCAGCGAAATCATAAATTCAGGCTTAAGCCCCCGCGATAAAACAGAACGGCTGCGCAGGCTTATTTACCTTAAACAGTATCCTGTCCTGTCAGAAGTTAATGCGGGAATCCATAAAACTATCCGGCGTCTCAATCTACCGGAAGACATATCAATTGAATGGGACAGAACACTTGAAAATAAATGCCTTGATTTCACGATTCATATGCAGGGCACTGAAAAGTGGCAGCGGGTACTGGATACATTAAATTCAGAGAAACTCAAGAAGGCAATTGAATCAATTCTGGACAAGCTTTGAACTCAAAAGCAATGAATATGCAGTCATTAAATTACAGGGACGGGAAAAAAGAGTTTCTGGCAATCCCAAAAAAGGGGGAGGCTATGGGAGTCTGCGCTACTTTAAATATGAAATATTTGTGCTGTCGCGTTCATGTCCTGAAGTCTGTCCATAACTGTCCCTTTGAATGCTCCTACTGCTTCCTTCAGAATTATTTAACCGACGGCATCACAAAGACTGTGGATGATACGGATTCTCTCATGGAAGAGGTGAAAGATAAAATCAAGAGAGAACCATGGAGATTGTTCCGCATCGGCACGTGGGAGCTTGGAGACAGCCTTGCACTGGAAGAAGAGACAGGACAGGCTGCAAGACTTATTCAGGAATTCAGCGGGCTTGAGAATGCGCTCCTTGAATTGAAAACAAAATCAGACTGCGTGGATTCCATTCTGAACATTGATCATAAAGGAAGAACCGTTGTCTCATGGTCACTGAATACAGAACATGTAATCAGGAGCGAAGAACACGGGACTGCATCACTTGAAAAAAGGCTTGAAGCTATTCAAAAAACCGCTGATGCCGGTTATCTGACAGGCCTGCATTTCGATCCCATGATTCTTCAGAATGACTGGGAAGATGGTTATACGCAGCTTGCCGGAAAGGTTTTTGAGAAAATATCACCGGACAGGATTGCATGGATATCCATGGGCAGTCTCCGCTTCAATCCTGAGATGAAGAAGAAGATAGAAAACAACTATCCCGACAGCAGACTGACCAGTGCAGAGATGGTTCTGGGAGATGATGCAAAGGTCAGGTACGTAAAACCTCTGCGGGTTAAAATGTATCAGCATCTCTACCGTGAACTGATCAAATATATCCGGAAGGACAATCTCATATATATGTGTATGGAACGCTGGGATGTGTGGGACAAGGTCTTTGGATATCACCCGGATTCCATCGGGCACCTGGACTATCTCTTTGCAGAATCACTTTATGAGAGGTATGGATTGACCGGCGAACCTCCCCAAAGGGTATTGTATGAGGATAATTTTGGGGACTCAAGGTAACATATCCCCGGATTATAGCAATTAATTGCATTTATACCGGAGCTTCTACTTCGCTGACGTCCTTCTCCGGCTCGGATTTTTTCCCGCTAACACATTCCACTATTCCCACCGGATTGCAGGCTATACACATGTCCATCCCCATAATTAACTGAACGCCTTCAGTGAGCATTAATACTGAATGAAAGTCTCGCATGTTACCCTTTGCTCAAACCGCCTCCGGTTTCACGGGTGGAGACGCCTTTCTTTCCCATTATAAAATCATCAATGGCCCTTGCAGCCCGTTTCCCGGCACCCATTGCGCTGATAACAGTGGCGGCGCCTGTTGAGATATCTCCACCTGCAAAGATGCCTTTTAAATTTGTTCTTCCATCCCTGTCTATCTTGATGTAGCCCTCACCCCAGAGTTTTAATCTTTTGATTGACCGGACAAGTATGGGATTGGATGTCTGCCCGATGGCCATTATTACCTGCTCGACATCAAGAATGAAGTCTTCCCCTGTGCGCTTCGGCCTTCTCCTGCCCGATTCATCAGGCTCGCCCAGCGCCATCCTGTCGCATTTGAGAGCTTGAACCCGGCCTTTTTCATCACCGAGTATTTCTTTGGGGTTTGAGAGAAAACAAAACTCGATGCCTTCTTCTTTTGCGTTTTCGACTTCCTCATGGCGTGAAGGCATTTCTTTTTCGGTTCTCCTGTAAACAATGAAGACCCTTTCAGCGCCGAGTCTCAGAGCTGTCCTTGCAGAGTCCATGGCAACGTTTCCCCCGCCAATGACCGCTACATTTTTTGCCTTTTTGACCGGGGTATCGTAAACAGGGAATTTATGCGCCTTCATGAGGTTTACTCTTGTTAAAAATTCCGATGCAAAATATACGTTGTTTAAATTCTCACCCGGTATGCCCATAAATTTCGGCGAGCCTGCACCGACACCTATAAATATTGCTTTGTATCCTTCATCAAAAAGCTCTTCAACTGTCTGTGTCCTGCCGATCAGAAAATTAAGCCGGATTTTTACGCCGAGATTTTTGACAAATTCAATTTCTCTCTGAATTATCTTCTTTGGCAGTCTGAATTCAGGGATACCATATGTCAGCACACCGCCCGGCTCATGAAGCGCTTCAAAAACAGTAATGTCATATCCCCATTTTGCAAGGTCTGCCGCGACTGTCAGTCCTGCCGGCCCTGAACCGATGACAGCGACTTTGTGGCTGTTAGGAGATTTCATGTCCGGTAATTCTATCTGTCCTGATGCTGCTGCATAGTCGGCAACGAAACGTTCAATCGCCCCTATTGAGACAGGCCCGGATTTTTTTCCCAGAATGCATTTGCCCTGGCACTGTGTTTCCTGTGGACAGACCCTGCCGCATATTGCGGGCAGCATATTAAATTCCCTGATTTTTTTGAGTCCGCCCGGATAATCTTTTTCTTTTACAAAGGAGATAAATTGGGGGATGTCAATTTCAACAGGACAGCCGGCCACGCAGCGGGGCTTCTTGCATTGAAGGCACCGGCCGGCTTCTTCAACGGCCTGCCTTTGGGTTAATCCAAGGGAAACCTCCCTGAAATCGGTTTTCCTTTTTTCGGGGTTTCTGAATCTCATGTTTTCAGCAGGATCCCCGGGTTCCGGGGCGGAGCGACCCTTTGCCCCCTTTTCTTTTACATTTTCTCCGGAATTGTTGAAGTGACTGTGCTTCTTCTTCCCTGTAAAAATTCAAACGGCTTGCGAGTTCCTGAAAGTCAACTTCATGACCGTCAAACTCGGGGCCTTCGACACATGCAAATCTGGTTTTTCCTGCAATGTTCACCCTGCATGCGCCGCACATGCCCGTGCCTTCAACCATAATCGGATTAAGGCTTACTAAAGTCTTTACGCTGTATGGTTTTGTAAGTTCTGAAACAGCCTGCATCATTCGTATCGGACCGACTGCAATCACTAATGCAACTCTTTTTTTTTCGATAACATCTTTTAACGCTTCAGTAACTAATCCTTTTCTCCCGGAACTTCCGTCATCTGTGGTAATCATCAACTCGTTGGCATATTCTCTGAATTTATTTTCCCATACGATGAGATTTATTGTACGTGCCCCCAGAATTACAGTAATGCGATTATGCTTTTCTTTTAAGGCCCTGAGGATGGGGTAAAGCGTGGCTGATCCTATTCCACCGCCTACCAGGACGCAGTGGCCGTATTTCTTAATCGGCGTTGCGTGACCCAGGGGTCCGGCAATATCCCTGACAGCATTGCCGGGTTTTAACATTCCCAATTCTTCAGTGGTCTTCCCTACCTTCTGGAAAAGCAGGGTAATGGTTCCTTTTTCCCTGTCAGCATCAGCAATTGTCAGGGGAATCCTTTCGCCTTTTTCGTGAAGTCTCAGCACGACAAAATTCCCGGCCTTTGCATGGCCTGCAATGTATGGGGCATCAACGGTCATTGAATCAACCAGAGGGGATATTGACTCTTTCTCTAAAATCTTAAACATGATTTATTTTCATTTCAGTCCGGATTAATTCCTTGTCCCGTGAGCGAGAGCTATTACATATATATCTTCTGCGCCGGCTTTTTTTAACACCCCGGAACATTCGCGAACTGTAGCGCCTGTTGTAATTACGTCATCTATAAGTAAAATACTTTTTCCTGTAATAAGTCTTTTGTTTTGTATTCCGAATGCCTTTCTGACATTCTTATGCCTCTCTCCGGAGCTCAATCCCACCTGCGGCGCTGTATCCCTGATTTTAATGAGGCAATCGATAACAAGTGATATCCCGATGCTCTTTGCCATATATTTTGCAAGAAGAGCCGACTGGTTGAACTCCCTTTGCCTGAGGCGCTTTTTATAAAGCGGGACCGGTAAAATTGCATCAACCCGGGGAATCTGCATCCGCAATATTATATCAGATAAAGGTTTTGAAAGTCTTTTTATGTTCTGATATTTCAGCAGGTTTATTGCCTTTCTTAATGCACCTTCATAGAGGCCGAAACTCCCGGCAAGCTTATATGCAGGTTCATCTTTAATGCACTCTCCGCATGTGATTGATTTATCAGAGACAAGAGGGACACCGCATTTCCAGCATTGCGGGCCGCTGTATGGCTGGATCGAGCGCCAGCATTCAGGGCATATTGGAGCTGTTTTATGGTCTGTTGACGGCTCCCGGCAGACCGGGCAGGATTCGGGGAACAGTGCATTAAGAAATTGATTGAGCATGTTAAATATTAAGAATACAGGAGTCAGAATTCAGAATAAAAAAATAAAGCCCCGTGTAATTGACTCATTCCGACTCCTGGCTCCTGACTTCTATATTCCGATACCCCTGCGGGGTAGTTCATTTTTCTATCAGGCTCTCCCCTGTCATCTCTTCAGGCTTTTCAATCCCCATCAGTTCCAGTATGGTCGGGGCTACGTCTGCAAGGATCCCTTTGTCCCGCAGCCGAACACCTTTTTTCAGCAGTATAAACGGCACGGGATTTGTTGTGTGCGCTGTGTGCACATTATCGTTGTCATACATTTTTTCACAGTTTCCATGGTCTGCCGTTATGATAGTTAAACCGCCGAGGGTTTTAACTTTCCTGACAATTCTTTCAAGACACTTATCAATTGCCTCGCAGGCTTTCACGGCAGCTTCCATAATTCCCGTATGGCCGACCATATCCGGATTAGCAAAGTTCAGGAGGATGAAATCATAATCAATCTTATCCATTCTTTTTATAATCTCATCAGTTACCGTATATGCGCTCATCTCCGGTTTCAGGTCATATGTCGGCACATCTTTCGGGGAAGGGATAAGGCATCTGTCCTCCCCTGAAAAAGATTTTTCTTCACCACCATTGAAGAAGTAGGTTACATGCGCGTATTTTTCTGTCTCTGCTATTCTGAGCTGTTTCAGATTATTCCGGCTCAGGACTTCGCCAAGGATATTATTCAGCTTAAGCGGCGGAAAAGCAGCGGGAAAAGGAAAGTCCTCCTCATAAAGAGTCATCGTAACACAGGAACTCAGCGCCGGAACTTTTTCTCTTTCAAAGCCGGTAAAATTCAAATCAGTTAATGCCGCTGTCAGCTCCCTTGCCCTGTCTGCCCTGAAGTTGAAGAATATTACAGAGTCATTATCCTGTATTCTTCCAATCGGCCCGGAATCGCTGCATATAACAGATGGCTTTATAAACTCGTCTGTTTCATTGATTTTGTAACTTTGCTCAACAGCCTCTTCAGCTGACTGAACTTTTCTCCCTTGTCCATGAACGAGTGCGCGGTATGCCTTTTCCACCCTGTCCCAACGATTGTCTCTATCCATTGCCCAGTATCTGCCCGAAACAGTGGCTATCTTTGCGGACGGTTTATCTTCCAGAAAAGATTCCAGTGCTTTTATGTAATCGATCCCGGAAGAAGGGGGCGTGTCTCTGCCGTCCATAAATGCATGGATAAATACTTTTTTGACGCCTTCAGCTAAAGCCAGGTCAATCATTGCATACAAGTGGTTAATATGACTGTGAACTCCCCCGTCCGACACAAGACCGAGGAGATGAAGTACGCTGTTATTTTCAACAGCGGCATTCATGGCATTGACCAAAACAGTGTTTTTGGAAAATTCGCTTTCTTTTATAGCCTTATTTATCCTTGCGTAGTCCTGGTATACTGTTCTGCCGGCTCCCAGATTCAGGTGTCCGACCTCGGAGTTGCCCATTTGCCCTTCCGGCAGTCCGACGGCCTCACCGGAACATTCAATGGCTGTATGAGGGTATTCCTTCAGGAGGTTTTTATAAAAAGGGATATTTGCCTGCTCCTGCGCATTTTCTTCGGGGTTGTTGCCTATCCCCCATCCGTCAAGGATAATAAGCACAACAGGTTTCATCATTTAACCAGCATCTCAAGCAGCGCCTTCTGGGTATGCAGCCTGTTTTCGGCCTGGTCTATTACGACACTCTGCGGAGAGTCAATCACATCGTCGGTTATCTCTTCTCCCCTGTGTGCAGGCAGGCAGTGCATAACGATTGCATCGGGTTTTGCAAGAGAGAGGAGTTTCCGGTTTATTTGATATTCTTTGAATATCTTTTTTCTTCTCTCCACCTCTCTTTCCTGCCCCATACTTATCCACGTGTCGGTATAAAGTACATCCGCATCTTTTACAGCTTCCCTGGGATCTGTAACGATTTTGACCTTGCCGCCTCCGGAGAGGACTTTTTCATATATCTTTTTGTCGGGTTCATATCCATGGGGACATGCAAGAACCAGGTCCATTCCGGTTAAAAGCGCTGCCTCCAATAATGAATTGGCAACGTTATTGCCGTCGCCGACATAAGCCAGACGCACATCCCTGAGTCTGCCTTTTTTTTCTTTTACAGTCAACATGTCCGCAAGGGCCTGACAGGGATGGTGCAGGTCGGTCAGACCATTGATTACAGGGATTCCGGCATTGGCGGCAAGCTTTTCAATCGTGCTGTGGGCATAGGTTCTGATAACAATTCCGTGCAGATATCTTGCGAGTACTCTCGCTGTGTCTTCAATGGTCTCGCCTCTACCGAGCTGCATATCCTTTGTATTGATATATATTGCCTGGGCCCCGAGCTGATAAATGCCTGTCTGGAACGAGATTCTTGTCCTTGTTGATGTCTTGTCAAACATCAGTCCTATGCTTTTCCCTATGAGAGGACAGGCGGAGCTGTCTTTCCCTGATTTTAATTCAGATGCTCTTTCAAGAAGTGCATGCATCTCTTCCGAAGACAAATCCAGTAATGTAAGAAAATCTTTTTTCATACTCTACTTTCTATAGTCCGAAAATATTTTGTAACCGTTCATTCTGAATCTTTAAATTTCATTCTGCACCCTGACAACTGCACCCTGTGAACATTTTTATTGTAACTGCCTTTCAAAGATGTTCTCAAGAACATCCATAAGATGGTCAATTTCCTTTTCAACAACAATCAGGGGCGGAGTGAACCGCAGCACGTTGCCGCTTGTGCAGTTTATGAGGATCCCCCGCTTTCTGCATGCCTCAACTATCGGACCGCCTGTCTTTGTCAATTCCAATCCAAGCATAAGGCCCAATCCCCTTACATCAATTATGCCTGATGGAAATTCTTTCTTCAGATTTTCAAATTTATTTAAAAAATATTTTCCTGCCCGGCGGCAGCTGTCAAGTAAAAAACCGTCCTCAAGCAGTGTCTCTATTGTGGCTATTGCCGCTGCACACGCGAGAGGATTGCCTCCAAAGGTAGAAGCATGGGTGCCGGGCTGAAATGACGCTGCTACAGCCTCTTTTGCAAGTATTGCACCTATGGCGACCCCTCCCCCGAGTCCCTTTGCAAGGGTAATTATATCAGGTTTTATGCTGAAATGCTCATACGCAAAGAGCTGTCCCGTCCTTCCCATGCCCGTCTGGATTTCATCAAGGATAAGCAGGAGTGCATTTTCATCACATATCCGGCGGACCTCGCTTAAATAATTTTCTGAAGGCATCCTGATTCCGCCTTCACCCTGAATCGGTTCAAGCAATACAGCACATGTATGATTTGTTACAGCCTTTTTGAGGGCATCGATATCATTGAATGGAACATGTTTGAATCCGGGAACCAACGGTTCAAATCCCTGCTGGATCTTTTCCTGTCCGGTAGCGCTTAAAGCAGCAAGGGTTCTGCCGTGGAAAGAACCGTGGGCAGTTATGATTTCATATTTATCATGCGGGGCATGATCTTTTGCATATTTTCGCGCGAGCTTGATGGCCCCTTCAATTGCCTCTGCGCCTGAATTACAAAAAAATGCCTTGTCTGTACATGAGTGCTCGACCAGCAGTTTTGCAAGCCTGATCTGCGGTTCAATGTGGTAAAGATTTGAAACATGCAGAAGCCTCTGAGCCTGTTTCTGCAAGGCTATTACAACCCTGGGGTGGCAATGGCCAAGACAGTTTACGGCGATTCCTCCGACAAAATCGAGATACTCTTTTCCGTCAGAACCCCAGACCTTCATCCCCCTGCCTTTCCTCAGGACAATGGGGAAACGGTTATAAGTGTTCATTAAATATTTCTTTGAATCATCTATAAACTTTTTATCCATTGCTTAAAAATATAACATAAATAGTAATAACTCAGCCACTGAGAGCAAGCTGTGCAAAAGGATTTATTAAATACAAAAACTGAAATTTTCATGATCGGGGCCGGTTTGTTTTAAGCTGTAACATTCCGCTATAATGAATTATTTATAGTGGGGGGCATATTGGAGCAGGCAGCAGGTGTAAATCAAGTAGGAGAAGGAGATTCTGCAAATGAGCATTGAATATTCAATAAGTCCTGATGGCAAGAAGTTCCCTTTACCCTTAAAAGAAGATTATAAGAAAGAATTCAACCGGCTGAAAAAAGGAATAGCAAAACAAAAGAAGCTGAATCGTGAAATTGTCGTTGTCATGGGAGTGGGCTTTGTAGGAGTTGCTATGGCGGCAGTTGTTGCGGATGCTGTGGATAAAAAAGGAGAGCCGGCTAAATTCGTCATCGGCATGCAGAGGCCGAGCCCCCGGAGTTACTGGAAAATCCCGGTTTTAAACAGAGGAATCTCTCCTGTAATATCCGAAGACAAAGAGCTTGCGCCCATGATTAAAAGATGTGTCAAAGACAAAAAAACACTGACGGCCACATTTACGTATGAAGCCCTCTCACTCGCCGATGTGGTTGTAGTTGATATTCAATGCGACTATCACAAAGAAGCGCTTGGAAATATCCATAATGGGCGCGCCGACATGTCGCCCCTTGAAGAATCTCTTGCTATTATGGCAGAGCACATTTCTCCTGAAGCCCTTGTTCTTATTGAAACTACAGTGGCTCCGGGAACGACCGAGCAGATAGCATATCCCATAATGAAGAAAGTTTTTAAACGGCGGGGCATAAAAACAGACCCTTTGCTTGCACACAGCTTTGAAAGGGTAATGCCCGGGAAGGACTATGTTGCAAGTATCCGTGATTTCTGGCGGGTATGCAGCGGCATAAATAAAAAGGCGCGGGACAGGGTTGTTAAATTCCTCAATGATGTGCTCAATACCAGGGATTACCCGCTAACGGTTCTTGACAGGCCGATTGAATCTGAGACAGCAAAGATAGTGGAAAACAGTTTCCGCGCAACAATGCTTGCATTTCTTGATGAATGGAGCCTGTTTGCAGAACGGAACGGTGTAGACCTTGTGAAAGTCATTGACTCAATTAAAGTGCGTCCTACGCACAGCAACATAATTTTCCCCGGCCCGGGCATCGGCGGATACTGTCTGCCGAAGGACGGGGGACTCGGCATCTGGGCATACAAACATATACATGGCTTTGAAGACGACATTTTCAAGATTACCCCCCTTGCCATTAATATAAACGATACCCGTTCCCTTCATGTCGGGCAGTTGACCAGAGATGCCCTGAGAAATATGAACAGGCCGATTGCAGCAGCAGAGATACTTGTTCTCGGCGCCTCTTACAGGGAGGATGTAGGCGACACAAGATACAGCGGATCTGAATTGATAGTCAGAAGACTCACGGAAATGGGCGCTGAATTACGGGTGCACGATCCGTACCTGACTCACTGGTGGGAGTTTGAAAAACAGGATACCTACCCGAAAGCGGGGCATAGTCTTGAAAGATTCTTCCGGAACCAGGGGAAACTTTTCAACCTGAGACTTGAAAAAAACCTGGAGCAGGCGTTTAAGGGGGCTGATGCCGTTATTTTCGCTGTCCGCCATAAACCTTATTTAGATATTGATCCGGACGACTTAGTGAAAATGGCAGGCAACACAGTGGCAGTCATAGATTGTTTCGGAATACTTGATGACGAAAAAATCCGGAGATACTTTGAACTCGGCTGTGAAGTTAAAGGGTTAGGCAGAGGCCATATAAGACGGATAAAGGATGAAGTAAGAAAGCAGAAGATGGGAGGCAAACAGGATTCATAACAGGTTGCCGGATGCAACCCCACTTATACTTCAGGTAGTTTCTTCATCCAGTTGTATGACCTGATTCCGTGCACAGTCTCTCCGAGTTTATTACCCAGGATACTCATCATTATTTTCATCGGATAATAGTGGAATTTATTGAGATATGTGAAAGTAACGCGGCGAAATTTTTCAGCATGGACAAGTTCCGGGTATATCTGTTTTTGCAGTAATTTTAAATAGATATTTGCTGATACATCCTGAGATTTTCCGATGTCCCTCTTATTTTTCATAACCTCAAGTATTGCCTGCGAAGCAAGTTCAGCGCTCCTCTGCGCGTAAAAAATCCCTTCACCGAACAGCGGGTCTGCAAGTCCGGCTGCATCTCCGAGGAGCATTATATTTCTGAATATTGGAGAAGGCAGGAAGCTGCCATAAGGTAATACATAGCTGGATATTTTTTCTTCCTGTGCATCCGGGAAATCCATTGCTGAGAGGAAATTGCGAAAGGCCGCGAGTATCTTTTTTTTATTTCTTTTTTTCAGTGCGCATATCCCGATTTTCAATCTTTCCCTGTTCGGAAATATCCATGCATATCCCCAGTCTATAAAGCCGAAATAAAGGACAGGATGGTCAATCCGTTTTTTGATTGTCTCCCTGGCCGGAAAGATTTCAAGGGCTGCCGCCAGGTTCCCGGTCCAGTCATCCCTGCCGAACAAGTCCACAGGAAAGCTCCTCCTGATGCGGCTGTTCACGCCGTCGGCGCCGATGATAATATCTGCCGCAAACTTGCGTCCGGACATGGTGGTTACCATGCTTTTGAGGACGTCAAGAGAGATTACACCATCGCCTTCGATGAGACCGGCTCCTGCATTTTGTGCCTTTTCCAGGAAATAATGATCGTAGCGCTTCCTGTCAACAAACATGAATGGAAACTTTACAGTACGCTGAGCTATCAGGGTTTTTCTGCTGAAGATTTCATAGCAGCAGGATTCATGGTTTATGATATCTTTTTCTTTAAGAGATTCCGGTGTCTCACCGAACACTCTTTGCAGAAGCTTGACGGTTTTATATGTTATTAAACCACCACAGAGTTTTTTCCTCGGAAAAGTGCTTTTGTCAATTATCAATACCCTGAGACCGGCCTTGCTTAGAAGGTATCCGGCTGTAGAGCCTGCAGGCCCGCCGCCGGCTATTATTACATTGTATCGGGGTAAATCATGATTCATCTGATTCCGGAGATTACTGCCCTAATAATATTGATCCGCCTTTGAAAAATGTCCCTGCGACCGCCGCTGTCATAAGGCAGGCAAGGGTTGCAGCTAAAAGCGCCCTCGGCCCCACTGCCGACAAATCGGCTGTTCGTTTGGGCACAAGCGCTGCTATGCCGCCTACGAATATTGCAAGAGACGCCACATGGGCAAAGCCGCATAGTGCATACGTAGCCAGGAAAGCGGACCGGGGATCATGCAGTGCGCCTTTGGCAAGGAGGTCTGCAAGATCCATATAGGATTTTGTTTCCGTAACAATGCTTCTTTCACCGATTATCTTTGATATCTCAAAGGCATCCGAAGGCGGGACACCGATTATGAGTGTAAAAGGATAAAATACATATCCCAGGAGCCCCTTTAATGACCAGTCTATGTTCATCCCAATAAGATTGTTTAACTTTAATCCCGCCCCTGTAAAGATAAAATCCACTAATGCTACGAGTCCGAGAAAGGCAATAAGCAGCGCCACAACGCCGACTGCTAACTTGAGCCCTGCATTGGCTCCGTTGATAACTGCTTCAATAACAGAGGATTCCTTTTCATAATAAGGTTTAACATCCATGCCTAATGTCTCGGGTGTTTCTGTCTCCGGAAGCAGGAGTTTTGACATTATTATGGCTGCCGGTGCTGAAAGGAAAGACGCTGATACCAGGTGGCCCGCGATAGTGGGGAACTGCTTCCGGAGTATTAAAATATAGATAGCCAGGACAGTCGATGCAATAGTCGCCATGCCTGCGGTAAGTATTGTGCAGAGTTCCGAGCGGGTCATTCTCTCGATGTAAGGGCGGATTGTGGTTGCAGATTCAATGCCGACAAAGATATTGCTTGATGCGCAAAGGGATTCGGCCCCGCTGACCTTCATGAGCTTAGTGAAAATCCTTGCAAAAATTTTTACAAGCCATGACATAACCCCCATATAATATAAAACAGCCATGAGACTCGCAAAGAATATTATTTGCGGAAGCACCTGAACAGCGAAGATAAAACCCAGTGACTCTTCCCCCCATTCATTTGTTGTTCCGGGTGGAAGGGCAAGCCTGCCGAAAATAAATTTTGTCCCTGCACTCGCAACATCAATGACTTTGACCAGTGCATCATTGATAAACATGAATACGTTTGCGCCGGCAGGCACTACAAATATGAAGAGTGCAAATATCATTTGCAGTATGCATCCCCAGATAACAACCCGCCAGTTGACAACTCTCCTGTCAGCGGAGAGCGTCCATGCAAATGCCATTAAAATAAATATGCCTGCAAAGCTTACGAGGTTATACATATGTTTTCCCCTTTCGTATTAAAATATCTCCGCAAATCAACGGAATTTTTATCCCGGGATACAGAATTAATCAATGGGTAAAATAATTCAGCCCTTTACTGAAAAAAGAGCGGACAAAAAAAGTTCTTACATTCCGGATTATCCATATGCTACTGTTTAGATTATGGATATGGATGTTAAATATCAAGGGAGGGTCGCAGCACGGACAGAGTTTTCGTCTTCAGTGCCTATAAGCTGTCGATGACTTTTTTTAATTTGTTTTGAATCTCCGCAGCTATCTCTTCCAGCGCCGGATTTTTAACGGCCTGCATGGAAGCAACAGGGTCAACAGCAGCCACTTCCACCTTCCCATCAGGGGTCTCCTGCACTATTACATTGCAGGGGAGCATGGCGCCGATCTTATCTTCCGCCTGTAACGCCTTGTATGCAAACGGGGGATTACAGGCGCCGAGAATCTTATAGTTTTTAAAATCCACGTTTAATTTTTTCTTCATCGCTTCTTTGACGTCAATTTCCGTCAGTATGCCGAACCCTTCTTTTTTTAATTCATCAGTTGTCTTTGTTACGGCTTCTTCAAAAGAAACAGCTAATATTTTACTGAAATAGTAACTCATGATGCTTCCCTCCAGGTTAATTATTCTACAACGAGTTTCCCCCTTATCATACCCATCTGGCAGGAGAATTCATATTCCCCCGGCTTTTCAGGCAGCAGCTCCACTGTCACCTCTTCATAAGGAGGGAGTTTTGCGGACTTGTTAAATGCGCCGAAGACAACCATCTCCGTACAGGAAGACTCCTCCTCCCGTGTAAACCTGAGCCTGAGCGGTTTTCCCGCCTTTGCAACAATCAGGTCAGGGTCGTACCCACCCTTTACTTTTATCATTACCTCCTGAACCCCTGATGAAACAGATGCCTTGAATGCCTCTTTCTTTGAAAACAGAAAGAACCGGATGATCCATGCTATGGTGAAAATTCCTGCTGCGGTTACGATCACTTTATCCATTTCTCACCTCACCTTCAAAAATCTGAGCCTGTTTGCATTGCTTACAACAGTTACCGAACTCAGTGCCATGGCTGCGCCTGCAAGGATAGGGTTTATGGTAATGCCCCATACAGGATAGAGAATACCTGCGGCTACAGGAATGAGCGCTGTATTGTAGAAAAAAGCCCCGAACAGATTTTCCTTAACATTTTTCATTGTAGACTTCGAGATATTAAATGCAGCTGCTATTCCAAGCAGCGAGCCCTTTATAAGGGTAATATCCGATGCCTCTATTGCCACATCCGTGCCCGTGCCTATTGCCATCCCCACATCCGCGCGGGCAAGCGCGGGCGCATCGTTTATTCCATCGCCAACAAAAGCGACTTTTCTCCCCTCCATCTGCAGTTTTTTAACTTCCCTCGCCTTGTCTTCCGGCAGGACCTCTGCAAGGACCCTCTCAATCCCTACCTTTTTTGCTATGGCCTCAGCTGTTCTTTTATTATCGCCTGATATCATGACCACTTCGACTCCCAGCCCTTTCAGCTTTTGAATGGCCTCAATAGAATCTTCTTTCAGTGGGTCCGAGACCGCTATGACACCCGCAGCTTTGCCGTCAATGGAGATAAACATCGGGGTCTTCCCTTCGCCGGCAAGCCTGTCTGAATTTTCCATAAGTGCGCCTGAGTCCGCCCCGATCATGTCCATGAGCTTCCTGTTACCGAGGTCTATCTTATGTCCGTCTACAATGCCTTCCACCCCGTGCCCCGGTATGGCCTTAAAGTCTTTCGGGTCAGAAGGAGCTATGCTGCGGGATTTTGCGCCTTCCAGTATTGCCTCTGCAAGCGGATGCTCCGAGTTTTTCTCAAGGGAGGCTGCATATCCGATAATCTCTTCCTCGTTGAACCCTTCTGAATTTATTACATCCGTAAGGGTCGGCCTTCCAATGGTTATAGTGCCTGTCTTGTCAAGGACCACGGTGTCAAGAGCGGATGCAACCTGTATTGCCTCGCCGTTTCTTATCAGTATCCCGTTTTCCGCTGCCTTGCCGACCCCGATCATCAATGATGTCGGCGTTGCAAGACCGAGGGCGCAGGGACATGCCACGATCAGAGTTGTAACCGATGCAAGCAATGCCATAATGATCCGCGGCTCGGGCCCGACGTCATACCATAATACAAAACTTGCCACTGCTATAACCATCACGACAGGGACAAAATATCCGCTGACTGTATCGGCGAGTTTCTGTATCGGGGCCTTGGACCCCTGTGCATCCTGCACCATCTTGATTATCTGGGCAAGGGCTGTGTCTTTTCCCACTTTTGTGGCCTTAAACTTAAATGCCCCTGTCTTGTTTATTGTCCCGCCTATGACCTCGTCTCCCTCTTTTTTCTCTGCCGGCAAGGGCTCGCCCGTAAGCATGGATTCATCTACACTTGAGTGCCCTTCAACAAGCTCTCCGTCTACAGGTATCTTCTCTCCGGGACGCACTATTATCACATCACCCACCAGGACTTCCTCTATCGGGATATCAAGCTCTTTTCCTTCCCTTATTACCCGTGCGGTCTTTGCCTGAAGTCCCATCAGTTTTTTTATGGCCTCTGATGTCCTGCCTTTTGCCCTGAGCTCCAGGGCCTGGCCGAGCACCACGAGGCCGATAACCACGGATACTACGTCAAAATAGGGCTCACGCGCATTTTCAGGAAATATATCGGGAAACAGGACGACTACAGTTGAAAACAGCCATGCCATTCCTGTTCCAAGGGCTATTAATGTATTCATGTCGGCAGAGCGGTGCCTGAAAGCGGCAACCGCACCTTTGAAAAAACTGCTGCCTGAATAAACGAGCGCCGGGATGGTAAGGACGCTTGCCCCTATCCAGAGCAGTCTCAGGGTATTCATATCCATGTCCCTGAGCAGAGGGAAAAATTGCGGGTAGCTTACCACCACAACGGGCAGGGATATGACCGCGGCAACAATGAATTTCCTGAAAAGTGTCCTGTACTCCCTGAGCTTTGCATCCTCTTCTTTTGACGGGGCATCCTCAGCGCTTACCTTATATCCAACAGACTCTATGCTTTTCCCCAGGGATTCCATATCCGTCATTGAAGGCAGGTACTCGATGTTTGCGCTGCTGGAGCCAAGATTTACATCTGCACGGATAACGCCGGGACAAGCCTTCAGGGCATCCTCTATCTTTGTAACACAGGAGGCGCATGTCATACCCGTGATTTTCAGAGAGACCTTTTCCGCGCCGACTTCATAGCCCGCATCTCTGATTGTTTTGACAAGCCGGGCTATAGTTATACGGGCCGGGTCGTATGTAACAAAAGCCTTCTGCAAGGCATAGTTGACATTTGCTTCACTGACACCGTCCAAGGCGCGGAGACTGCGGTCAAGGGTTATGGAACAGGTGCTGCATGTCATTATTACAGGCAGCTCTATCCTGACTTCCCCCTTATGATCTTTACTGACTCCGGTTGTGGCCGACGGGGCAACTCTTTTTTTCATCATCTCTATCCTCCTCTTGCTTTGTGCTCATTGTCTTCTTCCCTTCCCCCATGGCCGCCGAGGCTGAAAAGATGCATGCCGATTCTTATGTCCTGTATACCACATCCCCCATGCCGTGTCAACGTTGAAATTTAAGCTGACGTTTCTTTCATTCAATTTCCCCTTCCATCAAAATATTGTAATAGTTCATCCCTCCTTTGGAAAAAGGGGAAGTTTCTGTTCAGTTTTGCTGTTCATAAAAAGCCTGACAGGGGGAAGTGCAGGGAGATGAACTATTACAAAAAACCGTTTCTTGCAGAGAGTGCGGTAAAGACGGCAACTGCGAGGGGGGCACGGCAAGCCCTTAATCCCGGATTACCGGGGACGGGTTGCTTTTAAAAGGATTTACCCTTACAGCAAGGGAAAACAGGTACGGATAATCATTTTTCAAATGCTTCATATATCTTAGCCATTCACGGATCAGGTGAGTATATGCGCGTTTTATATCTCCTGAGAGGTGTTCGCAGTCCTTATCAGGCAACTCCGACAGGTCGGACCTCGCTGTCAGCTCTTCGGACAGGTGAAATACCGCCCAGAGGAGGTCTGAGAAAGAGTCATGTTCAAGCAGATTCTGATTCTCCAGGAGCCGCAGCATAAATGCCTTCTTTTCCTCAAGCAATTCACGCAAGTCTTTCAGATTGCCTTTCCGGCTGTCAACTTCGGGATCGAGATTATCTGCAAACCTGATGGCTGCACTGAAATCCTTACCGGACCAATTACCGGATACAAGAAGATATTTATTATCTTTTAATGAACTATTGTCAAAGTTTGAGAGACATCCTAACAAACCTGTCCCCACTTCGCTGAAAAATGCTCCTATAACCATATTGAGTTTCTGCATTAATATGCGTTTTTCCCTTTGATGCAGCAGGCGGTGGATAATCAGCGTGACCAGCAGGACCTCAATGGGCACAAATGCAATATCTCCAAGCAGGTAGATAAAGATGTGGTGTGCATCCATGAAAATTGTATAATGGAGATAATAAAGAATTGCGGAGAGACTGATTAAAGCCGCCCCGAGGATAACCTGCCAGCCGACACGTTTCATTATATTAATGCTCCTTATTATTAAGTTGTGATTCGCAAGCTCTCAAAAAGGACACCTGTGACTGTACATGATGACACAACTTTAAAAACCCGGCAATGATATAAATCATAATATAGGGATGATCCCCCTGTGTCAAAATAACGGCAAGTGTTTACAGGGTGCAGTTTACAGGGTGCGGGGTGCAGAAAAAACATATCAGCGTTCAACCGTGCTGCTCTTTTCCAGACATCCAAATCTTTAAGTTTTATTCTGCGCCCTGATAACTGCCCCCTGCACCCTGTGACCGCTTACAAACAGGCGACTTAATATGGTATACATGATAGCAATCAGGAAAACTTTTTTGACACATCAAAGTGACCGGGCAAGCGCCTTTAGGCTGAATTGCAATATCTCCTTTATGCACAGGCTCTATGTTTAACTCTCAACCGTAAACGGTTAGCGGAATTATAATAAGGTTTTTTGTTATGTTTACTTTTTGTTTGTCGTTTGTCAATCCGCGCCCCCCTTATCCGTTCATACATGACAAAATTTGCCAACCTATTGATTGGCATAGATGTTAGGGAACGGTGGGAAGTAGTTTGCAAACTCAGATAATTTCATCAATAAATCCAAGTTCCTTTGCCTCGTCAGACCGCAACACTTTCTCCTTCCTGGATAATTTCCGTATCTCCTCTACAGGAAGGCCGGAGTGTTCAGCAAGCAATCTGTTAAGATTTTGCTGGACAAACTTAACATCTTCCAGTTCTTCTTCCAAGTTTTCCTCATATTTGTGCCAGGCATTTGTTATCTCGATGTTATGAATGAGGATATGACTGTACTCAAGCGCCTTTCTCGTCTTGCAGGCCTGTAGAACAATGACAGCCATAGAGACTGCTTTGTTTAGGACAATCCCGGTAACCGGCGCCTTTGATTGCTTTATCGCATCATAGATGTTCAACCCTGCCATTACGCTTCCACCATTACTGTTAATGTAAAGGGTAATGTCCCTCGACTCATCCTGAGCATTCAGCAGCATTATGGCTCTTCCAATTCGTTCAGCTTCGGTCTGCGTAATTTTGCCCTCCAAATAAACAACTCTTTTATTAAGAAGAACATCCATAAGTTTTCCATTAGTTAATTTATCAGGGCTTATAAGCAGAAACGAAGCCAGAATAGCAGGGATTAGTATCAAATATACACCCATGAGTTTAACGGGGAGTCTGCCATAATTATTTACATGGCCGCATGTTATACGAAGCCGTGCACCTGTAAAAAAGAAGTAAGCTATCAGGGTTACTGATAGAAAGACAATCTCGGCAAACAACCAGAACGGAATGTGGCCGCGGTACTTGATGTCATAGGCAAGATATCCGGGGTTGCCGGTTCCACGAATCCATGCTGCATCCATAAGCAAGCCGAGCATATTCAGGGTGAATACTCCGCCAATCACTGTCCAGTAGATTTTGTTATTCATATTTCTTATCGCTATTATTAATTTCTTCGAGGATAGCCTTTTTCTCCAAACAGCACCTTTTCAGCTATCTTGCTAACCTTAACAATTTCGATTTCCTTGCTATTCTTTTTCTCTTTGTTATTCATTTTTTTTGTTTCTTTGCTCTTCATTATACTTCCCTCCGTACTGTCTCAAACATAAACTATTAAGAATCTCGCTTTAAGATTTTGAGTATATTTCCCCACATAATAAAACACCACTGCAATTTTCAATGTGCTTCCAACTTATAGCCTGCCCGTCTTTTATCTTTTGTCTTACACAGTACAAAGCATCTTTCATAAAAACATCACTCTGCTCTATATATACAGCTATTTGATAACAAATCTCGGCTTTCTTATATTGCTGCATTTTTTCATAACATTTGCCAAGATTGCCGTATCCTGCCTCATGGCCTTCCTTTTTAAGGATAGTCAGTGTAAAATCAGCAATAGCCCTGTGATAAAGCGACATCTCTCTATAGCACACGCCACGGTTATTATAGGCTTTAATAAAGTCAGGTTTCATACTTATTGCAATATCGTAATTAGCTATAGCCTTCTCATACTTCTTCATTGCCATGAAGATATTCCCGCAATCATAGTACAATTCTGCATTATCCGGACTGAGTCCAATTGCCTTATTAAAATCATTCAGAGCTTTTCCGTATTCCCCCATTTCGTTATATGAAATACCACGTCCCTGATACGCTTTAACATAATCCGGCTTTAGTTTTAATGCGCAACTATAGAAATAAATTGCGCGAGGCAGTTCATTCATGTGATAATAGCAAACAGCAATATTATTATGAGCTTTGTGATATTCAGACCTGAGGTTTATAGCTCTCCTGAAATCATGAACAGCTTTTTTGTATTGTTTCAGGTGCATATAGGCTAATCCGCGGCTATTATATGCCTTCGCACAGTTAGGATTTAGTTCCAGTGCCTTATTAAATTCATCTATGGCCTTTTTATGTTTCCCTTTGTCATCATAATCCATACCACGACTCAGATACGCCTCTATGTCAAACAGACTTAATTGGTTCATTGCTGACTCCGTCATAACTTGGTAAAACAAAAACTATTCCTTTGAAAACAAAAACACCTTGTCTATCTCTTTGAATCCTAAGCCTTCGCCTGAAAATACATAAAAAAGATTGCTATTATAAGAATCGTCCAGGGACACGATTAATGAATCAACAGAATCTATTATACTGCCGGTCTGAGTCATAGAGCCCCGGATCGAGCGTATGATTTGGAGCAAGGTTATTATTAAATATTTGACTCACACTATGTTTTACTGCTTTTTTTGATTCTTCACTGTTTGCAACATAGCCCTGTCATGCATAAGAGATTTTCCATCAGTTGGGGAATAGACAGGGAATAAATTAACAGTATTTTGCAGATATTTTTCGGCATTTTCAAGATCGCCCTTTTTATAAAACCCGACACCTAAAGTCCCGTTGTTGTAGGGCGAATCCGGAAATACTTCAACAGCCTTTTTTGCAAGCTCTACTCCCCTGTCTATATCTATACTGAGGTCAATTAATCTCCAGGCCAGGCTGTTTAAGGCTCTATGATTATCGGGATTCAAAGCTACAGCTTTTTCCAGCATTTTCATCCCCACTTCATTTTTGTTTTGTTTAAAAGCCTCTATTGACTTAAGCAGAAGAGATTCTGATTCATCATGACCATTTAAATCACTATCATGATAAAAATAGTCCCTTACCACTCCTGATGAAAGCTCTATATAAACCTGCATTTCCTGCCATTCAGTTTTATTCTGGTTTGCACGCCCCTGATCAGTTGATAAATCCTTGATTAACATTGCTTCGCCTACTCCCGGAAGCGCTCTTAAAAGAGCTCCGCCCGCCCCTCCGGTTTCAAATGAAGTTCTCGAATATTCATACTTAAGAACCTCATATTTCCCTAATATATTGCTGTTTGTGGGCTGTCCGTAAATCTCAAATATATCCCTCTTTGTAGTTTTGCCAATAATAATCCCCGGCTCTTTTTTGAATACAAAACTTTTGCCCCTTTCATCTAACGTGTGTGATGTCGCACATGCAGTTAACATGATTGATAAGATAACTGTCACAAAAATCATCTTCTTCATAATTGATCTTCCTCCATATTGGTTTTTCTGGATTCAAAGAATCCTCTATGATCTCATTCAAATAATATTTCCAGAATTTTTAATGCTTCTGCATATCTTTCTTTCCTTTCCCTTCACAGAGCCTTTCAACCTTTTTTATGAATTTTTTATTTATATGCGGATTGTCCCCCTCTGACAGAATCTCAGAGACCGATACATCAAGCGCCCGGGAAAGCTTGAAAATCACAAGCGCTGTCGGATTCTTTTCCCCTCTTTCTATTTCACCAAGATACTTCGGGTTAATCCCTGCCAGTTCACCAACCTCTTCCTGGGTAAGATTGCGCCTGAGCCTGCAATTCTTTATATTTATCCCGAAAACCTTCAGCATCATCTCCTTGTATTCTTCATATTCCCCGATATGTGAAAAATTATATCCGACCATATCTTTCATAGTGAACAAGCTATAGCTGGTTTGGTTCTTTTCCTTTGATAAGACGACTGCGCCTTTTCTTTTTCTCTCCTGCAGGTTTCCCATAAATAATATTTGGCCAGACTGTTCTTACCCTGAAGTAATACTCCGGCTCTTTTAATTTGCTCTTCACTTTCATTTACTTAAAGAGTCGCCAACAGACTTTATAATGTGACCTTCATGCAATAAATACTTTTTATTGTCTCTTCTATTTATTCTCCTCTGTCATTATCATCCCAATAAAAAAGCCAGGGAGTACCTGACCCATTAAGTGAAATATTTATTATTGACGGGCGTTATTTTCTTTAAAAGTCAAAAATACTCTTACCTCTTTTCTTTATGCATAAAAGTAAAAGCCGCTCCCCAGATACAGGCCATAACCGATGCTACAAGAATTAATTCCACAGATTTAGGGGGATAAGGCAGGCCTAATAATGTGCATAAAAAAATACTCACTTTGCTAAAAACTATCAGCAGATCAGGCAGATAAGCTTTCAACATGGCAATAAGAAAGCCGGATGTTAACGTACAGATTAACACTGCCAGTCCATGACTGCTCCCGTGGCGGATCATGATAATATCCCTCCGGTTTATATGCCGTATTTATCGGTCATTCTTATTGACCTGCCATTTTTTAACCGTACTCGTGTTATCTTAAGCTTTCTATTCCGGAACGTGGCTTCAACAGTCTCTATTTCTGATATTTTGAGATTTTTATCATTAAACAGGGTGATCTGATGGCCGATCCAGCGTTTCTCAACAGACATCGGCACCAGCAGCAACAGCTCTAACAATTTCGCAGATGTTCCTATCATTGAGGCTGCATGTTTTATTTTCACATCCAGTGGCCGGTCGTCTATTATCCTCTTGAAAAACGAAAACCCTTTAAAATCATCTTTAACGAAAGGTTTAACTGCATCACTGAAAAGATCAATTTTATACGTCCTGCTGCTTATACTGTCATGCAGTACGGTTACAGCTCCAATTGCATACATTTCTTTCAGATAAGTAAACGGCTTGTTGTACGAGATAGTAAGGGCAGGGAATCTCCCTTCTCTGACCGCTGATATATATCTTTTACCAAGCGCCTCTAATTCTTTTGTTGAGAGATTTGCGGCTTTAGGCCTGATTTTAGTCTTAGCCGGTTTTATAATTTCAGCTCTTTTTTCAGACATTCTTTCCTTTGCTTTTTTGGGCAGGACTGAAGTTTTTTTCTTAACGGTTTCATCCCCTGGAGTTTTTATCTTAAAGACAGCTTTATCCATTTTCTCTTTCTCAATATTGTTTGTTGTAGCCATATGATATATAGCCTCAATCAATACGGCATGGATCAAAATTGATAAGATGAGAAAAAGCGATATAGTTAATATGCTCTTATTAAACTCTAATCTCCTGAAAAAACTGCCGACCAGTCTTTTTAACATTATCTTTTTAGAACAATTGTCCTGTTTTTTAAAATTATTGAACAGCCGTTCAAGATCACAGCCAGGTTCCTTTCTGTTAGTATCTTCCGGCAGCATACTTTACTCTCCTTACAAAGTTGCGGGTTTCTCGTATTTCGGGAATCCTGTAGCCTGCTTCAACGACTTTCCCGGGACCTGCATTATAGGCAGCCAGCGCCAGATCGGTATCCCTGAAAAGCCTTAACATGGCTTTCAGATAATGAATCCCCACCTGAATGTTTACGTCCGCTTCAAACAGTTCCTTTCTGGTGACTCCGTATATTTCTCCTGTAGCAGGAATTATCTGGAAAACGCCTACCGCGCCTCTTGGAGATACTGCATTTACGTTAAACCCGGATTCTATATAAGCCACAGCCATAGCTAAAGATGGATTGACACCGATTTCATCCGCCCATTTCAATATTTTTTTTTAATTATCTCTGTTCTGTAACTGTTCTTCTCATCCTGATCATCATCTGGCCCCCAACCGGAATTTGAAGGCGGCTTTCTCAGATATTTTTGCGCTTCATCAAGTATTGATAAAACAGATTTCAGTTCCTCGCCAGTAAGGATGTCTTTATCCTCTTTCTGATTCGGGCTTATAACCCCTGTAATTTCTTCCGCTGCTGCTTCAGCGGACTCTTTCTGCGCAGGTTTATCCTTGTCATCTTCCACAGCCGTTTCACCGTAATCGCCCTCAATAATTTCTGCCTTTGCCGCATCTTTCTCACTCCCTTCGGTTTTGGCATCAATTAGCTGTGTACTGCTATGCTCTCCACGTGCAGCTTTATCATAGGCTGCCCGAACGCTTTCTTTCAGCTTGAAAACTTTTCGATTCAGGTCGTGCATGTCTTGCAAAGTCAAATCCCCTGATACGGCCATCCATACAAGAACTATTACAGCTAACGATATTATTATCTTTATCATTGCCGCGCACCATCCTTTTGAATGGCTGCGTAACTGATCTGCTTCACTCCTGCCTTCATAAGTTCTGAAGTGAGACGGAAGAACTCCTGCCATTCGAAGACTGCTTTTTGATCTATCCTTAACACTACTGAAGTTGCCTTTATCTTTTGAATCAGTTTTAGCAGTTCCCAAGGCTTCACCTCCCTCTGTTTCAGAAAATATGTATTGCCGTTTTCTCCTTGTATAATGGTAATAAACAAACTTGACGTATCGGATAAACCGGACCCCCTCAATTCCTGCGTCTCCGGCAGCTTTACCGGGGGCATCTGTATTTCTTCAGAAAAAGACATGACTGAATTTAAGCCTATCAGTGCTGATGCAACCAAGAGCATAAAATCGGCAAATACAATATTTGATGATGAAACAATTTTTTTCATTATCTGATAACCTCATAAATATTATTTTCAAGTCTCCTTCTCATGAGCTTTTCAGTAAAAGCAGCCCTGCTCTTGCTTTCAGTGAAATAAAAATTCCGAATAATGAAGACCAGAATCCTGTTGCAAGTATAAGAAACATATTGTCCCTGATCTCAACAGGTGATGCTCCATTTGCCTGAAATGACTTTGTCATAGCCAGAATGCTGCCCGCGAATCCTATTAAAAGCGCTGCTTCACGTCCGTTTGCCAGCAACACATACACCCACTCATTAGCCCTTCTTTTTGCAAGTATTGAGTAAACTACATACATGACAAGGGAAGAAGTAACTACAGACAGCGGCAATAAAAGAAATACCGCAGGGCCAATGTATGTATACAGAAAACTGATTGCTTTCATTTGTTGTGCCTCCTCTGCTGAAATTCAAAACGCTGCCCTTCGAATAAATCTTTTGGCAGAAGACCGATTCCCATCTGATCCTGCTGAAGCAGGAAGATATAGGCTGCTGTCTTATTTGTGTCACTGTTCAGTGATACGGGCAAACGTCTTAAATATGATAGTTTTCTATCCGTCTCTCCTGCTGCAATCATGTACGCTTCATATCTCAGGAGTTTTTCCCCGGCTGTTTTCATTTCCGCAGTATTTCCCTCAATCCATGCCTCAACAATCAGGTCAGCCGCCGCTTCTATCTCCGGCTGAAAAATATTTCCGGCGTTGACACTGTCTGTAGCAGCAAGGCTTATCAGAACTGAAATGATTATTGTATTGGCAATAAGTTTCATGATTTTCTTCATGGCATCCTCCTATTTTAAAAATTCAGGACCGTCCTGAAACAGCAATTCTCGGTAAACTTATTTTATTCTGAAAAACAATGAGTTTAAGGAATAAGTAAAAAAACTTTTCGCACAATTTCCATTTTTTCAGGCATGATCGATTTTTCAAGCAAAAGGATCTAATTCCTTACAACCCTGAGAAGCGCATAACTGAATCTTTAGAAAATCTAATCTCCGACTTGACAACCTCTGTTTCATATGTGATAATGTTGTCATGCAATATCCAGGAGGGAAAGGACAGTACGGGATATATCAAAAGATAATCAATCTAATGCCGCCCCATGA
>BDSY01000069.1 GCA_002897895.1 bacterium BMS3Abin06
ATATGTGGCGGTCTTATATACTATCAACGGCCCTAATGTGCAGAGCAGGATAAGAGCGGCAAGCAGCAGTCGTTTTGTCTTTGTAATAAACGAATCGATTCTTTGTCTCTCATTGAGCGCTATTCTGTTTGTGACTTCCTCAAGCCTGTTTCCCGCTGCCTGAATCTCGTTAATCAGCGAATCACTTTTTTTATAGGTTGCAAAAAGATCATGAATGGCATCAATGTAAGGAGCACATTCGTAACAAAACGGGGTAACATTTTTTATCTGCAAAAGGCCGCTGTTCAGTTTATTGAAAGATTCTTTGTCACGGAAAAGCATGTAGTTTTTTTCTAAAAGCCTCAGGTGAAGAATAAAGCTTGTTGTAAGCCCTTTTGCATGGTTCCCATTTGCCACAAAGGCCTCTAATTTCCTGCCCTCTGTCCTGACTTTTTCAGTAACCTTTGTCTCCTCTTGGTAATTTTCATATAGTTTATTTATAAGATCGGGATACTTTCTGATAGAGTCCTGGATCAGGGAAAAATCTTTTCCCCCTATTTCTTCAATTGCCTGCCTGGAGATGTTGTTAATGGAGTTATCGAGGACTGCAATTGCATTATGGAGATTATCAAGATACCGGGCATCTTTAAAATGGAAAAAATTCTTTTCGTTTCTTCTTACCTCAAGGACATGGTTATTTATGTCATCCGCTATCTGCGAATAAGCCTGCCTTTTCTGGACATTATTTATGTATCCGTAAGTGAGCAAGCCGCCTGCCAGTGCAATAACGGAGGGGATAGTAATCCCGATAATCATCTTATGCCAGATTCTTAAATGCATTTGTTTCTAAAGATTACAACATTCATAATTTGAATTACAAACAATAATTTTTTGTTGTATTCTGAAACATAATTTTATCTTAATCCTCTATAAAAAAAACAAAACCTCTTTTGTTTGACATACTGCATGAAATTTTTCTATGCTTAAACACTATTTTGAAGAAGATAAATCTCCTTCCAGCAAGCAGTGTTTTTTGTCATTAATCTGTATGTCGGAGAATTCTGAATTTTACAAACATAAAATTTTCATGCGTGAAGAAAAAAAGAAAAGGAGGATTGATAAGAAATGTATTTTTATCTACCGATTGCATTAACGAGTATCAGCCTGCCGCTTATTGTAGGGCTGGGTCTTCTGGTCGGCCTGCTTTCAGGCTTATTCGGCGTAGGCGGCGGTTTTTTGATGACCCCTCTTTTGATTATGATCGGCATCCCTCCCACTGTTGCCGCAGCTTCCGATTCACTTCAGATAGTCGGTGCCTCCACATCCGGTACATTTGCACACTGGAGGCTCGGTAACGTTGATTTTAAAATGGGTATATACCTGCTTATCGGCGGTTTCGTCGGTGGTCTTGGAGGCGTTCAACTGATAAAGGTTCTCAGGATGATGGGCAATGCCGATTTTGTTATAAAAGTAACCTACGTCCTGATGCTCGGCATCGTGGGGGCTTATATGTTTTTTGAAAGCCTCCAATCCCTTAAAAAGGCCAAACACGCAAAGCAGGGAACACAGGCTGCTGAAACTCCCTCAGCGCCGAAGAAGGAGTCGGGTTTTGTGAAATTTCTCAAAAGCCTTCCTCTTCAGACAAGATTTGAAAAATCCGGAGTAACGCACTCTGCCCTGCTGGTCATCGTGCTTGGCGGTTTCGTAGGGGTGCTTGCCGCTATTATGGGCGTGGGCGGAGGATTTCTCATGGTGCCGGTTATGGTATATCTCCTGAGGATGCCCATGCACGTAGTTGTGGGCACGAGCCTGTTCCAGATACTGTTTACATGCATTGAGGTCTCCTTTCTGCAGGCATACGTAAACCATACTGTAGATTTTGTGCTTGCGGTGCTGCTTTTGCTCGGTTCAACCTTCGGGGCCCAGATAGGGACCAAACTCGGCAGGAAGCTCCACGGGGACCAGTTAAAGATACTCCTTGCCGTAATCGTTCTCGTGGTCACGGTTAAAATATTACTGGACCTGCTTCTGGAGCCTTCCCTGCTTCTCTCACTCAAAGGAGGCCACTAATATGAACATCATTAATAAAAGAGGCTTGCTTGATTTAATTGCAGCATGTTTTTTGATTATGTTTTTTGCAACAAACGCTTTATCCCTTACGTCCGAAATCTCTCCGTCCCGCATTTCCGTGACCTCTCTTTATCACGGCAGTAAACTCGTTGTAACCGGTGAGACCAGGCCTGATGAAGAAATTATTATAAAGTTCAGTTCACCGGAGAGTAAGTTTGATTTGCGGAAAAAAGGAAAGGCAGGCGGGGTCTTCTGGATGAATATCGGTGAACTTGAGTTCAATCATGTCTCTGATGTTTATCTTGTTTACGCTACAAATAAGATCGGCTCAATATTAAGTGAGAAACAGCAGGAAAAATATTCACTTGGATATGATGCGTTTAAGAGACTTGTCGAGGTCTCCCCTGTGAGCGATGAGTCCGATAAAGTGAAATGGGTCGGGGAATTCGTAAAATTCAAGGAAAAAAACGGGATTTACGGTATTTTCACCGACAGGATAGAAACAGAGATAAAAGACAATAAAAAAATCTACAAATTAAAGATGGACTGGCCGTACCAGGCCCCGCCGCTGGAATATACGGTAAGTGTTTATTCCGTTAAAGACGGTGTGGTTCAGGATTATAATGAAACATCCCTCGTAGTTGAAACAGTAGGCGCCCTTAAATTTATTTCCAACATGGCTTTTAACAATTCTTCGGTCTACGGCATTGCCTCCTTATTGATAGCCATTGCAGCCGGGTTTATTGTGAGCGTTATATTTAAAGGCGGCGGCAGCCATTAGCGGGGTAATGTATAATATATATAAAGTGCTCAGCTATCAGCTATCAGCAAATAAATTTAAAGTCTCACATCCATGCCTTATAGCCACCTTTGGGCGCTGATTATTTATTTTAAAGCTGAGAGCTGACCGCTGAAAGCTGATGGCTCAACAAAGATGCCGGAAGCAAAAAGTCCGGATTCTCACAGTGGAGGGTAGTGCATGAGAAATGAAAAATGCCGGCTAATGGTCATTGATGATGAACCCATAGTATGCAGGCGGCTTAAACAGATTCTGGAAAAGGCCGGTTATGAGGTAGCGGTTTTCGATGACGGCGTGCATGCCATAAATGAGCTTGAGAAAAATACCTACGACATCATTGTTACTGACCTTAAGATGGAAGGCGTTGACGGAATGATGATACTGGAAACCGCAAAAAGGAAAAATCCCGGCACTAAAGTTATCATGATCACCGGATTCGCAGAGGTGGAGACAGCCAAGCAGGCATTCAGAAAAGGCGTCTTCGACTTTATTTCAAAGCCCGTGGAGATCGATGCAATCAAACAGGTGATCCGCAATGCTGAAAAAGAAATATCCGAATCAAAAAAAGAGTGAATTAAAAACGCCCATCTGCCGCTGCCTGCCTGTTGTCCAGCCTGCTGAGCATTCAGCTATCATCAAAACACCGGCATTTAAGTTCCGGTCATTTACCTGAGTGTTGCATAAACAGGACGGGAATGTCTAATCTATTCTTGCCGGCATATTTACTTTATCCGGCCAAAGACTATCGCCTCCTGATTTATATATGCAAATGATGCATGCTAAAATATAATTAGAGCATGTCCGGAAACCTGAATACTAATTACAGACCTGCAGAAGAAATTCATTAATATGAAAAGCCTGCTAAACTTTCGGATTTGAATTTAAGAATGATGAAGCTTATAGATAAAGTTAAAAATTATTTCACAAAAAAGAGGCCGGGTGCGGATGTAAAGCTGCCTGTCAGGGTTGTTTTTAACCGTTTCCGACAGGTGCTGGACACCAACAACCGCTCACTTGAAATTATGGCGGACATGGGAGACAAACTCGGGGGCAATTACATCTTTGATATTAATTATATAAAAAAATCATACTCCGAGCTTGCCGATTCGGTATTCCAGTCCATATATAATCTCAACTCGCTTTCGCATAACAGGTATCTCCATCTCCACCGCATTTTTGAAAAGATCAGCGATCAGATCAACAGGATACTGCAGGGCAAGTCCCCGTTAGACGTGAGAGAACCGGTTCTTTTTTATAAGGATATCTCATGGGAGATGTCCGACGAAGTCGGCGGTAAAAATTCCGGCCTTGCAGAGCTCACCAATCACCTCAAGCTTGACGTGCCCGAAGGTTTTGCCATTACAGCAGGCGCGTTCAGGGATTTCGTGGAATACAACCGCATAGAAGAAAAGATCAAATCTTTAAAACAGAAATACAGAAAAGCCGCAAGGCGTTCCCATCAGGAAGATATTATGTCGGCGATTACATTTGCCGAAGCAGGCGAACATGAAACCGCAAAGGAGATCCTCATGGAAGAAGACTACCTTGACGAGTCTTTTTTTGCTGAAGTGCAAAACCTGTTCAGGAAAGGAAAACTGCCGCCCTATCTTGAATCGTCTATTGAAAAGGCCCTCGAGATATTAAGGGGCAAAGACGGGGGGGCATGCCGTATAGCCGTAAGGAGCAGCGCGGAAAAAGAAGACCTTGAATTCTCCTTTGCAGGCCAGTTTGAGACTGTGCTGAATGTGCCGGCCAATATAAAAAAGCTTGAGAAGGCGTATAAAGAGGTATTGGCCAGTCTTTATTCACCCCGCGCAATATCATACAAGGACCTGATAATGCCGAAGGATAAACCGATGATGGCCATGAGCGTAGGCTGCGTTAAAATGGTGGATGCAAAGGTGAGCGGGGTAATGTATTCATCCGATCCGAATGACCTGAATAACGAAGTGGTTATTATCAGCGCCAACTGGGGGCTGGGCAAAACGGTTGTAGACGGTTACGTTGATGCGGACCACTACATTGTCCGGAAAGAGGAGCCGTTCGCGATAATCGAGAAAAAAACCGGCAAAAAGCATTTAGCGGTTGTTGCCGTTAAAGGCGGTGGTGTTGAGGAAGTCAGCATGCCCGGCGAAAAACAGAAAGAACAATGCCTCAGCGAGGAACAGCTAAGGAATCTCGCCCGCCAGGCAGTGCTTATCGAACATTACATGAAAAAACCTCAGGATATAGAATGGGCCATAGACGGAAAGGGTAAAACATTCATACTTCAGTCAAGACCTTTAAGGATATCCGAGCATGCAGGTGATACGGCCTTTAACATTACATCCAGCCTCAGTAAATATCCGGTCATAATGGAAAACCGGGGAAAGATCGCAACAAGGGGCATAGGGGCGGGCAGGGTCTTTATCCTCAAACGCATGGAAGACCTCCGGAACTTTACTCCTGGTTCGGTGCTCGTAGCCAGACACGATTCATCCCACTTTATTAAAATAATGCCGAAGGCTTCAGCCATTATTACCGATATAGGCACACCCACAAGCCATATGTCGAACATTGCAAGGGAATTCCAGGTGCCTGCGATAGTGAATACAGGCACAGGCACAACCATCCTGAAACATGGAGACGAGATCACTGTTGACGCAGAGGACAACAAAATTTATGCGGGAATAGTCAGGGAACTTTTAAAGTACAGGCTTAGACAGGATATTGTCTTAACGGAGACCGATGAATTCAGGCTCCTTAAAAAGATACTCAGGTATATCACGCCCTTAAACCTGATTGACCCGCTCCTGGAAAATTTCACACCCGGGGCCTGCAAGACCTTTCACGACATCATCCGTTTCATACACGAAAAGGCTATTGCCGAGCTTGTCGACGTTGACCGCTACAAAGAAGCATTGCGAAACAATATCGACGTCAAGCTTGATGTCCCGCTGCCGACCGGAA
>BDSY01000070.1 GCA_002897895.1 bacterium BMS3Abin06
AATAAAAAACCACTGGGCTGGAGTGCTAAGATGGTATGACAGTAAAATTAACAATGGCATATTAGAAGGTCTTAACAGTTTGGTGCAAGCTGCTAAAGCAAAAGCAAGAGGATATAGAACTTTTAAAAACTTTGAAACAATAATTTACCTTCTTACAGGTAAATTAGATTTCAGTAAAGTTGGTTTACCCACTTGAAATGAGAAAGAACCTAAAAATATTGATGTGGACAATTTATGATGTAATTGCTATAATTAGCTCCCGGAAAACTGCATTACAGGCATTGTAACAGTTGAAATTCTTCATGAATGCGGTTCGTTAATACCTTTTTCAATACAGAGTTTAAATCATAAAAATTAATCATGAAACCGTTAGGAAGACAGATTATAGCAGAATTCATATACTGCTCAAAAGATATCCTGAACAACAAAGAAAAACTGGAACAGGTATTAAAGCAGGGCATTGAGAAAAGCGGTCTGACGCTCGTAAGCCTGATTGGCAAGCAGTTCCATCCGGTCGGGGTGACATCCATAGCGGTGATCAGTGAATCGCATATCGCAATACATACGTATCCCGAGGCCGGACATGCATCCATAGACATATTCACATGTGCCAATGGATCGAAAAACGTGAACAAGCTGCTGAGTTTTCTCAAGGGCAAACTGAAGCCGAAGACTGTCAGGGTAATGGAAATTCACAGAGGAAACCCACTTGAAGTAAAACAGAAAAACTGGATAACCTCTTTTTCAGGAACAGGTTTTGAAGTTAAATATCACATAGATAAGTCGCTTCTGAGCAAAAGAACAAAATATCAGCAGCTTGATATCATAGAAAACAAAAGTTTCGGCAGGATGATGTTTTTAGACAAAGACCTGCAGATTACTGAAAAAGACGCCAGCATCTATGATGCAAATATGGTTTCGCCGGTTATTGAGAGAAAAAACAGTTTTAAAAGTGTGGCAATCCTCGGCGGTGGAGACGGCGGAGTGCTGAGAGAGGTGTTAAAATACAAGCCCGGGAGGGCTTATTTAATTGAGATAGATGAGGAAGTAATCAAGGCTGCGAAAAAATATATGCCGGCAGTCTGCAAAAAAGCATTTGATAATAAGAAATCAAATATCGTAATAGACGACGCAAATAAGTTTCTGGATTTAAGGCATGGTTTTGATGCAATAATCTACGACCTGACAATGCATCCGGAAGCCATAACGAAAATGGATCGAACAGAGTTTCTCAGCCGGATTTTCTCCAAAGTGAAAAACAATTTAAACAAAAATGGTATTGTCAGTATGCAGTGCTGTTCCGAGTTTGATACGGAAACAATCAGGCTTCTCAGGAAGATACTGCCAAAATATTTCAGGAACATTAAATATATCACCGCCTTTATCCCGTCTTTCTGTGAAAACTGGGTCTTTGCATCAGCTGAAGTAAAATAAAAATTACTCTGAGAATATCCTTCGCCCTTTTTCCCGGAATTGATTTTTAATGTAAATATTTTATAACCTAAACAGTTCGGGGCGTAGCGCAGCCCGGTAGCGCGCCTGCTTTGGGAGCAGGATGTCGGGGGTTCGAATCCCTCCGCCCCGACCAGTTATTCTCTTCATATTTTTTCCCGCTCCCCTCCAGCATACAAGACAGCTAAAGTTGTTCTCTCAAAAGTGCGATATATACAGTAAATACAATAAATTATGAGATTCTGAAGAGAATGAAATAAGGGAAGGATAAATAATGTCTGTGCATAAACTGCTGTTTTTTATTTTCGTCATGCCCGAAGTTTTTAATCGGGCATCCAGAACTCACTGAAAAGACTGGATTCCCGCTCAACAGAATGCGGGAATGACGGCTCAATTACTATGTTTATAGACAGACTCCAACAAATAGCATTAAAGAGAAGGGATAGCCATACCTGTTGTGAAGATTAATTTAAAAGCCGTTGTCATAGTTTTAATAGCCGCTGCTGCAGTTTTTGCTTCGGGCAGTTCTTATTCCGGGGATAAGAGCAGCATGGATGTTGTTCTTGTTATGGACAGCTCGGGAAGCATGAAAAAGACAGATCCCCTCTCTTTGCGCATTCCGGCTGCCAAATTATTCATCTCCCTTCTGGGAGAAAATGACAGAGCCGGTGTAATAAGTTTCAGTGACAGGAGTTATCCGATCATACATTTAACGCCTGTTGAGAGTGAAAATAGCAGCGACAAACTCTTCAAAGCCATTGAAAAGATTTCTTCAAACGGGCTTTATACAAACCTGCATGATGCATTAAATAAAGGCCTTGATCTTCTTTCAGAGAACAAAAAAGCGGAAAGCAATCAGATAATGATACTTATGTCCGACGGCATGATGGATGTTGGCGACCCTGATGAGGACAGGAAGCTTGTTGATAAAATAAAAAACGAACTTACGGCAATACTTGAAGACAAGGGAATCAGGGTATATACAATAGCATTCACTGAGCAGTCAGACAGAGAGCTGCTTGAAAAGCTATCAAAACGAACTGGAGGATTTTATAACCTCGCCCTTACAGATAAAGATTTCCATTTAATATTTACTTCTATATTCGAGAGCCTTAAGTCCCCTGACATGCTGCCGATGAGCAGGAACGGCTTTCTTGTGGACAGATCAATCGAAGAACTTACCATCGTTGCCACCAAGGGCTCTCCGGAGACCGGGATACAGCTTAATGCCCCTGACAGCCGGAGTTATTCCTATAAAAACAGGCCCCCGGATATTAAATGGTTTGAATCAAATAATTTTGACATGATAACAGTAAAAAAACCGCTTGAAGGAAGATGGGAGATACTTTTCAGTACAGGCGAAAATAACAAGGCTTATGTAATTACGAATCTTAAGCTTATGAGCAATTTCAATCAGTTATATTCAATTTTCGGAGATCCCCTGGATGTTGAGGTTTGGCTGGAAAAAGAAGGCAGTACCATAAAAGAACCGGATGTGCTGGAGAAAATTGAAATATATATTGAGCTGACCAGTCCTGGTGGAAAGACATTGAAATTAAAACCGTTTGATAAAGGGGAAGGTATCCTTTACAGAAGGATTGCGCCATTTTCGCCCGGGAATTACAAGCTCAGGATTGTGGCGGATGGAAAGACATTTCAAAGGGAAAAGTCATTTGTCTTCAATGTTGCAACTGCAAAGGAATCACGGGAAGAGGTTGAGGCGGAACGTTCAGGGAAAAAAGTGGAAGAGCCCTTAGAGCAAAAACCCGCAGAAGAGGAAAAGGTGGAGGAAGAGCATAAGGCATATGAAAAGATTGATGAAGTATCATGGGGAACAGTAATCGCCAGGTTTTTATCCATCAACTTAGCGCTCGGTATTATTGTCTTCATTTATATCAAAAGAAAAAGCCTTATGGAGATGAGGGGGGCTAAGGGACTCTTTAATTTAAGCAGGATTAAGGGTTTGATAACAAGAAAGAAAGAAGAAGAACAGGAAGAGCATAAGCAGGAGGTCAGGGAAGAAACCGGGGAACAGGTTAAGCAAAAAGAGAACGAAGAACCGAAACAGAAGATAGCGCCGGAAGAAGAAAGAGATCAGCAGGTGGAGGAAGAAAAAGAAGAGCACGAAAAACATGAACAGGGAACAGCACCGGAAGAAAAGGAAGACCGGGAAGAACCTGAAGAACAACAGATCGAACAAAAAGAGAACGAGGAACAGGCGAAAGAAGCTGAATTGGAAGAACAGGAGACAGAACAGGAAGATAAAAAAGAGGAAACAGACACAGAGAATCAGAATGAAACAACAAATACACAGGATATAGAACAGGACCCGGAAACAGAGCCCGAAGCAGCAGATGAAGAAGAGCAGAAACAGGAGAAAAAAGAGGGTAGAGACAGTGATCAGGATTAATGCACTGGCATTTTTATTTACTATTCAATTCCTTTTAATTTTTCTGGGGCTCGCCGTCTTTTTGTTCATCCGGTACAGGAAACAGAAGGAAAAAGAGATAGCCTGCGAAGAGGAAATAGGGAAGCTCCGGCACAGCATCAGGGACCATAAAGAAAAAAATGAAGAACTTTCAGGCTGGAAAAGCATGTTTAATGAATTACAGGGCAAATTCGAAAAAATAAAAAATTTTAATTCAAAATTAAAAAAAGCTATTGCCTCCCTGATCCCCGAGGCCGAGAGGTCCAGGGAGTATAAAGAGCTGATTGCCGACATCGAACAAAGCAACAAAGAGCTTGACTTGTGTATCGGGACTATTGAGCAGGAAAATGAAGAGCTGGAACAAAAAATAACATCTTATGAGAAGACGGTTGAGGGACTGACCAGCAAGATAGAGGCTGATTATGTAAGCAAAACAGAATACAGTAAGCTTTCGGCTGAAAAGACGGGTCTTGAAATCAGGGTGAAAAAACTTATGGATGAGCTTGAGAGCAAGACCAGGGAACAGGAAAAACTTGATAAAAATTACAAGTGGCTTGAAAATGAATACAATGCCTTGTATAACAATATAAATGAAGGCTCCTGAAGAATTGTCCGGTAAAAAGTCATTGCGAGGAGGAAAGCGACGAAGCAATCTGTTTTAAAAGCAGACGGTTAGAGATTGCTTCGCTCCGCTCGCAATGACAAAAAACGGCATTCTCTGACTTTTTCCGATTTCATCAATATTGAAAAAGTCGACAATACTTGCCATATTCAGACGTCTTGATTAAAATATTCAGTATTGGAGTCGGAGAGGTTGGTTGCCTTCAGAAAAATTCTAATCTCAGTTAATAAATCTGAACTGCAATTTCGTAATTACAGGCAGTTTACCAAAGGATTGCGCCTGTAGCTCAGCTGGATAGAGCAACTGACTTCTAATCAGTAGGCCGGAGGTTCGAATCCTCCCAGGCGCGCCATTTAACCGGAGTTTAGAGTCCGGTGTTACGAGTTTAAAGTAGAGAGTTTCAGATCAGATACATAACTCTAAGCTCATAACTCTGAACTCAGAAATCGGTGAGTGTAGCTCAGCTGGTTAGAGCATCTGACTGTGGCTCAGAGGGTCGGGGGTTCGAATCCCCTCACTCACCCCATATTTTTAAACCGACACGGAGAGCCGGAGAAGAGGAGAAAAATTCACCGTGTCCCCGTCTCTCTCTGTCACCGGGGCATTTTTTTAAAACATGCGCCTGTAGCTCAGTGGATCAGAGCATCGGCCTCCGGAGCCGGGTGTCGGAGGTTCGAATCCTCCCAGGCGCGCCAAGGAAATTTTGCCAGGGCAAAACCGGCAATCAGCTTTCAGTTGTTAGCCGTCGCTTCATTAAAACTGAAAGCTGATTACTGAAAGCTTAGCGCTGTATTTATTGGGCCGTTAGCTCAGTTGGTAGAGCAGCTGACTCTTAATCAGCGGGTCGTAGGTTCGAATCCTACACGGCTCATTTATTTTCTTTCAGGGTTAATTCCCCGTAGCTTGCAGCGGGGTAGTTCATTTAAGTTTTTGTTTCTATCTTCAGCCTTTCGATTTCCCCGGGGGTAAGATAACGGTATTCTCCCGGTTTCAGGCTGCCGAGTTCAAGCCCGTTAATTCCGGTCCTTACCAGTTTTATAACAGGATGGTTGACCCTTTCAAGCATCCTCCTGATCTGCCTCTTTCTGCCTTCATATATTGTAATCTCTATCCAGGAATTTGCCTTTGCCCTTTTTATCTTCCTGACCTTTGCAGGGGCTGTCACGCCGTCTTCAAGTTTGATCCCCTTTTCCAGTCTCAATACATCCTTATCTTCCAGGAAACCGTCTATCTTCACGCGATATGTCTTTGGTATCTTTTTTTTCGGATGCAATATTGCATTCGCCAGATCACCGTCATTTGTCAAAATGAGCAGTCCCTCTGAATTAAAGTCAAGCCTGCCCACAGGGAAGACCCTTGCCTTCACCCTTTTCAGGAAATCCTTTACCGTGGGTCTTCCTTCGGCATCATGCGAGGCAGTAAGACAGTTAACGGGTTTATTAAATGCCATGTATACTTTTGACTCAGCCCTGCTGATAAGCTTACCCTTCACTTTAATATGATCCCTCTCAAGGTCGGCTTTCATGCCGATTGTTGCAGGCTTGCCGTTCACTCTCACCAGTCCCTCAAGTATCATCTCTTCAGCCTTTCTTCTTGAGGCAATGCCGCATCTTGCTATAATCTTCTGAAGCCTCTCTTCCATGTTTTTCTCCTCAATACATTGATTCAAAGTAACTACTCAGGCTCAAAGTGGCAAAGGCACATAGGCACAAAGGGTTACAGAAATACAAGAAAAGTTTTTATCCTTTTTTTCACTTTGTGCCTTTGCCACTATGTGCCTTTGTGCCTGCCTGTTACGATTCAAATAATATAAACTTGGTCTCACCGGCCTTCAGGTTTACAGACTCAACTGCTTCGTCCCCCTGCCCGCACCGGTTGATATATACACTATATTGACCTTCAGGCAGAAAAAGGCGGCTCAGATATATCTCACCGGGAAGTGTTCGCCATGTCCTCGTATCCGCCTTTTCTATAAAAATATTGGCGATATTAAGGAGCGTCCTTGCTGTCTCGTTTTTTGTAACAGACCTGATCGCAACCTGTTTTGCAGCCACCCTTGCCGCTGTTTTGGCAATGACCCTGTTGCTGCGGTCCTTCAGGTTTTTCACTGCTATTTTATTAATATCCTCCACAAGTTCGGACTCTGCCTCTATTCGCAGTGTGCCGGATTCTGCAATGACCCTGCTGCTGCGGCAGGCAGGCGGTTTTACTTCATACCTGGGGAAAGCGATCGTGAGAGGCCCATCTTTCAGAGGCACAAAGAGTTTACTCTCCCTCTTGACCGGGGAACTGCCGTTAAAGTGAATAAAGACAACTTTACCAAGCCCTTTTACCTCCCCCTGTTTCAGCCATTCAAGGTCATCAAACTTATGGAGAACAGACCGGATATCTTCGGTTCTGTTTACTGCGCCGGCAACCCTGAAAAGATCCTCTAAAAGGATGCGGGGAACCGGGGTGCCGTAATCTCTCTTGTAATCCTTAAAGGCCTGCCGTGCCTTATAATAGTCAATATATGCATCATCTAAATTATTATCGGCCTCATACATGATGCCGCTGAGGTATCTTGCAAAGGCGTCTTCTTTATAAACATTCTTTTCCTCATATTTGTCATTTATTGCTCTGAGATTTAAATCGAGCCGCCTGATCTCAACAAGGGCTTCATCATACTGTCCGGGCATGGCATAATTGATAGCGGAAAAGAGGTAAATAAGCGCCCTCTCAAAGTCTTCCCCTGCATAGGGTATTGTATAGTCATTAACCAGAAAAGAAGCGGTCTCTTTTGTAAAGCTCTTTGTCCACAAATCCCCGGCAAGGTCTTCAGCGCTCTGGAAGTATCTGCTGCTTTCTTCATAATTGCCGCAGAGCATATCAATCATTGCAGAGTCCAGGAGGAAAAGGAGCCTCTCGTTTGAGCCGTAATCTTTTTCATGCTTTTTTACATATTCAGCGGCAAGGGGGCAGCTGCCGGTCTTCATGTAATTATCGAGGATATTGTAATTCAGGCTCCCTGCACACGCGGACAGGGTAAAGAGGAAAATTATAGATAGCAGGATAGTCTTCATGAATTTTTATAAACTTTAACAAAATGAAACAGGCCTTTACCCGTTGATATATAACTTCAACCAGCAGTTACAGCTTCATCCGCGGACGCTTTACGTACTTCTTTATTTTTTTCTCGCCTATCCAGGCCTTCCGGTGGGTTTCTATATCGATAAGCTCCAGATTCACCTGATAAAAGATAACCGCCTTGCCCTCTACCTTGTCCACGATGCTGTTGATCGTCCCCTGGAGCATAAAGTCGGCCCCGATCTCCCTGCGATCAGCCTTTGCGGTTTCCCGGGAAGAGTGGGTTGCCTGGTCCTTCCGCTCCCCTCTTATCTCCCCCCTCTCTTCACTGCTTGCTACAAATTCCACGTCACCGGAGTTAATCAGCGCCCTCTCGAGGTCCTTGACAAAGGTCTGTACATTGATATGTTCGAAGCTGCGGTTCCTGACAGTTCCCACAATAACGACCGGCAGATTCCCGTTGTGTTCCCTGATGAATCTTCTGAGCCAGGGACGGCTTAATGCATCCTTGATCATCTCCTCTGATACAAGGCGCGAATCCGTATCATTCCACCTGCCGCTGAGGTCTATGACCTTCTCGGTATCCACCCTTTCTACCGATGTGGCACATCCCGCGAGGATAAATCCAATACATACGCAAATTAACAGGATAGTTTTTTTCATGATAAACACCTCCTTATAATTATTACCTTCAAGGCCTGAATAAATATAGTTTAAACAACGTTGAGCAAAGTGCTTCACTCCCACTCAATAGTGCCCGGAGGTTTTGAGCTTATGTCAAAGACAACCCTGTTTACGCCTTTGACTTCATTGATTATCCTGTTTGAGATAATGCCGAGGACATCATAAGGAATCTTTGCCCAGTCAGCGGTCATCCCGTCAACACTCGTTACCGCACGCACGGCTATAACGTTTTCATATGTCCTCTCATCGCCCATAACCCCGACGGTTTTTATGGGAAGCAGCACTGCGAATGCCTGCCATATCTCGTCGTAGAGACCCGCCTTTCTGATCTCTTCAAGGACAACGGCATCCGCCTTCCGGAGAATTTCAGCCCTCTGTGGAGTAACCTCATCAATAATTCTTATTGCAAGTCCCGGCCCGGGGAACGGATGGCGGTTGATAATCTCATCGTGCATCCCCATTTCTTTACCCAGGACCCTGACTTCATCTTTAAACAGTTCCCTCAACGGTTCAATGAGCCTGAGTTTCATATGTTTCAAAAGCCCGCCTACATTATGGTGACTTTTTATCATAGCCGACGGCCCCTTGAACGAGATGCTTTCAATTACATCCGGATAAAGGGTACCCTGCGCAAGATACCTGACACCCTTTATCTTTTTTGCCTCTTCTTCAAAGACCCGGATAAATTCATTGCCTATGATCTTCCTCTTCTTTTCAGGATCGCTGATACCTTTTAATTTTTTCAAAAACCTCTCTGCGGCATCCACACAGACAATATTCATATGAAAGTGTTTCCTTAATGTGCTTTCAACCTGGGTTGCCTCACCTTTTCTCATGACTCCGTTGTCAACGAATATGCAGGTGAGCTGTTTTTTAACGGCCCTGTGCATGAGGACTGCTGTGACAGCAGAATCAACCCCGCCGCTGATAGCGCACACAACCTTATCTTTGCCGACCCTTTCCTTTATCTCTTTTGTTGTGGTCTCAATAAAGGATTTCATTGTCCATTCAGGCCTGCATTTACAGATATTGAATATAAAGTTTTTCAATATCCTTGGGCCGTGCTCCGTATGTACTACCTCCGGATGGAACTGCAGGGCATAGAACGTTCTCTTTTTATCCGCCATTGCGGCAATCGGTGAATTATCCGTATGGGCAATCGATGTAAATCCTTCGGGATACTTTTGAATCCTGTCACCGTGGCTCATCCAGACTACATTATTTCTTTTTGAAGATAGTCCCTTAAACAGATCGGAAAAATCATCTATCAGGATCTCGGCCCTCCCGTACTCTCTCTTCACTGCCCTGCCTACCTTTCCGCCGAGACAGTACGCCATAAGCTGCATACCGTAACATATTCCTAAAACAGGGATGTTGAGACTGAAAATCTTTTTATCCGGGAAAGGGGCGTCTTTGGCGCTGACCCTCGAAGGCCCCCCTGACAGTATTATTCCTTTTGGATCAAATGCCCTGATCCGGTCAATAGTAACGTTATAGGGCAAAATCTCGGAATAAACCTTGTTTTCCCTGACCCTTCTCGCTATAAGCTGGGTATACTGGGAACCGAAATCAAGGACAAGTATTTTTTCTTTGAAATGCATAATTTTTTAATTTTAAATCCAGAGTTAATCCAGCCTGTAATTAGGAGCCTCTTTAGTAACAGTAACATCATGAACATGGCTCTCCTTTAAACCGGCTGCTGTTATTCTTACGAATCTTGCTTTTTTGCGGAGCTCTTCAATATTTTCACATCCGCAATAACCCATCCCGGACCTGAGGCCTCCGATAAGCTGATGCATGCTTACGGAAAAGGGGCCTTTATACGGAACCCTGCCTTCAACCCCTTCGGGTACGAGTTTTTTGCTTTCAACGTTCTCCTGGGCATATCTGTCTTTACTGCCTGCCTCCATTGCGCCTAATGACCCCATGCCCCTGTAAACCTTGTACGTCCTTCCCTGAAAAATCATGAGCTCTCCGGGACTCTCATCAGTGCCTGCGAAAAACCCGCCTATCATCACAGCATTTGCCCCTGCTGCGATTGCCTTGGTCACATCACCGGAAAACTTGATGCCCCCGTCCGCAATAACCGGGATGTTGAAGGATTCAGCAACTTCCGAGCACTCTTTGATCGCCGTAATCTGCGGAACACCGGCGCCCGCAATAATTCTTGTCGTGCAGATGGAGCCGGGACCGACCCCGACTTTGACGGCATTAACACCTGCCTCAATAAGGTCTCTTGTGGCCTCTGCAGTAGCCACATTGCCTGCTATGATTTCGAGATCAGGAAATTTTTTCCTCAGGGCCTTCACCGTAGATATGACCCTTTTTGAATGCCCGTGTGCAGTATCCACAACAAGGACATCTACACCCGCTTTGTATAATGCGGCTGCACGGATGATTGCATCCCTTCCCACACCTAAGGCAGCGCCGACTCTCAGCCTGCCGAGTGAGTCCTTGCACGAATGTGGATATTTTTCCCTCTTTTCAATATCTTTTATGGTTATGAGACCGATCAGAGTCGAATCCTTAGCTACAATGGGCAATTTTTCAATCTTGTATTTATGGAGTATCTCTTTTGCCTCTTCAAGGGTTATCCCTTCACTGGCAGTGATGAGCCCCTTTTTAGTCATAACCTCGGATGCCCTCTTCTTCCAGTTTGTTTCAAACTTGAGATCCCTGTTAGTCAGTATGCCGACGAGTTTTTTGCCTTTTGTGATAGGGACTCCCGAAATCCTGTACTTCTCCATGATTGCAAGCGCCCTGGAGATCTTTTCATGCGGCTGCAATGTAATAGGGTCGACAATCATTCCGCTTTCCGACTTTTTTACTTTATCCACCTCCACTACCTGGGACGCCATAGACATGGCGCGGTGGATTATACCTATGCCGCCCTCCCGCGCTATTGAAATAGCGAGTTGCGCCTCTGTAACAGTATCCATGGCTGCACTTACAATCGGTGCATTGATCCTGATGTTTTTAGTAAACTGTGTGCTGATATCAACCTCCCCCGGCAGAATATCGGATTTTGCGGGCAATAAAAGCACGTCATCAAATGTAAGTCCTATTCTTATGTTATCCTCTAACATTGCATTACTCCCAATATAAATTATTGTAGCCGTTCACGGTCATCAGTTTACGGTTCACGGTTTTTAAATGCTTACTTGGTATCCGTGTATAAACTGCCGCTTTTTATTTTTGTCATGCCCGAAGTCTTTAATCGGGCATCCAGAACTCACTGAAAAGACTGGATTCCCGCTCAACAGAATGCGGGAATGACGGCTTAATTGTTATGTTTATATACAAACTCTGTTTAACGCTTGAAGCATTTTTGAAATTGACCTCAGGAATTCTAAAGCTTTATCTCTATATAAGCTGTCTCTCTCAGGCCGGTTCTCCACTCACGATACTTTGATTCAAAGGCCTTCTGAAAGAGGGCCTCCTTTATCCTGTCCCTGACTTTTTCTATTCCACCGCCTTCTATCCTGTCCTCAAGCTTTATAATATGAAGTCCTGCAGGGCTCCGGAACGGCCTGCTGACATCACCTTTTTTTAAAGCAGCAGCAACATCTTCAATCTCCTTTAAGAGACTCCCCCGGCTTATATAGCCCATATCTCCTCCGAATTTCCTGCTCGGATCTTCTGAAAATTCTCTTGCAAGTTTTGCAAAATCCTCTCCTTTGTTAATCCTCTGCACTAAATCCCGGGCCCTGGCCTCAACAGCCTGTTTTTGAGACTCATCCTCCGGCAGAGCAAAAAATATCTGCCTGATCTTCAGTTTTTCTTCAACATCATACTTTGCTTTATTATCCTCGTAATATTTCTCTATTTCCTTATCAGAGATAACGATATTATTCCTGACTGCAAAATTTACCACTTTCTGGACGAGTATCTGATCCGCCAGCCTTGCCCTGTAATCTTCAGTGGTGAGCCCTTCTGCCTTTAAAGAATTCATAAGCGTCTCATCTGTCAGGCCGTACTTGTTTTTAATCTCATTAATTGCGCCGTCTATCTCTGCATCATTCACATCAAGTCCCATTTTTCGCGCTTCCTGAAGCTGAAGCTTCATGTCGATCAGATTATTCAGGAAAGGTCTCTCCAGCTCCCTGATTTTTTCTTCCCTGTCTTTGCCGGCAGCTCCGCTTAAAAACTCTTTCCCGTCAAGGATAATAACTCTCATGAGTTCACTCCACGTTATGACCTCATCATTCACGGTCGCAACGATCCTGTCAAGCAAAACTGCGCCGTGAACCTTCCCAAAAGCCGGAATTACTATAATGGGCAAGAGGATTATTAAAATGATTTTTTTCACAAGTAAATATCCCTGATGCTGATTTTAAGGGCCCGGTATGTTTGCCGATCAGTCAATCAGCAAAAAATTAAATAAACAAAATTATGACATTGTTTTAAAGTTTTAATCAAGCAGCGGAATGGTCAATCCAGCAATTCTCGGTAAACTTATTTTATTCTGAAAAACAATGAGTTTAAGGAATAAGTAAAAAAACTTTTCGCACAATTTCCATTTTTTCAGGCATGATCGATTTTTCAAGCAAAAGGATCTAATTCCTTACAACCCTGAGAAGC
>BDSY01000071.1 GCA_002897895.1 bacterium BMS3Abin06
TGTCAATTAATTCCGGGCTCATATCTGAAAAATATCTTCTGTTCGACTTGTTGTTGAGGTTTATTTTTTATATTTACAGTAAATTTCCCGGTCTGCCTGTTTTTTATGCACTCAGCGAGAATTGCTGTGGTCAATCCGATTAGCTGGAATCTGCGGCTGGATACTGTTATACTCTTCAACAGTGTCAGGGTGTGCTTAGCAATATATAAAAGCAAGATAAAAGCTGTTAAACTTAAATCCCCCTTTAAATGGCTTTTATTTGAGCAAACAGAAGTTTGCTAATTCATTAAAGATATTTTATAGAATTTCAAAGAATATGAGCAGAAAAATTTTTGGGATAATTTTACTTTTTTTAATTGATGCAGCAACAGTCTTCACTGCTCTACAAGGAGCAATATTCCTGAGAAAACACATTTTGTCCTCTTTCTTTGAATTTCCGGAATTTCCTCAAATAGACGTTACATTTTTCTGGTGGGTTTTTCCTGTCTGGCTCTTTTTCTTAGCGTATGAGGGTCTGTATATAAAAAGATTCTCTTTCTGGGACGAGGTAAAGATGTTGTGGAAGGTTGTTTTCTTTTCTACCCTCGGGGTGTTTACAATCCTTTATCTCGGTAAGATAGGCGAACGGGTCTCAAGAACAGTATTAGTCGTAATGGGTATTATTTCCTTTCCCATTCTTCCTGTTGTCAGGATTAATGCCAAGAAGCTTTTAATATTTATGGGTCTGCTTAAAAGCAAGGTTCTTATACTCGGCGCCGGGAAGACGGGCGAGCTTATCTTTAATGCACTCAAAAGGGATAAGAATCTCGGTCTGAATGTTGTCGGTTTTCTTGACGATGACCCGAAAAAGATAGGTAAAAAAATCGGGGGAATCAAAATACATGCAGGAGTGGACAAGGCGCAAAAATATATCGGCAGATGCGGTATAGAGAATATTGTGATAGCCATGCCCGGATGTGAAAAGAAGAAGTTTATCTCCCTTATCAACAATCTTCAGCACAAGGCCCGGAATATTCTCCTCATTCCCGACCTGTTTGGTATAACGGTCCTCGGAACAAACCTCCAGCACTTCTTTCAGGAACAGGTAATTGGTCTTGAGGTCAAAAACAATCTTGCACAGCCGGCAAACATCCTCATAAAAAAACTCTTTGACCTTATTGTCAGTTGTGCTTTGCTTATCGTTCTTTCCATCCCGATGATCATAATTGCCATACTCATAAAGATTAATTCAAAGGGTCCTGCAATATTCTCCCAGGAACGGAGAGGGAAAAACGATAAACCCTTCAGGTGCTATAAATTCAGAACCATGTACAATGACGCTGAAACAAGGCTTAATACTCTTCTGGAAACCAGCGAAGAGGCAAGAGATGAATGGATACATCACTGGAAGCTTAAGAACGACCCGAGGATTACGAAAATCGGCAGATTTCTAAGACAGACGTCACTTGATGAACTGCCGCAGATTTTTAATGTCCTCAGGGGCAATATGAGCCTTGTGGGGCCAAGACCCGTTACAAAGAGAGAGATAACAGAATATTATAGAGAGCATGCAGGGCTCTGTTTCGGCGTACCCCCCGGCATTACCGGTTTATGGCAGGTAAGCGGCAGGAGCAATACCGGCTATGAATACAGAATTGCCCTTGACTCATGGTATGTGAGAAACTGGAATCTGTGGCTGGATATTGTTATTTTATTAAAAACAATGAAGGCTGTTATCAGGAGTGAAGGTGCCTGGTGAAATCGGGTTAAGATAGCTGAAACTTCATTTTTTCAGCAGCTTTACACGAACTTTTTATTTGTGATAGTATTAAGGCTGCCTGATAATAAAGAATTTTCATTATTTATTCCAGCAGGAGAAAATATATTATGAACATTGCCATTGGCATGGATATCGGCGGGACAAATACAAAAATCGTCCTGGCTTATGAAGACGGGAAGGTGTTGTGCAGCAGGCAGACCCCCACCCCTTCCGTATCAGAGAAAAGTCCGGAAAAAATCGACGCCCTTTTAGTTAACAGCCTGAAAGATTTTTTAGCTGACGATTCTACCAGGGCACTGATTTCCGCCTCACCGCAAACAGCGGATATTGTTGGTATCGGTATTGGCGTTGCAGGTCTTATAGACAGAAAAAACGGGAAGGTGATTGAATCACCCAACATGTCCGCTCTTGACGGACTCCCGCTAAAGGAGAAGTTTGAAAAGGAATTTTCCCTGCCCGTGGTGCTCGAAAATGATGCAAACACATATGCATACGGTGAGAAATGGATTGGCGCAGGAAAAGATTTTGATAATTTTGTTGTGCTGACCCTTGGAACCGGTTTAGGCGGTGGGTTAATTTACAATGGCGCATTATATGAGGGCCCTGTAGAAATAGGACATATGGTTGTTGTGCCAAGCGGCCGTTACTGTACCTGCGGCAGTTATGGATGCCTTGAATCTTATGCATCGGGCAGGGCCATAGTGGACAGGGCAGTATCATCCCTGGAAAAAGGAACGGAAAGCCTGCTGGCAAAATGCTGTGACGGAAATTTCTATAAAATAACCCCGCAGGTTGTTTATGAAACAGCGCTTGAAGGCGACAGCCTGAGCAGAGAGGTTTTCAGGGAAGTGGGGCAATTCCTCGGCATAGGCATAGCAAATCTCATAAATATCCTGAACCTTGAGGCTGTAATCATAGGTGGCGGCCTTATCGGTGCGTGGGACCTGTTTATTGCAGAGGTGAAAAAAGAAGTATCGAAGCGGGCTTTTAAACCTCTTTCGGCCAATGTAAAAATCCTCAAGAGCGCCTTGACAAAAGATGCCGGCTCTGTAGGTGCTGCCGGGCTTCTCTTTAAGAAAATCGACCCGGCCGGCGGAGTTCCCAGGCAATCCGCATCTTAAACTCATGTCTGAAAGCAACATCAGAAACTTTTCCATTATTGCTCATATAGACCACGGCAAATCCACCATTGCCGACCGCATACTCGAATTAACAGGAGCGCTCTCACAAAGAGAGATGACAACCAAGCAGGTGCTGGACTCCATGGATCTGGAACAGGAGCGCGGAATAACCATAAAGGCCCACGCCGTATCCCTCAGATATACGGCATCAGACGGAAAAGAATATAAGCTCAACCTTATCGATACCCCGGGACACGTTGATTTCTCTTATGAGGTATCGCGCAGCTTAGCCTCATGCGAAGGAGCCCTTCTTGTAGTTGACGCTTCGCAGGGTGTTGAGGCGCAAACCCTTGCCAATACTTACCTGGCGGTTGAAAATAATCTTGAGATAATCCCGGTAATAAACAAGATCGATCTGCCGGGTGCGGAACCCGACAGGGTGAAAACGGATATCGAGGAATCGATCGGCATTGACTGCAGCGAAGTAATCTTCACTTCCGCAAAAGAGGGCACGGGAATCAGGGAACTGCTGGAGGCGGTTGTCCGGAGAGTGCCGCCCCCGCGCGGCGACGACAAAAAGCCCTTGAAGGCATTGATTTTTGATTCATGGTTTGATAATTACGAGGGGGTTATAGTGCTTGTCCGCCTGTTTGACGGTGAGATAAAAAAGGGCACAAAGATCTTGCTTATGGCTACGGAAAAAACTTATGAAGTCCAGGAAGTCGGTGTATTTACGCCGGGCAGAAAACCCGTTGAGAGCCTTAAGGCAGGTGAGGCCGGCTATATAACTGCAAGTATAAGAAATGTCTCCTATACAAAGGTCGGGGATACAATAACCGATACGGAAAATCCCGCTCATGAGCCATGCCCCGGTTACAAAGATATAAAGCCCATGGTATTTTCCGGTCTTTATCCTACGGAGACAAACCAGTACGAGGACCTTAAAGATGCGCTGGAAAAACTCAGGCTTAACGACTCATCATTCAGTTATGAGCCTGAGACCTCTACCGCCCTCGGGTTCGGGTTTCGCTGCGGTTTTCTCGGTCTCTTGCACATGGATATAATCAAGGAACGTCTCGAGAGGGAGTTTGGCCTTACCCTTGTAACTACTGCGCCTACTGTTGTTTACAGGATTATAAAGACAAATGGGGACATTGTATTTATTGACAGTCCGGCAAAGCTGCCGGAAAAATATGAAAGTATTGAAGAGCCCTTTGTAAATATCACAGTCTTTGTCCCATCAAAATATGTGGGCCCGATTCTTGAGCTCTGCCAGGAAAGACGCGGGGTTCAGAAGGACTTTACTTATATAGGCAAAGACAGGATAATGGTAACATACGAACTTCCCCTGAATGAGATTTTGTGGGATTTTTATGATAAACTAAAGTCTTCATCAAGCGGTTATGCCTCTATGGATTACGAGTTTCTCGGATACAGGGAATCAAAACTCATAAAGCTTGATATCCTGCTGAACGGGGAACCGGTCGACGCCCTTTCATTGATTGTTCATAAAGACAGGGCTTATTATAAAGGCAAGCAGGTTGCTGAAAAATTAAGGCAGATTATTCCGAGACAACTCTTTGAAGTCATAATACAGGCATCCATCGGGAGCAAAGTCATTGCAAGGGAAACTGTCAGGGCGCTCAGGAAAAATGTACTTGCAAAATGCTACGGTGGAGATGTAAGCAGAAAAAGAAAGCTTCTTGAAAGACAAAAGGAGGGCAAACGCAGGATGAAGCAGGTCGGCAGGGTTGAAATTCCCCAGGAGGCGTTTCTTGCGGTACTTAAGGTAAAATAGAATCCGTTGTTCGTAATAAGGAAGGAGAAAATAGATTGGCTGCAAAGAAAGCGAAACAGGTAAGAAAATCAAAGTTCAGGGAATACACCGAGGCTATTGTCATAGCTGTATTTCTTGCGCTCATGATAAGGGCATTTGTTGTGCAGGCATTTAAAATACCTTCCGGCTCGATGATACCGACTTTACTCATAGGCGACCACATACTTGTAAATAAATTCATATATGGACTGAAAATACCCTTTACGGACAGCAGGTTCCTGATTTTCAGCCCACCTAAAAGAGGCGACGTAATAGTTTTTTCTTTTCCCGAAAACAGGAAAATGGAAGAATGCACGAGTGTTGTCAAAAATATTTCAACAAGGGTTGGTAATGCCTGGAGCAGCGGGAATCCTTTTTATCTGTTCAAAGACGATTGCAGGGATTTTATAAAAAGGGTTGTCGGTGTGGGCGGCGATAAAATAGAGGTAAAGAACAAAATAGTATACGTTAATGATATCCCGCTCGATGAACCATATATAGTACATAGTGATCCGAATATTGACGGCTCTCCAAGGGATAATTTCGGACCGTTTATCGTCCCCCGCAGAAGTTTTTTTGTTATGGGAGACAACCGGGATCAGAGTTATGACAGCCGTTTCTGGGGGGTTGTTGATATGGAAGAGTTAAAAGGCAAGGCATTTATAATGTACTGGTCATGGGACAACCAGGGAGATCTACTGAATAAGGTTCGATGGAACAGGCTGGGGAAGCTGATTCACTAGATTAATTTATGTTCACAGGACTCGTTGAAATATCAGGTGCACTTTCTTCTGTTAAAAACACCGGCAATGGCATCAGGCTGTCAGTGAAGCCATTATCCGGATTTGAAGTGCAGGCAGGCGACAGCATATCCGTTAACGGAGTTTGTCTGACCGTTACTAAGCACAATGGAGATATTTCCTTTGACGTATCCCCTGAGACGCTGCGAAGCTCCAATCTCGGGGAGTTAAGGCCCGGCGACAGGGTAAACCTTGAACGTGCATTGAGATTATCCGACCGTCTCGGCGGACATATTGTAACAGGACATGTTGACGCTACAGGAACAATCAGAGATAAAAAGCAGGTCGGGGAATATACATTTTACAGTTTCGAATCGCCTCCGGAGATATTAAAATACATTGTCAAAAAGGGGTCTGTAGCTGTTGACGGTATAAGCCTGACTGTTGTGGAAGTTGACGGCAGATCTTTCAGCGTGGCAATTATACCCCATACCCTTAGAGCCACAAATATCGGTGATAAGTCTGCCGGAGACAAAGTTAATCTTGAAGTAGACATTATCGGCAAATATGTTGAAAAATTATTGGGCGGGAAAGAAAGCGACAGAGGCCTGATGGAATTATTAAAAGAGAAAGGGTTTGTAAATGAATAAAAAGCAGGGCAAAACATCTGCAAACAGAACTAAATGGAAATTTAATACAATGCAAGAGGCGATTAAAGATATAAAAGACGGAAAGATGGTTATCCTTATTGATGATGAGGACCGCGAGAATGAAGGTGATCTTACAATTGCCGCTGAAAAAATTACTCCTGAGGCAATTAATTTTATGGCCAGATACGGCAGGGGGCTGATTTGCCTCTCCTTAACCCCCGAGAAAGTAGATGCCCTTAATCTGCCCATGATGGCTGACATGAACACATCCCGTTTCGGCACGGCTTTTACCATATCAATCGAGGCAAAACGCGGTGTTACAACCGGTATATCAGCCGCTGACAGGGCCAAGACGGTTAAGACCGCCATACACCCGAAAGCAAAACCTGAAGACATAGCCAGGCCCGGTCATATATTTCCGTTAAAGGCGCAGCCCGGCGGAGTCCTTCAGCGTGCAGGACAGACCGAGGGCTCAGTCGATCTGGCGCGTCTGGCCGGCCTTAACCCGGCAGGGGTTATATGCGAGATAATGAATGATGACGGCACAATGGCAAGGGTCCCCCAGCTTGCAAAGTTTGCCAGCAAACACGGGCTGAAAATGGTTACGATCAAAGACCTCATTCAATACAGGATGCAGAACGAATGTCTCGTGAGCAGGCTGGCTACGACAACCATACCCTCTTCTTTCGGCGGCGAATTCACTGCTATTGTCTTTGGAAATTTAGTTGACGACTCGTTAAATATTGCGCTGGTAAAAGGGGATATTTCACCGGATGACGAAGTCCTCGTCAGGGTTCATTCCGAATGCCTGACCGGCGATGTATTCGGCTCAAAGAGATGTGACTGCGGGTCACAGCTTCATAAGGCGATGGCCATAATCAGAAAAGAGGGCAAGGGAGTAATTCTTTACATGAGACAGGAAGGCAGGGGTATAGGGCTTGTCAATAAATTAAAGGCGTACGCTCTTCAGGATGATGGAATGGATACTGTTGAGGCAAATGTGAAACTCGGGTTCAAGGCGGACCTGAGAGATTACGGTATCGGCGCACAGATACTCGTCAATCTCGGGGTGCGGAAGATGCGCCTGATGACAAATAACCCGAAGAAACTTATCGGGCTGGAAGGATACGGCTTAAGCATTGTCGAGAGAGTGCCTATTGAGATCAAACCTCATGAAAAAAATATCAGGTATCTTTCCGTCAAGAAGAAAAAACTCGGGCATATGCTCAAACATGTATAACGGGATATAATTTATAGTGGGAGGATGTTATGAAAAAATACGAGGGAGATCTTCAGGCAAAAGGACTTAAATTCGCTATTATAATCAGCCGGTTTAATGAATTCATAACCGGCAAACTTCTTGACGGCGCTGTTGACGCCCTTGTAAGACACGGCGCTTCAGAGCAGGACATAGATATTATAAAGGTGCCCGGCTCATTCGAGCTCCCCCTGACAGCAAAAATAATTGCCGCAAAGAAATCCTGCGATGCGGTTATATGTCTGGGAACGGTCATCCGCGGCGCAACTCCTCATTTTGATTATGTTGCCGCAGAAGCGGCAAAAGGAATTGCGACTGCTTCAATGGACACAGGAGTTCCGATCGCATTTGGTGTCTTAACGACAGATACAATTGAACAGGCGGTTGAAAGGGCGGGAACAAAAAGCGGCAATAAAGGCTGGGATGCTGCGCTGGTAGCCATTGAAATGGCGCAGCTATTTAAAAAAATATGAACAGAGGACAGACAGCAGAGTATACAGACAGAAAACAGAACAGGACAGGTAGTCCCTGCTCCGGATTCTGAGTTCCGGGTTCTATTTATGAAACGACGACGATCACGGGAATATGCCCTGCAAATCCTTTTCCAGCTTGAATTAACAGGCGCTGAATTAAATGATGAGGTGCTCCGGGAGTTCTGGGAGGGTAATGACGAAGACAGGGAGGTCAGGGAATTTACTTTTGATATCGTCAAAAATACCCTGGAGTATATTGATAGTATAGATGAAATAATAAAAAAGGCTGCACAACACTGGTCGATTGAAAGGATGGCGGTTATTGACAGGAATATCCTGAGAGCAGCCACATATGAACTTGTTTACAGAAAAGATATCCCGCCGGCAGTAGTAATCAATGAAGCCATTGAGATTGCCAAAAAATACTCAACAGAGGACTCAGCGCCTTTTATAAACGGAATATTAGATAAAATCGCTCATTTACAAATCAAAGAACAGATAAGCACAAGGGCAAAAAACAGGGGATAAAAAAGGATGGTTTAAACCGGTTCCAGCGGGTACTCCTCCCTCTCTCTTGAAACCGGAAGCATCGGATGCTCCCACCTCAGTTTTCCATCGCTCAATTTCAGCCACCTGACCGGGAACCTTATAGTACACGTTGTCCCGATATCCTTCCTGCTTTCTATTTTGATATTTCCATAGTGTTCTTCAACTATATGTTTCACAAAGGGAAGTCCCATCCCGGCCCCATTGATCCTGGTAGTGAAAAAATTATCAAACACGCGTCTGATATTTTCCTCTGAAATACCGCGGCCGGTGTCGGAAATTGTCAGATATACACTGTCCCCGTCCTCTGAGGTAGAGGCCGTTATACTGCCTCCCCCGCGCGTAGCATCCAGGGCGTTTTTGAATATATAAAAAATCGCTGTTCTCAGCACATTTCTGTTCATGTTAATCATCAAAGGCGCATCAGACAAAGCCGTATTTAATTTTATCCCTTTTCCCTCGGCATCCCTCCTGATAAGCATAATGGCCTCTTTTACAATCCCGTTTAAATCCTCATATCGGAAGAGAGCGTATTTTCTCTGAATGAAAGCGTCGAACTCCCGAACTATCTGCCGCAGCTTATCGCTCTCTTCAAGAATAATCTTAAGCTTGTCGCGTGCAGCCTTATCAATGTCCTGCCGTGCAAGCAAGCGCCTGCATACCATCCCTATCACAACGACAGGGTTAGTTACCCTGTCTGCCATATTCAGGGCTATGAGGCCTGCAGTCCTTTCGGCCACGAGCCGTTCTATTTCCCTGGTGTATTCCTCAGCCAGGGCAAGCGCTGACTCAACTTCTTCCAGCCGTTTGTTGTGCTCGGTAATATCACGCTCACTCGTGGACAGCCCCGCAACATCACCATTGTCATCAACCAGCTTTGTGGGTGTTAACCATACATCAATGATACGCCCGTCCTTTGTGATCCTTTTGGTTTGCAGGGAATCAATCTCTTTCCCAGTCCTTATTTGTTCAATGAGGCTCAAGGCTTCCTGTTTTCTGTCATCAGGAATTATTTCGGAGATGTTCAGTTCAAGGGCCTCATCTTCAGTATATCCGTACATTTTTTCAGCCCCCTTATTCCAGGCAATTATCCTGCCCTGCAGATCCTGGACTATGATGGCTTCATTGGATTCGGCAACGACAGTGGCCAGTAATCTGAGCCTGGTATCTCTCTTTTCCCGGTTATTATCAGCCTCTCTCAATCCTGCAATCTTTTTCTCCGGCTCCTCCTTTGTTCTCTCGTTCGGTTTCATAATTGAAAAATTAATTTATGAAAATCAACCTGCACAATCAGGGCCTTGCGGGTTTCTCGATTTCCATAATAGGATAACCCCCTTTAAAAATACGCACATCTCCTGTGGATTGCGAAACTGTAACAGCTATGGCGCTCGTAATATTTGTGATAGCAGCCGCGCTGTAGTGACGGGTTCCCCACTTTCCATCACTACCAAAGTGTCTAAAAATCCAAACCGGGGTATTCCCGACAGACAAATAATGCGGTCTCCTTTTTTTAAAAGATTCTCGGAAACGGCCATCATGACAGCCACTTTAATCTGTCCCATCCTTGTCAGCGGTATATTCGGCAGAAGCAGAACCTTGCCAGCGATTTTTTTTGCTTCTTTAAATGTTTTTTTCGTTCCGGCAACAAGGAAGATATCAAAAACTTCTTTATCGTCATGCATAATCTCAATGTCGGGGCAGACGTCGGCATAAATAAAGAGAGCCTTTGCCTTAATTTCCCTGCCTAATTCAAAGGCCTTTTTTAAAACAGAACTGCTTATTTTTAAATTTAGTGAAGTTTTTGTCACTTTATTCCTTCCCTTTTCAGCAAAAGCCGGATACCTCTATACCTACAAATTCTAATTTAATAGATGCCGGAGGTCAAGAGAACAGAGTGAAATGAAAGTTCCGGAAGAATATGAAATAAGGGTTAATTAACTGCATCGAGATTATGTAATATAGATGCTAAACTCAATATAACCATTATTTGTTAAAAAGGGGGTATCATGGCAAAAAAGAATAATGTACTAACCAATAATTTTGGCTCACCGGTCAGTGACGACCAGAACTCACTGACCGCCGGATAAGTCGGGTTGATATAACATAAATCTAAAAATGTGAATCCCGCATCCCTCATTATAGATATCGTTATAAACCACAAAAAATTCATGGGGAAAAATCAATTTGCATTTTCCCTGCCGGTTAAGGCAAAATACAAGGCTTTTCGATTAGTCTAAAATTTTATATTAATATAAAGGATTGTAATCGTGTCGGCTTTTGAAAAAAACAAAAAAGAAGGGTTTAGCCGGATTGGTCTGACCCTGCTTCTGCCTTTTATCATACTCGTTACAGTGTATGCAGTTTATAAACTTTTTTTTATTCCTGATCCTGTAGTCAGCGGCCTGGACGGGTTTGATTTTCTTTCTGCCGAAAAAACCGTCAGGCTCGGTACTGAAAATATAACGTCTATAGATATATCTGTTTATCAGAAAGGAAAGAAAGCCGTTTTATTAAAGGATACTCCTGAAATCACTGAAAAAATATATACACTGGAAATAAAGCCGAAAGACCTTGGCCTGACTGACGGCAGGGCCATTGTAACTGTTAAGGCAAAATCAGGCTTATTAAAAAAGGTTCAATACGATATTGAAGCAGTAATTGATACAGTACCTCCTGCGATTGAAGTTTTAAAGTCTCCCTCTTTCATCTATCAGGGCAGCGCCGGGTTTGCCCTGTTGAGAGCCGCAGGCGCTGACTCTGTCTTTGTTAAGCTTGTTGCCCGGCAAGAGGAGGGCCGGCAGGAGAGAACCTTTAAGGCATTCAAAGTCTCTGAGGAGACAAATCCGGAAGCCGTCCGGTCTCCGAAACCTGAAACCGGTTCACAAAAGATAATCAGCCGTTCCAGGAAGCAGCATTTTGAAGATTATTATGTATTATTCCCTGCACCGCTTGATATTGGAGAAGGGGGCACATATTATGCCGTAGCCGGGGACATTGCAGGAAACCGGAAAATCAAGGCGCTTTCAACAAGGATCAGGACTAAAAAATATAAAACATCTTCAATTAATATTGATGATTCTTTTATAACCGGGGTGCTCTCACCGCTGTTAAACGAGATAAACATATCCGATCCTGTAACTGCCTTTAAAAAAGTCAACGAGGAGTGGAGAGAAAAGAGCTTGAAGAGCCTTATGAAAATTGCACGGAATACCGGACCGGAGATCCTGTGGGAAGGCCGTTTTTTGCAGTTAAAAAACAGCAAGGTTATGGCTGCATATGGAGATAAAAGAACCTATTTCTATAAAGGCAAAGAAATCAGCAAAAGTGTTCATCTCGGATATGACCTTGCCTCCTTTGCCCATGCCCCTGTAGAGGCCGCAAATACAGGAATTGTCCGCTTTGCCGGTGACCTCGGCATTTATGGAAATGCAGTGGTAATAGACCATGGGATAGGGCTTATGAGTCTTTACGGGCATTTATCCATGATAATGGTCAAGGAAGGCCAGGCAGTTAAAAAGGGCGGGATAATTGCAAAAACAGGCTCTTCAGGTCTTGCCGGCGGCGATCATCTCCATTTCGGGGTGCTCATACATGGTTATGAAGTATCTCCCTTATACTGGTGGGATCCGGACTGGATTAAGATTAATATGCCGGCAATAAAAGATCAAAATTATTATTGAAGATTTTTATAGACAAAAGACAAAAGAGGATATAAAATCATAAATACCAAAGGAGTAAGAGAAAGAACATGGATCGTCAAGTAACAAAATATGAAGTGCCTTCATACGAAATAGTTGAAGAGAAAATTAAAGAGATAGACGGCTCTATCATAGTGCTTCGTATCTTCTACATTTTCATGCATATAGCTTACAAATTTCAGCTTATAAAAAACGATCAATTATGCACAGTTGAAATTCCCAGAAAACTGCTTGAGGGTTTGAGGGGCGAAAACCCGATATTGGAAGAAAAGTTAGCTGAAATATTAGACTCATCTCTTCAGCATGCCGACGGCTGGGTCAAGGTTTGATAAATTATTTACTGAAGATTTGTCAAATATAAGGCAAAAAGGGGAAGCTCCGCCTGCTATTCGTATCTGATGCACATATTACCGCCTTTATCTTTTGCTTTATGCAAGGCGTTTTCGGTCTGGTTGATCAGCTCTTCAATGCTGATATCCTGAGTCCCGTAAGCAAAAGTAGCAGTAATCCCGATACTTATTGTTTGTGAGATGTTCTCATCAGACACGCTCTCTTTTCTGATTACATAAGACGGTATAATTTCAAAGCCCCTGCGTATTCGTTCCGCAACTATATACGCCATGGTTAAATCCGTTTCCGGGAGAACCACAACAAATTCTTCTCCGCCGTACCTGAACGCCCTGTCAAATTTCCGGGTGTTTTCTTTTATTAAGGAGCCCACAAACGAGAGCATGTTATCGCCTGCCTGATGTCCGTAAGCGTCATTAAAGCTCTTGAATTCATCTATATCTATCAGCATTACGGCGAGAGGCCGGCCATATCGTTGACACCGGGCAATTTCATCTTCCAGCACTGTTATAAGGTGCTGCCGGTTAAACAGGGTGGTAAGTTTATCGGTTATCATTATCTCCCGGATTTCTTTTTTCTTGCTGCTGAGTTCTTCGAGAACCGAGCTCAGCTCTTTGCGGAGATTCTCGATCTGCTCTTTATGCCCGAGGTTCTTCTGTTTTTGCTCGTTGAGTAAATATATCATGTTGTTGAAATGCTCCCCTATCTCTTCCACGATTGTCGGACGGGAATCTTTGAATACCTTGCAGTCGCGGCATTCATTATATTTCTGCGCCAGGCTGCCCCTGGTTTTTCGATTGCAGTATGTGTCAGCAACCTGCCAGCAGCGCAGCGGCCCGGAACCATTGCCATAGAGGCGGCAATCGGCAGATTTACAATCCAGGGCTTTCCAGCATTCAATTATATGGGGATTTGAGAAAAAAACATTACTGCCTGATACGGCTTCTTCCAACATCGGGAATATCTCCCCGCGAAGTCTTTCCAGGAGACTGCCTGCTTTTTCTTCCGGCTCTGATCCCATTTGTAAAGGTTTTGCGGCATTAAGGAAAAATTAATTAGAAATTAATATGCCGGCAAATACTGCCCGGTGCATTTTAGTTATATTACAACAAGTAAGGAATTAACAACAACCTTTTTGTTATTACCTTCGGACTGAAAGCCTGCCTGCTTTAGTCTGTTATGACACAAATCATAGATTTAAAATTCTTTTATGTCATAATAATAAAATGGAGATGAGAAATGTTTAAAAGCGAGTGTCCGGGCAGTAAGGAGATAAAAGAACCTAAACCGGAAGATATCAAATGCCGTTACTGCGGCGCTGTTGTTGAAATATGGAGCGATGAGACCGAGACAAAGTGTAAATCCTGCGGAAAAGTTAATTCCCGGATAATCGGCCCGTCGTGTCTGGACTGGTGTGCCTTTGCTAAAGAGTGTGTCGGCGAAGAGAAATACAGGAGAATAAAGGCAGGCACCGGCAGCAGGAATTGAAAATCAATTCAGTCTTCCTTTTCTTCCCCGGGCTTTTTCTTTCTGTCAAGTATCCTTGATGCCCATATTCCCGCCTCATACAATATGATGATAGGGACTGCCATAAGGGTCTGATTAAAGGCATCCGGCGTAGGGGTCAGTAATGCAGCCGCAATGAATGCGATAAGTACCGCATATTTCCTGTTCTTTGCAAGAACGTCAGGGGTGACTATTCCCATCCTTGTCGCAAAGACCGTGACAACAGGCAATTCAAAAATAGCGCCAAATGAGAGAATAAATTTCAGGCAAAAATCTATATATTTACCGACCGAGATCATTGGCTTAAGGTTCTCCGTTTTATAAGTAAGGAGAAAATTCATTGCAAAGGGGAGCACGATAATAAAACAAAACAGGGCTCCCAGTAAAAACAGGAATGTTGTGGTAAAAACAAACGGCAGTGCATATTTTCTTTCTTTTTCCAGCAGGCCGGGGGCAATGAATCTCCAGACTTCGAAAAAGATCAGCGGCGAGCTGATAATAAATGCGCTGATAAAGGATATTTTTATATGCATCCAGAGGGCTTCTGCAGGCGCTAAAAAGACGAGTTCCAGCCCGGAATTTTTTATAGCAGATAAAGAAACATAGGGATTTTCTAATGAAAATTCGAGGGTATAATGTAATGGCAAGGTTAATAATCGGAATATATGCTCAGAGTAATAAAAACAGACACCAAAGGTTATGCTAACAACTACGAGGATGATGATGATTCTGTTTCTTAATTCACCGAGGTGTTCTGTGAGTGGCGCTTTATCCATCTTTGTCCGTTTCTTTTTTTTCTTTGCCTTCCTCCCCGGTTGTCCCGTTTAAATCCCGGCCTGTCCCTGTCTCTTCTTTTACCTCTTTTTCCTCTTCTTTTTCGGTGATATGGGATTCGATTGACTTATATATTGATTCTTCCACATTGGATTTTGCCGTCTTAATCTCGTCAGTTATATCCGTTGCCCCGGATTCTTCGAGAGACTCTTTTACCCCCCGCATGGCGGTCTTAAGCTCCCTGATCCCCTTTCCGAGGGTCCTGCCGAGCTCCGGCAGTTTTTTGGGGCCGAAAACAAGGAAGGCCACAATGAAGATTACTATCAGCTCCTGTGTCCCGAGATCAAACATTATTGGTTATAAGTAATTAATTCCGACGAATGTGAATGTTAAATGCTTACATTGAAAATATCAGAAAAACTCCACAGGTGTCAATTTGGAAGCTTTTTTAAAAGGCAGGTTACAAGTGTTATTACTTTTCAATCCTGCTTTTCCTGTACTGGTTATAAATATCTTTCACAGCATCGTAAGGGTCGAGTGCATCTTTTTTAATCTCTTCATAATCTCCCAGAGAGAGTGATGTCCTGTTGATTCGGTCACCGCCTTTGACGGCATAACGGTCAATTAATGGATTTACATAATTTACCGGGTCAAGAAAGTAATCTCCTGCATCACCTATTGTATCCCTGAGGGTCGAAGGCCCTAATAGCGGCCAGGTAATGTAGATGCCGGGGCCGACACCCCATACACCGAGCGTCTGGCCGAAATCTTCATCATGCATGCGAATACCCATCTCATCTTTTGCAACATCATAAAGCCCTAACATACCGAATGTAGAATTAATGCCAAAGCGAAGCAGCTCATTGCCTGCTGATTTGAATTTTAATTGCAGGAGGCTGTTTGCCATCCGGACAGGCGCGGCAAGATTTTTAAACACATTGCGTATTGAAATTCTTATTTCTTCCGGGACAGCAGCAGAATAGCCCTTTGCTGCGGGCTTTAATACCCAGAAATAAAGTTTGTCATTAAAATAAAAGAATGCCCGGTTAACAGGCTCCAGGGGGTCGGCAATCCCGTCTAACTCATCATCCTCTTCGAGGTACTCAATGTCTTCGTCTTCTATTTCGTCATCTGAAGCCTGCTGCAGGACGTCTTCCTGAGCATAGAGCAGAACATCGGTTCGGCCGGGATTATTGACTTTTATTTCAAATGCATTGGCTGATGAGAAATTTTTTGCCAAACACGGGACAGCGGTAATGCTAATGCATAAAACAAATACGATTAAAAGCCGAACAAGTATTTTCATAACAAATATCTTATCGGAAAAGACTATGGGAAAGTTAAGTGGTAAGTGTTCACAAGGGGGCAGGGTACAGTTGTCAGGGGGCAGAATAAAATAGGCTGCATATATCTTGGAACCGGAAAGCAGAAGATTAAAGAAGCCGGAGAACTATCAGCCATGCTGGTTTGTTTAATTCAGATCAAAACAAAAGATTCAGGAAAAACTTGACCCGTTTTTTCTGCACCCTGCCCCCTGACAACTGCCCCCTGTGAACAGTTACGTTAAGTGTAATGCACTGACCGATGCATGCCCTTTATTGCTCTGCTTTTATTTCGTTTACCAGTAAAGCAGATGGAAAATTCTTAAACACTTCACCAACGGAAAGAATTTGAGTGCTTTTTAAAGTCTCCCCGGTTATTGCATTATTCCATACAGACGGGGCGCCTGCCGGAAGTACAATATGGGTATCGTCCCAGGCCTCTGCACCTAATGGATATTGGCCCTCCCGCACTACGCCCGTTAAAAATCTCGGGGCCACGGTAATTGCCCATAACGGCTTTTGCTCCCGTGCGAAGGCAATAATACTGTCTTTGTATTTTCCACTGGTTTCAATCGGGACATAATCGCCTTTTTCAAAGAGATTTCTGTGTCTTTGGCGTTCAGCAAGGGTTTTGTATATGAGAAAGAGTTTTATCCTTCCATCTTCCATTGTTGATAACAGATCGCTGGTTAGCTCTGGTATATCATCAGTTTCCCTGCTCTTCATTTCATTGAGAAGCCATGCCCTTAACTGGAAATCAACGGGGCGGCGGTTGTCGGGGTCAACGAGGCTTAAGTCCCAGAATTCAGACCCCTGATAGAAATCAGGGAATCCCGGGGAGGTCATCCTGATAAGGGATTGCGAGAGAGAGTTGAATATGCCGTAGTAAGAGATCATTTTCTGGAAAGGGATAAATTCTCTTAAAAACTGATTCCTGTCAGAGGAATCCAGTATTTTTTCAATAAAGGCAAGAAAATTTTCTTCATAGTCGGTATCAGGTTTTAACCATGCAGTGTGGACTTTAGCCTCCCTGACAGCTTTTATTATATATTCCCTTAATCTTGCCTTAAAATTGCCGAAATCCTCTTTCTTAAACGGCATCGCCCCAACCAGAGTCTGATACAGGAAATATTCATCATTTTTGTCAGGGATAGCCGTGCCCTTTACTGCTTTCTTTTTTCTCCTGTTCAATTTGCTCCATTTTCTGAGATTTGCTTCCCAGAGTTCCGGTATTTCGGAGAGGACATTGATTCGCGCCCGCATATCTTCACCCCTTTTTGTGTCATGAGTTGAGGTAGCATTCATGGAATGTGGTTGTGTAAGGGCCCTTTTGATATTGAAATCATGGAATTCCGCTGCTGAAATCCCGAATTTATCAGGACTGCCGCCGACATCATTTAGTGAAATGAGCCTGTTATAGACATAGAGCATGGTATCTTCAAAACCCTTTGCCATAAGGGGGCCGGTTAACTGCTGAAATCTCATGACAAAGTGTGTCCACTCTCTTTTCTCTTCTTCAGAAAGATAATCGCCGCATTCAAGGAGGAGAAACAACTCAAGGAAACTGAGCTCATAGAGCAACGCGGGATTGGCTTCCTTCGCCTTTTTTATCGCATCGGTTATATATAACCGGCCGGTCTCATCAAAAACATTGCAGCTTGTATATGTCCTGTATACCGGGAAATATGCAAGGACTTCAATTATGGCCTTTTTCAGGCCGTAAAGGGTCATATCATTTCCATACCTGTTCCTGCCGGAAATCCCCTTCAGCAGATGGGTGAGATTATCAATGTCGCCGGTCATATCTTTTTCAATTACTAATTTTTTCTTTTCATAGAGCATTGCTTCATAAGATGTCTTAAAGCCCGTGAAGCTGTAATACAGCTTATTAAATTCTCTCCCGTTTTTCTCATCACAGAAAATACCGTTTACATAATTCAAAAAATCATACCCTGTTGTCCCCTGCACAGCCCAGAGAGAAGGGAGCTCTTCTTCAAGCGCAAGAATCTTCTCTACAACAATATATATTTCTCCGGTCTTATCCCTTAATCTTCTTAAATAAGCAGTGGGGTCGTACAGGCCGTCTATGTGGTCGATACGCAAACCGGTTATTTTTTTATTCCTCACTAAGTTTGAAATAAATGAATGGGTTCCGTTAAATACACGCTCGTCCTCCATCCTCAGGGAAATGAGACTGTTGATATTAAAAAATCTGCGGTAATTTAATTCTTCACTGGCTACCTTCCAGAAAGAGAGTCTGAATAACTGTTCTGAAAGCAGGCTGTCAAGAAGAGTAAGATCATCTTCAGAATCCTGCTCTCCGTTAAAAATACCGATATTCTCATTGATAAATTCCTTAATATCATCATTGTTGTTATAAAGCTCCCAGAGAATCCTTTTTATAAATTGAATCTGGCTGTAACGTCCGAGCCTTTCCTCCTGAGCTACCGGAAGATTTTTCAGAGAGTAAAGAACACCGAGGAATTTGACCAGGTCAGGATGGTCGTCACCTAATTTTTCTCTCAGCACTTGCAGTCTGTGGGTCATGACACGAACATATGACTCTATCTTCAGCGGAAGTTTCAGTGAGTAGTAGTTAATATAAAAACCGTTATCACCGTATCGCAGGGCGATCTCCCTTGCATCAAGGGATTCACTGTAGTGTCTGCCGAGGAAGGGGGCCAGCAGTCTCTCCGAGAGGCTTTCATAAAAGTGGTTCCATTCAATATCAAAAAAATCAAAATATTCTGAATGCTGCCCGTTTTCAAGCACATCCATAAGCATGGTGTTTTCTCCATCAAATGCCATGTGGTTGGGCACAATATCCTGGATCCATCCCATGTCGTATTTCTTTAACTCCCCGGCAAGTTCCTCAAAATCTTCTTCACTGCCAAGGTCAGGATTAAGCAGATTCAGGTCAACAACATCATAACCATGCGGGCTTCCCTCTTTTGCTTTAAAAACAGGTGAAGCGTAGATGTCCGATATCCCGAGTTCATTGAGATACCGCACTATCTCCAGCGCCTGCCTGAATCCAAAACCGGGATTAAACTGGAGCCGGTATGTGGCAATAGGAATTCTCATTACTTAATCTCTGCCTGCATGTTTTCACGCCCCCCCTTAATTACCGTTCACCGTTAACTGTCAACCGTTAACCGCTTTATTTACATACAATGCAAGGCTTTCCGCTCTCATTATAATTTCTACGCCCTCTTTTATGCTTTCCGGCAATAATGTCCCCGGACCGTTCCATCTCTCATCAGAGGAATCCAGCGCCTTTCCCCATTTCATTTTAACGCAGGAAGTACAGGGATTAATCTTTTCATCCGCTTTATTAAAATTAAAGAGCGCCAATATATGACCATTATCCTTCCATCGCCTCATAAATACAACTTTTTTCCCTTCGTCCGCCCATACCTCAAGACGGTTTTTATCGGGAGTTGCAATGGCCGGAATACTTTTTCTCAATCGTATCAATTCCCTGTAGAACCCGAATAATACTTTTTTGCTGCCTTCATTTCTCATGTCCCGGTTTATCCTGGATTGTATAAACGTCCCGATATCGTATGGATCCGGCGGCTCGTGGTGCCAGTTAAAAACCTCAAACTCTCTTTTGCGCCCCTCTCTTACACCTTTAATAAGGTGAGGGTCTGAATGACTCATAAAGTAAAAAAACGGCGCTGTTTCACCGTACTCTTCCCCCATAAACAAAAGCGGGATGTATGGCGATAACAGCACAATTCCTGCTGCAAGCTTCAGAGACTCAAATGAAACAAGGCGTGATAACCGTTCACCAAACATCCTGTTTCCTATCTGATCGTGGTTCTGGGAAAATACGATAAAACAATCTGCAGGCAGGTCTTTAGATGAATTCCCGTGGTTTCTCTTCCTGAATTCAGAATACTCCCCTGAATAAACATAGCCTTCTTTCAGGGATTTTACGATGTGTCCTGTTTTCCCGAAGTCAAGATAATAGCCGTTGTTTTCCCCGGTCAGTAATGTATGTACCGCATGGTGAAAGTCATCATTCCAGAGCCCGTCAATACCGTATCCGCCTTTATCTCCCGGTCTTGCCGCCAGTGGATTGTTCAGGTCAGACTCGGCTATCAAATAATATTTTCTCCCATGCTTCACTGAAAATTCTTCAACCCTTTCGGCAAGCTCAAGGAGAAACGGTCTGGCGCTCATATCATAAATGCCGTGAATTGCATCAAGACGGAGTGCGTCTATATGATAATATTGAAACCAGTACAGGGCGTTTTCAATGAAAAAATTTCTCACCTCATTACTGTAAGGCCCGTCAAAATTTATTGCTTCTCCCCACGGGGTTTTATACCTGTCGGTAAAGTAGGGGCCGTAGTCCCAGAAATAATTGCCTTCCGGCCCGAGGTGGTTATACACAACATCAATGATAACAGCCATGCCTTTCAGGTGGCACTCATTCACAAGCCGTTTAAGTCCGTCCGGTCCACCATAAGAATTCTGAACGGCAAAAGGGTAAACTCCGTCATATCCCCAGTTTCTTTCCCCTGGAAACTGGGCAACCGGCATAATTTCAATAGCATTTATCCCTGTCTCTTTCAGCTCATCAAGCAGAGGAATCACTGCATCAAACGTGCCTTCAGTCGTGAAGGTGCCTGTATGAAGCTCATACATTATCATCTCAGGCATCGGCACTCCCTGCCACCCGGAATCCCGCCACTCAAATGCTTTATGATCAATAACCTGAGCCGCCTTATGAACACCCTGAGGTTGAAAATAAGAGGCAGGGTCCGGCCTCTCCCTCTCCCCCTCAAGAAAATAATAATAGAGAGTTCCAGGCGAAACATCATCAACAACTGTCCTGCAGTATCCACGTTCATCTTTTTGCATCGGGATCAGCCTCTCAAAAGGTGTCAGCAGTTTCAGCGAAATGTTTTCTGCAAGGGGCGCCCATACTCTGAATTCACATTTGTTGCCGCCTTTATAATTCGCTCCTATTTTCATATCATTATGCTTGTCTTATTGATTGAGATAATGCAACACAGCGCTTATTGAGTATAAATTATAAGCAGCCGCGCCGCAAGTCGTTCAGATATGCTTTATGTCGTCCTCTTCCTTCTTTTCCCTGAGCATCCTGTCAATATAGTCTTTTGCAGCATCCTTGCCCCCGAGGCCGAAGGCTATTGAAAGCGCAAGCACCACTCCGCCGAATAAAATTGCAAAGCCTATGATAACAGTATCTTTCCCTATTCCGAGGAGTTCAAGCGACATTGTCACGGCCATTATAAATACAGTGAATTTAACGAACTTTCCCAGAAGGCCGGCAATGGGCAGCCCTGCATTCACAGCCCCTATCAGAACAGCCCGCCCCAGGAAATTACCTAACAGATACCCTGAAACAATAATAGCGCAGGCCACTATTACATTCGGGAGATAGAGCAGGAAAGTGCCGAGAAGGTTTTCCACGGCAGGCATCTGAAGGGCATCAAGCCCCATAATGATGAAAGATATAAGCACCACCCAGTAAATGAGCCTCCCCGCAAGCCTTGAAACAGGTTCTTTAATTCCGCCCTTCTGGAGAACCTGGACTATGCCGGTCCGCTCGGAGACAGCGTCCATCTTTAAAAATGCCGCAAGCCTCACAATTACTGATTTTATAAGCCACGCAATAAGAAGGCCGGCAACAAACAGGACAAGACTCGTCAAAAGATTGGGTAAAAATCCTGCGATCTTCCCCAGAAATTCTTTAAACTGCTCTACAAAGACTCTTCCCATAATATCCCCCCATTATTCCCATTTATCAATCAGATAGGGTTTTAATTTTTCAAAAGCAATGCACAGGGCCTCAATCCTTTCCTCCACCTTGCCGGCAGTAGTATCGGCCATCTCAATCACAAGAGAAGCAACCTTGCCAAGATAAAGAGGAGTTAAAGTCTTGAGCATGTGCTCCCCTTTCATTACCTTACCATGCCATGCAAGGGCATAATCATAAATCACCCGGGCCCAGAGATCATCCCCGAATGAGAAGGGCTCTGTCTTTGCCGTCTCCTGAAGCCCGGAAAGACTCTCAGTGCTGAGGATAACCTTCCAGAGGTCTCCAAGTTCCGTCATACCGAGCTTAAACATATTAATCATTCGTTCTATATTAACTTTAACAGGCTCAAGCCCCACTGAAAACTGGAAACCAAACAGAGGCACCGGGCTTGTAGACTTCACTTCCTTCCACTGTCCGGGGTATTCTTCCATCAGGTTGAAAAGAGCGCTTACGACCTGCATAAGCATGGCGGACAGGTCGGAAGAAGGCTCTTTGGGAGAATGTATCTTTGCGCCTAAAAATGACTGGCAGACCTTGAAGTTATTGGCCACTGCCGTTGTGGTCATCCATATATCAATGCCGAAGCGTGCAACGTCCGTATCCCATACATCCCTGGTAAGATAAAATTCAGCAAGCTTTCCGGAAAAGCCGAAGTCGCCCCCGATGGGCTGCCTTATACGCTTTCCATAGAGCGCCCTGGTAACAGGATAAACAATACTGTTGGTTATCGTTCCATCGTATTTGTGCCTGAGATAGTAAGGGGCGACAAAATCAAAATTCCTCTCAAGCACAGGTCTGATAAGCAGCTCTATCCACTCGGGCGTAATGCTTCTGAGGTCTGAGTCCACTACTGCACACGCCTTCACATTCAGCTCCTTTGCTATCTGAAATACAGTCCTGAATGCGCTCCCCTTACCCGCGATGCCGTGGTAAGGCGTGACTATTTTTGAGAGAAGGTCTTGTCTCTGGTTTATGAGGAGCGGCTGGAAGTCATCTATAATTACCCGCTCAACAACTTCACGCGTCCCGTCACCGGATCCACCGTCCGAATTTATGAGAATGGCCTTTTTGTCAGGGAAGTATTTGGCCACGCCGGCCTGGACAGCCCTTACAACATGGCCGATGGAATCCGCATTGTTAAAGCTCGGAATGCCCACAAGTATATCCGCTTCTCCTATCTCCCCGAGTCTCTGTATAACCTCTTCCCTCAAGATGACACTCATAATGCGGGTCTCCTTTGCCTTAACGATTGATTATATAAAAGATACAGCATACAAACAAGTTTAAGCGTTCACAGGGTGCAGTTGTCAGGGTGCAGAAAGAATTTAAAGATTCGGCTGTGTGGAAAAGAGCAGTACGATCTGTTTTTCTGCACCCTGCACCCTGACAACTGCTAACTTTGAAAAAAAGGGGGTATTCTTAATCCCCGTTTTCACCTTCTATATCCAGAGTGTCAAGAGGGCTCTCAGGGGCTCCGGATAATTCTCTTATCACATGAAGATAAATCATGGTAGTGTTCTAAGGCGTTCAGCTCTCAGCAGTCAGCTTTCAGCTTTTTGAAAAATGATGTCAGCATTCGCTTGATTTCTATTACATCACTCATAAGATTTTCATAATCTAAACTGTGCAGTAAGTTAAGATCATTGCTGAGTAAAAGTAAATATTCCACCTCGCTTGCTGAACCCATAGCAATCTCAAGAAACCGGGCAAGTTCCGTATCTCTACTCCTTCCGCATCCCTCGGCAATATTTGTGGGAATGGAAGCTCCGGCACGCCTGATCTGGCTTGTTAATCCGTATACCTCTTCGCGTGGAAAGTTTGATGTGGCTTTATAAATCTTCAAGGTCAAACCATGACTCTTTTCCCATACATTAAGTTCTCGAAAGTCTTTCATGTTGGTTCTCCTGCATATTTTTTAGCTGATTGCTGATAGCTGAGAGCTGAGAGCTAAATCGCAGATTTTGATTGACAAAGCCGGTTGTCATGTTATATAAATAACAACTATTTTATTTTTTTCTTCCCGATTTAACAACTGTCATTTATTACAGGGGGACGGTTTTTATGCAGACTAAACTAACACTGCTTCCGGGCCAGTCAGGAACAAAAAAACTCTTACGGCAATATGGGGATCAATTAATATGTGTCCGATATTGCTATGATGATTACCACAAAAAGCGTTATAAGACCGTTGAATTGATTATTGAGGAAACTCCATAGGTAACAAAAGACAATGGGAAAGGAGGCAGTAAGAATTCTATCAGGAATGAAAGAGTAGCGGT
>BDSY01000072.1 GCA_002897895.1 bacterium BMS3Abin06
ATTACTGCAGCATCTTTGCCTTCAGCTACCCTTCGCCTCCATCAGGCTGGGTATGGACTTAACCGGTTATTTGTGTCATTATTCCCGGTATCACCAGTTAGCAGCCGGGCCTTGCCCGGCACACAACAAGTCAGTGCATTGGAATGCGTACCAGCGGTATCGGGTTGGGATGCATTTACTTTAAGATGTGCAAATTAGTTTGAGGGTATCAGGGCGTGCTACATGGTACGCATCCATGACCTCTGCGTTATCAATTATAATAAATCATTTCGTAATGAGGAAGAAGGGAGGGTAGACATATATTTAATAGATTTATATAAGTCAAGTAGTTAAAGTCTGTCTTGTTAAAGTCTGTCTTCTCATAAATCAAAACCTTTAATATCAGAAAAGGAGAGCGCAAATGATCAGGAAAACGAACAAATTATCTCATTGTATTCGAATTATTGTATTCCTCATGACTTTATCCTTATGTATTTTATCCGCACAGCAGGTTCATGCCCTGTGTGCCGTACAAGCGGAGGATGGCAACTGGGTCAATTCCGATCCGAACACACGCGGCCTGACAAAGGCGGAATTGCGTTTTATCTGTCAGGACCAGGTACGCAACGGCCAGCTCTATCCGCCCGGTCCTCCATGGTATATGCATCTCTGGGGCGCCTGCAGTCCGACTGACTGCGACTGGCAGGAAGTTGGTGCGGAAAACGTGACTGTCGGCGACCGCACCTATGTCTATGCGGTGTATCACCAGGGTTTTGCCACACGCTATGTATATGCGGACATTTCGCTATACAGGGAAGGGCAGTTATGGATATGGATGTGGACGGACTTCACAGACCCGAACCGGCCTGATTATGAGCTCCAAACCTGGTTTGTTAAACAGTAATCTTTCCAAGAAAGGAGAAATTGTGATGAAAAACAATAGCAGAATATCTGTTTGCTTCGTTGTTGGATTGATGGCTTTACTATTGTCGGCCTGTACCCAATCGGGCAGTAAAAACGCAGAAAAAGCGGAATCGGCAATGCTGATGGATAAATCGGCTGTACCTGCACCGCATGAATTAGTACGCCTGCAGGAACGGCCGGTATTTAAAGTTGACGCTGATAAAAAACCCTATGCAATGATGGAAGACAGCGGTGAGAAGGTCCGGGTCGGAGATAAACCGATAGCGATACGGGAAGATGAAGGAATCGATAAGAAGACCATGAAGGAAGGTGAAGTAATAAGGGCCAGTGATGGAAAGCTTGTAAAGGGGTCGGAAAAGAGAAACGACAAACCGGACAGCGCGGAAAAAGAGAAGGAAAAACAGAGGAGTTATTTCCCTGATTCCGCTCTGGGGAAACAGCTGGAGGAACATCTGGCAGCGATGATGCATATATAGGCATAGGGGCTGAAGACGACTATCAGAGGTCGCTTGAGATGCTTAGAAAGAGAGATCCTGAAGTATCCAACGTATTATACACCGTTTACAAGATGGTCCCTGAAATGGAGTATTTCCTGCGCTGGCAAATTGTCGAGACCTTAAAGGAACTCGGAAACAAGGCAGCTTATGGTCCGTTATCAAGTATTGTTACCTCAAGGATTCCTCCGGAACGTTTTGAGAGCAAGGAGCATTTTTCGCAGGACTACGAAATAATGATACGATCCAACGCACTGGAGGGGTTAGCAGTATATTCGGAGCATAAGGTTAAAGGTGCTGATGATATTCTTCTGAAAATGGCAAAGCACAAAAATATCACATTGAGGAGGTCGGCCATCAGGAGCTATCTGAAAGGAGCAAGCAATAAGAAGGAGATGTCTGAACGGAGTGATGCCTTAAAAAGGATGCTTGATAAAAAAGACCTCAGTCTGGTTACGTTAAGGGTGACTGAGGTACGAGAAGTTCCCCATCCCGAAGAAGTTACCACCAGGTTTGAGCGGAGCAAGATCAAGAGAGACGACCAGATGCAAAAAGGGGAAGATGGCGCACCGAAAGTCGAAAGATAAAGGGGAGGTATTATGAAAAAACACATTCTTATTACAATCACACTCCTTGTAACTGCACTGACTGCTGTCAGTTACGCGGATACCTGTTATTATATGCCGGGAAACAATAATACCAGCGGCGACAATTTCTACAGGTCCCGTATGTGTACACAGCCGATGGTGGACCAGTTCTGGGATCACTTTGACTTTGATAAGGGTGACTGGGATGACGGCTTCGGATACCACGATGCCTGCAACGTTAACAAACCGCTTGCCAGGACTTTTAATGCCCTATGGCTGCTTGCATATTCATCCGAGAATTATGCAAGAAGTACCGGCGATTATAGCGGCAATGCACTAAGGTGGGGCTATCCTTACTCAGCCAGCAATATTGATGAATTAGACGGAAGATGCGGAAATGGAACGATTTCAGGCACGGTCGCCACTACATACTGGGGTTGGCAGGACAACAGGACGGTTCTGAAATGGCCTTTCTTTTACGGTCAATCAGTAGTTGAGCGTGCAGGAAGCATCGTACATGAGGCCAGGCATGCGGCATGGTGGAATTCGCATAACGGAGGAGCCGGGTGTCCGCGTGGTTCATCATGTGATAAACGATGGAGCGATATGCGCGCAAACTCCTATGAAGTTCTTTATCTGTGGTGGTTCTATGTTGATGGAGTCCGTACCACAACGGGTATGCGCAACTTTGCGAGGCAGAGAGGCCAGACTATTATAGATACAGGGTTTAATACTAATCCCGGGTATGTTATTTAGATGCATATGTTTCAGGCTGGCAGGGTGATGCCTGCCGGCCTTTTGATCTTTCTTAATGGAGTTTTTCAACAGCCTGGAAAGATCTGATAATCATATAAAAGGCTATGGCGATCCCGGACGCTGATAGCCAATCACCCGAATAGAAGGCGCCTTGCAAAAAAATTGCAAAATTGTAAAATTGCAATTAAAAAAGGAGGTGCAGCAATGAAA
>BDSY01000073.1 GCA_002897895.1 bacterium BMS3Abin06
AATACCCCCTTCAAATTGCCATGGGTCTCAAAAATGAATTTTGTTATTACTCTTAAATGACTCCCTCATTATGCTATCTTTCGATGCTATATGTTAGTTTAATTACTTACGTGAAAATCCAGGTTAGGTGTTAAATGCTCGGCAATGTAATCAACAAACAGCACTTCGGAACGTTTGGCCTGTACGGAAAAACGCTTGTGGGGTTTGATGCCGCCTTTTGGTGACATAAAAGGGGGATTCGCCATAATGATGTCGCTGTATTGGTTCCAGTTGTCTTCGCTGGTCAGGGTATCGTATTCGCTGATATGCGGGTCGGTAAAACCGTGCAGATAGAGATTGACCAGACTCAGTCTGACCATATCAGGGGAGATGTCGTAGCCTTTGATATTTTCAGTTAAGCGTTTACGCTCATCCGGAGTAAGGCCTGCCCCCTTGCGTCCGTCTTTGCTGTTGGCTTTTAAAACATGCTTCCAGGATGAAATCAGAAAACCAGCTGTGCCACAGGCCGGGTCGAGGATGGATTCGTCTTTTTTCGGGTCAATCACTTCCACCATAAAATCAATAATATGGCGCGGGGTGCGGAATTGGCCTGCATCCCCCTGACTGCCGAGAACAGAGAGGAGATATTCAAAGGCATCCCCAAGTCTTTCCGAATGATCATATTCAAAGTCATTAATAATTTTCAGGAAGCTCTTAAGCGTTTCAGGATCACGGTAAGGAAGGTAAGCGTTTTTAAAGATATCACGAAAGAGCGGAGGGATTCCTTCGTTCCGGTTCATTGTGGTGATAGCTTCGCCATAGAGATTCAGCGCCTCATGCCCGCCCGTGCCGAGGCTCATCAGTTTTGCCCAGCCGTATTTTTCATACTCCCCTGAAAAGAAAGAACGCTTCCCTCCCATCTCTTCAGCCTGAGCATCCATATCATCCATAAACTTGTAAATGAGAGCGATGGTAATCTGTTCGACCTGTGATTTCGGGTCAGGGACCTTGCCGACAAGAATATCCCGCGCAGTATCTATTCGTCTTTTTGTTACGTTATCAAGCATAGTTCATTTCTTATAACTACTCAGGTATATTTTTTATCCCCCTCTTTGGCAAAGAGGGGTTAGGGGAGTTATTTTAATATATTATTTAAAAATCCCCCTTTATCCCCCTTTAGCAAAGGGGGAGACCTGAATAGCTGCCAATTTTTTACTGTTAAGTCATAAACTGGTTAAGAGGCACATAGTCCTTTACATATTCAGTTATTTTTGTACGCCACTCCGGCGGAACGTCCTTAAAGTCCTTCATGTTGAATGTCGGGTTTACATTCAGTTCCGTGAATCGTTTACTTTCTATAATGTCCCTGATGTTATTATTTGATATGTACGCTTTGAAGAAATATTTCATGGCTATGATATCTGAAGAATCTTCTGGTTTTAAATCAGATATAAACTTCTCGAATTCCTCATCAAGAAGCTCATTCTTGGATTTGAAATAAGGTATCATGCCGAATATCTTCTCAAGGATTTCACGCAATGGCAATCTTCTGTCGATTCCTGCGGCCCTGCGAAGCTTCTCTATTGTGTAGTATTCTTCAGGCTTGTCCATAATATTGGCTAATACATACTCAATTACTTGATCCCACTTATTTTCTTTAATATTTTCCTTTACAAATTTATCCTCTTTTACCTTTTCTTCAAAACTGTTAAAGAACATACGGTCAATCTTCATGCCGTCATAACCGATTTCCTTTTCTTTGATAAAAGCAAGGGGGTCAGGGCCAACATTTTCATATCCGGTTCTAACAATGGGAGTTCCTCCCCCACTGCCCGTCCCGGTTGATTGGGGAAGCGTTAGTATTTCATCATAATTAAACTTCTCCTCGAAATATTCACAGTTGGCAAAGAAATCAAAAAGTTTGAAGCGCGATTTATGAGGTTCTTTTACAGAAGATTTCATATCTTCATCAAACAGGTGAAGAAGAAAATCATGCTTTCTGGTGCCGCGCCCCTTTATCTGAATAAAATCAGTCGGGGAAAAGACAGGACGCAGCAGGCACAGGTTTAATATATCGGGGCAGTCATAGCCTGTTGTCATCATACCGACGGTTACACATACACTGGCCTTGCTTGTCTTGTAAACCGGCACGAAGTTGGCTGAGCCGCAAAGATTGTTGTTAGTGAAATTAATACTGAACTGCTGAGCATTTGTTACATGTGATGTAACCTGTACGGCAAAATCAGAATTGTATTTGCCGGGGAACATCCTGTCAGCCATCTCATTGAGTGTCTGGGTGATCCTTGCTGCATGATTTTGGCTTATAGTGAAAATTATACTTTTACCGATCTCCCCGCTTACAGGGTCTCTGAGGGCATTTTCAAGAAAGGTTTTGCAAAAAACCCCATTGGTAATATCAGAGAAAAACTTCCTTTCAAAGTCTTTCTGATAAAATAACTGCTCCTCGTCTTCACCCTCATCATTAATCACCATTACGGAATAACCTTTATCAGACAACAACTGAGTTGTTATATCTGTGCGGGCATCCACTACAATCGGGCTAATTAAATATCCATCCTTGACTCCATCAATTAAGGAATAGCGGAAAGTAGGTTGGCCGCCCTCACATCCGAAAGTCCGGTAAGTGTCCATCAGCACACGCCGTTCAAATTCCCGTGGATCTCTGGTAGCAGGTGTGTTTTTATCAAACTTTTTAAGGTAGTCTTTTGGAGTAGCGGTCAATCCAAGTTTATAACCCACAAAATATTCAAATACAGCCCTCGAGTTTCCGCCGATTGAACGGTGCGCTTCATCAGATATAACAAGGTCAAAATCAGTAGGTGAGAAAAGCGTTCGATATTTGTTATTAAACAAAAGAGACTGGACTGTTGTGACAACTATTTCAGCTTTACGCCAGTCATCCCGGTTTTCTTTATAGATAATAGATTTGAAGTCATTTTTTAATAGCAGGGTAAATGCCTTGTTTGCCTGATCTTCCAGTTCAAGACGGTCAACAAGGAAAAGAACCCTTCGGGCATTGCCGGTCCTTAAAAAGAGTTTGATAACCGCAGCAGCTACAAGTGTTTTACCTGTTCCGGTAGCCATTTCAAATAAAAACCTGTCCTGCCCTTCTTTGACCGCGTTTTTAATAGCGTTGACTGCGCGTAGTTGATACTCCCTCAGAAAACGGAGTTTATTTGTCTCAATAAACGATGAACGCTCGTCTTCATTCTTCCATGCCGCTTCCTCTGAGTAGTTAGGCCGTTGTGTTAAAGCGATATAATCATCATTAAGAGGCTCATTAACAATTTTGCCTGCGTCAGGCCGGTGATCTTTGTATCCTTTCATAGAGGAGGGTTCTGGAAATTTTGTGATTACATAAGGATTACCTCTTACTAAATCCCAAAAGTAATGCAGGTTACCATTTGAGAGAATAACAAAACGGCAGTTTTGGGATTTTGCGTATTTTCTGGCCTGCTCTTTTCCTGCGAGGGGTTGTTTATCTTCTGATTTAGCCTCAAGAACAATAAGCGGGAAGCCTTTATCATCTAACAGCAGAAAATCAATAAAACCATTTTTAGTTTTTTCAAAGTTTTCTCCCAGTGCATCTATGTGGGATTCTGTTATTTTGGCATTGTTTTCAAGGGAGATATTGGCTTTGCCATTTTGCTCATCAAAAAACCGCCAGCCGGCTTCTTCAAGCAGTTTGTTGATTTTAATTCTAGCTTTTGCTTCTTTTGCCATAGTGATAACGTAGTGGATTAACCCGCTTTCCCCCGATATTATAGAACTAACTGCTTATTTTTGTTCAGGAAAAATGAGAAGTGCAACAGAGCCATAGTGCAAACTGAGACAACCTTTGATAAGCCCATTACCTGTCTGAATGATTTTTCAAACCATTTAACCGCCACTTTTACATAACGGGCTGTGATAACAGTACCTGCACTCCGTATCCTTAAACGGCATTGCAGGGAACATTCCCTTATTCATATTTCCGGCAATCTCTTCTGCTTTCTGCATGGCATCCTGCATAAATTCTTCCATCCCGATCTTTTTAGGGAACCACTTTACATGGCCTTCCTTTAAAGAGTAATATCCTGTTTTCTCAACAGTCTCCGGAAAATTTTCCTGCCACATGCGCGCATACAGCGGCATTTGCAGACTCTCCCTGTCAACAGAGCCTGTCTTGTAATCTAAAAGAATTACAGCGCCTTGTTCTCCATTGTCATCTGTCTGTGCTCTGTGTTCTCTCCGGTCAACCCTGTCTATCTTCCCCTTTAATCGCAGGCCGTTGATTTCCGCTTTTATGCTTTTCTCAAGCATACGGGGACTAAAGCCCTGCATCCTGATATCGCTTTCCTCTTCTTTTAACAGAGGCAGGAGTTTCCGGAATATCTCTCTTGCAACCCTTGACCAGAAATCTCCGATTGGAAACTCTTTCAGGCTTTTCTCAAGCCCCTGGAAGATTTTTTCATCCATAAGGTCTAATTCAATATCACCATCCTTAAATAAATATTCCATGGTCTTATGTGCAAGTGTTCCCCATAACCTCGACTCAACCTCAAATCTCGGCGGTGACTCTATCTCAAGACCGAGAATCCTCTCAATATAAAATCGCAAAGGACATTTTCTGTAATAATCGATGGCCGTTACACTTACAAAACCTTTGAACAATGTGTTGATTCTCCGGCCCAGAAGGCCCAATGAATTTCTACCAGGGAACATTTCTCCCCCGGAACGTGCCGCACCTGCAACCCGGAAGATTTTTGCCTCTGAACCTGCATGTTGATAAGCTCCTTCTCTTATCAGGACATCTTCTTCTGTATAGATATTCAGGTCCGGCGGACTTAAAGCTTCTCCCCAGTCAAGAAAAGGGGATGGCAGAAATATCTTATCCCCCTCTGCCGAAGGACAGGAAAACCAGGGGTCATAAACCGGCACATTAAGCAGTCTGTTAAAATACGCCCTTTGCCTTTTGAGGTAATATTCAAGGTAAGGCATTCCCAATTCCTTTTTGACTTTTTCCGGAAGTATCGGGTCTATGTCCGGTCTGGACGGGAAGTCCCCTTCGAGCATGCCTCCAAAAAACAATGCCTTTGTCTCAGACCCTGCCGCCAGCTCAAACGGAAGAATTTTTATACCGTCCCTGTTTTCCTCCGAACCTTTCAGGTCATGAAAAAGATATCTCAGATAAAACGGCGGAGAATCAATATGATAGTGGCCGGGACCATACAGCATTCCGAATTGTCTTAATTCAGTAAGCCGGTTGTTGATTATGCCTGAGATTTCATCCCGGTGAAGAGTTGATTGAGAAATAACCGGGGAATCAAAGAATCCAAGTTTGTCCAATGCAGATTCAAAGGCATCAATGAATGTGAGGAGGTCTTTTTTCTGCTTTAAGTTTTCGATGATATCCACAATAAACGATGTTCCCTTCTGGAACTCATTGAGCTGCTCTTTTTCATCCGCAGGGATTTCTTTCTGCAAGGAGTTCAACAGGATATCTTTAATGGAAAGCCATGCGTTTTTCCCTTTTACGGTTCCGGCCTTATATGAATAGCTCACTGCCCGCTCTTTTACAACAGCCGGGACAGCAGGGAAGTAAGGTGATGTGAGAAAGGAAAGAAAATCTTTTGCCGGATAATCTTCCTCTATGCATGTGATCATTTCGCCCAGGGCTGCAAAGGGTCTTGTGCTGGATAAATTATATTCTCCTATACTCACCGGGATGCCGTGTCTCCGGAATACCCTCCTCGCCATTGGCAGATATTTCGAAAGCAGGGGGAAAGAAACTGTTACCTCCCATGGATTAAGGCCTTCAAAAATGAGCTTCTTTATACCCCTGGCAATCCCCTCCACTTCATCTTCCATTGAAGGATATGAATAGTAGCCGCTCTTCTTTCTGCAGGAAGTCTGTTCTGTTTTTCTTGACGCCGGTTTTAATTTCATTGACTGCAGATATTCAAGAATTTCCGTGCCTTCCTCTGCCAGTATAAGCACCTTTTCTGCTTTGTCTATCAGCGCTCTTATAATTTCCGTTTCAAGACGTGTTGGATCATGGAAGCCGTCAATAACAAGTACGCCGGGAGCCATATGCTCTCTGATCAAAGGGATACTTTTTTTAAATATATCGTCGGGGTCGAGAAGGTTTTTTGCCCTTAGCTCGTCTTCGTATAATCGAAGGGTATCCAGTGCCCTTACAGCCCTGTCCGCAGCCTTTTCTTCAAATATCAAATGCCTGATTTCTTCTTTTATCCGGGAGAGGGTTTTATCCGGTATATAGTGTATGATTTTTTTTATAAGGCCGGATAAAAGGCGCGCATAGCCGATATTCTTTTCTTTAAGTATCTCATACAGAATCAGTGTCCTGATACGTTCCGGAATTGCGCTGTTTATGCCGTGAGTTTCGTGAAGGTCTGCAGCAAGCTGCTTTATTGTCAGGGACTGAAAAGGGATATATACGGACTTATTGAACGTCTTTTTCAGATAAGAAAAAAAACGGCTTTTTGCTGATGAGAGAAGGAAATTATTGGGACCAAGATATAATACTGATGAATAATTATTATCAGGACAGAGAGAAACAATTTCTTTAAAAATTGATTCTTTCTTAATTCCCGTACCGGGAGGCGCTATGAAAAGAGTTCCTTCCTGCAACTGAATAATTTCCTGTTATTCTTTTCGCCTCTCCCCGCAAAGGGGGATCGGGAGAGGGATTTCATCTCTCATTGTTTTTTGAAAGAATAGCACAAACAGATTATTTTAGCCTGAATTGAGGGATTCTTAAGGGATGTACAGCATCAGTTCAGGGCTGTCCGGAGCAGCCCCGTGAAATTATTCAGTAACATGGGATTAAAGTCTTTGCCGGCATTTTTTTTCATTAATGCAACAATTTTCCCTGTCTCCCAGCTTTCCCTGTAAGGCCTGCGGCTCCGCAGGGCGTCAAAAAAGTCGGAGATTGCAACGATCTGGGAGCAGATGTGCTGTTTTTTTCCGTTTAAACGGGAGTCAGGATAACCGCTGCCGTCATATTTTATATGATGTTCAAATGCAATAATTGGAGCAAGCCGGGTCAGATGATCCATTTTAGCAAGATATCTTGCGCCGTATAGGGGATGTTTTTTGATTTCGGCATATTCCTTATCATCAAGCTTGCCTTTTTTATCTAAGACTTCCCTCGAAATAAACAGCTTGCCTGCATCATGCAGCAGGGCTGCCATACCGAACTCATGCAGCAGATCATCTTTTATCCCAAGGGATTCCGCCTGAAGCACGGAAAGTATCGAGACGTTGGTTGCATGCGTGTAAGTATACTCACTGTAAGATTTGATAGGGCTTAATAATTTAAGGAGATTTGCTTCTTTCTTAAAAGACCCGATAAAGTGTACCACGACCTCCTCAAGCCCGGCTATGTCGAGCTTCCTGTGAGGCTTGGCAGAATGGAATACCTCCTTGACCTTTTCGATTTCCTCCAGAGGGGAAAATGTCAGATTATTAATATCAACTGCATCCATTTTCAGGCCTCCCATACGTATATCAACTGCGCCCGTCCTTATATGGGGATAGGATTTCAGCCTTTTGCCCGGTTCCGAGATATCAATAATAAACTGTTTGATCTCTGAAAGGGTTATCCCTTCCAGAAAGTCAACCCGGGAGATACCCTTTTTCTTCAAACGCTTTATGATATTAATTCTGTGGAGTCCCCCACCTCTGAGCGGTTTCTTGTTTACTATCAGTTCATCGTCTATTATCATGATCTCAAGCCGATCTTTCAGGTCTTCTTCAAGCACTGCAAGGGTCTTTTTGGCTAATTCATCAAATGCTTCATGCTCCTTTGAGTAAAGCGAGCAGTTTGAGACCGCAATCATGAATGTTGATATGAAATCCTTTGACGGTTCCATCAGTTAATTGTCTCCCTGTATCGCTGCATTTGTTTCTTCCTCTTTATGCCTCACTTCCGGCCCTGCGTTTTTTTCTATCAGGCCCCCGGCTTTTTCCGCGGGGTAATTTTTCAGTGTAGCGGATATTATTTCTTTCAGCTTTTCAAGAGAGCCCTTGAACAAGAGGGTCTTTGATGAAAGAATCTTTCTGAGTATATCCAGGGCGCGCGGGTCTCCTATCTGGCCAAGCGCTTTTACAATGGGGATTTTATCCTGAAAATCTTTGCTGTTTATACCCTTGTTCTCAAGTAACTGAATCAGATCCGGAACAACATCGCTTACCCTGAATATCCCGGAAAGGGTTATGGCTCTCCGGACTAAATCTCCGGATTCTGATTTTAGCTGCTTCCTGAGTGACTTGACACCGTAACGGTCTTTAGTCTTCAGGGTGCATTTTAATGCCTGCAAACTTACCTTGGGATTTTCATGATCACAATATGTCCTGGCCTTTTGCAGAGACTTACCGCTGCCGCATTCATTCAGGATATAGAGCATATTCCTTTTAACAAACCACCTGTCGTCATTAAGATGTTTTAGTGTTTCCGGGATTGCTTTTTCACCAAAATGGGTTATCAGGCTGATAATATATCTTCTGACGGTTTGAGACTCTTCATCAATGAGTGCATCCATCAACAGCGGTATTATCTTTTCGCCGTAATACTCACAGAGCAGCACGACATCATTTCTCATCTTTCTGCCCATGACTCTGAATGAGCTGACAAGAAGAGAGATAAATTGCAGGGAATGACAGTGCTGAAGGGCATTGGAGGCTGATTCAGAGGATATGCTCCTTGCAGCGCTCGATTCCATGCCTCTGAGTGTTTTCAGGGCAAGTTTGTACTGGCCGGTTTCTATAAACTGTTCTATTTGATCCCTCAGGATAGCGATAAGGAATTCGCGGTCTTCCTGCGTGACAATATCGGGACTGTCGACTGCAAGAAGTTCAAGAATTATATGGTTGAAATCTCCCTCTATATATTCCTCATTCATCTCCCTTTCGAATTTATTTGTCAATTTAATGTCCGCTGCTTTTGCATCAAACTTTATAAACTGCTGGATCTCCTGCTGATACGAAGCGGATACAAAGGAGTTGAAATCACCGCTTCCCAGGAGACTTGTAACTTCAGGGGAAAGAAATATGTCATCTTCAATGAGCCCTTCCTCAGAACAAAATGCTTCAAGGTTTTCATGATTGATCCTCGAGAATTTATCAAGCAGATTTTTAAGCGCCTCGGGTATGGCCACCATTTGCTCATTAATAATACTGAGTAAATTCATGACATCATCCGCTGACATATCCCTGAGTGACTTTTCAACAGAATCTAAATCTTCTGATACAGTGTTAACCACAGAGGAGAGGAACTGTTGTTTCAGGTCAGGCCGGAGCCCGTTAATAAAATCCATGAGTTTTTTTAACTCTTTGCCTGAAAATGACCTTTCTGAAGATCTTCTTACATATGATACAACTACGCTGTCATAACTCTTTTCCCTGATGCCGGACGGTGATGTCCTGTTTATCAGTCCCGCAAGTTTCTCAGGGGGTATTTCATGTATAAAACCGGATGCTTCTTCAGTCTGTAATCTTCCCTCAAGAAGACCGGATACATACTGTTCCCAGAGCGGCACCTCTTTATTTTCCTGTTCGGTCTTCCCTTCGATCAGATCAAATGCCGAAAAATCAATAAACTCTACCCTGATGTGGGGCATATTATATTCATTCAATGAATCCTGCACCTTTTCTATGGCTCCGTCCTGTGTGTTTTTGAATATAAAGTGCTGAAACGAATAAAGTTCATCTTTTGTCAACCCCCTCATGAATTTCACATAAGCAATATTTATATTGCTGAGGCAGAGGGCAAATTCCCTGTAAACAGGATTTTGTTTATCAAGGCAAAAGGAATCGATGATAAGTGTGTCCTTTGCTACGGCAAGCGTAACATCCGCCCTGAGCTCAAAGAGTTGTTGCAAAAAGCCGAATGCGCGGTTTAATGACTGCTTTACTATCGGATGATTTTTGGGATAGATGGCTACATTACGGCGTGAGATGTTTAGTTCAATAATGGCATCACTAAGTAAGCGGGTATCAAGGGGCAGATTTTCTATTTTATCAGCCATAAAACATCTTTCTTTTCCAGTTAATATAAAAGGTATTAAAAAATACCTTTATAGATGTTCTTTTCGGTTTTTTTATAAAAAATCCTTAGCAGGAGGCCATGCGGCTGGGGGCAGGCCGGATTCCCGCTGCCCCGGGTCTTATGAGAATTTCTCCAGCGGGCATCCTTCACATCTTGGTTTCGGCTTGCAGTAATGTTTGCCTAACATCACAAACAGGGCGTGGTATTCATTGAATAATTCTACATCCAGTGGCAGACTCTTGTGAAAAATCTCCTGAAGTTCATGGTAACCGGCTTTTTCCGGAACGAGTTTATGTCTTTGCAGAACTCTTTTTGTGTACGCGTCAATTACAAAGACAGGTTTTTCAAGGGCATAGAGGATAATGGAATCTGCTGTCTCCGGGCCGATACCTTTGACACTGAGAAGATGCTCTCTCAGGATATCTGCATCTTCTCTCTTCATCTGTTTCATACTGCCTTTATAATGGTTTGCAAGGAAAGAGAGAAAATGCCCGAGCCTTTCGGCCTTGATATTGAAATACCCTGCAGGCCTGATCAAAGAAGCCAGTCCGGCATGAGACATTCCATGTAAGGTCTTTGCATTCAGGGCATGGTCTTTTTTTATATTGCTTATGGCTTTTTCTACGTTCCCCCAGTTTGTGTTCTGTGTGAGTATGGCGCCTACTGCTATTTCAAAAGGGGTGTCCCCCGGCCACCAGTGCTGAGGCCCGAAGGTTTTGTAGAGGATATTGTAGATATCCGTCAGAACTTTTCTGCGGTCTGTCTGTTTTCTTTTTGCCATTACTACCCCGGAGGCCAGTGCATGGCCCTGCCCGCAAGCAGGTGAAGGTGTACATGAAACACTGTCTGGCCTGCCTCGCTGTTGCAGTTCATAACAATCCTGAAACCCCTTTCAGCAACTTCTCTGTCTGTTGCAATCCTGTTTGCAACCTGGAACATCCGGCCGATCAGTTCATTGTCCTCCTCTTCTATCTCAAGTGATGTCGGGATATGTTTTTTTGGTATGATGAGAATATGTACAGGCGCCTGGGGGTTTACATCCTCAAAAGCGAGAATACCGTCGTCTTCATAAACTTTTTTGGAAGGAATTTTATTTTGAATTATTTTGCAGAACATGCAGTCCATTTGGATACCTCCTTTGTTGTTGTTAAATTACAAGTAACTATTCAGGCAGGCACAAAGGCACAAAGTAAAAAAAAGGATGAAAAACTTTTCCTGTATTTCTGTAACCCTTTGTGCCTATGTGCCTTTGCCACTTTGCACCTGAGCAGTTACAAATTATAAACAAATTAAATAGTTTTTTTATATAATATAGCTCATGGAACTTCTGCATATTAATGAATTGAAAAAATTCCAGGGATTTATTCAGGAGATAAGGTGGGATGTTACCCCGAATATTTTCCTGAACCCTGAGTCCGGCTCTGCTGAGGAAGTGGATATTACGCACGGCTACATGTTGTACGTTGATGTTGTCAATGACATACCGGCCCTGGTAATCATGCAGCTCAAACGTATTATGAGTAAAACAGTCGGTTATATTTATGATATCCCGGATGAACTGTTGAAAGAAGCGCTGCAGTGCGCGGATACGAAATCTGTCGGGGGGATGTATCCCCTTTCCGGGAAGCTCGAAGAGTGGCTCAAAAAAGAGTTCGGCTTATCCTAATCGCCGCTTTCGCCAATCGTATAATTTATCTTCACCTCTATATCATTGCGCAGGGAATGATATACAGAACAGTATTTTTCCTGGGAAAGCGATATTGCCCGCTCAAGCTTTTTGGGAGTAAGTCCGCTGCCCGAGACTTTGATCATCATTTCAATAGACTTATAATATTGCGGTGGGTCAGGGTTCCTTTTGCCGTCATAATCTATCCTGAAACTTGTGATCTCCGCCCTCATTTTTTTCAGGAAAAAAACCATATCAATAGCCAGACACCCTGCCAGACTCATTATAAGCGTTTCAGTAGGCGAACATCCCCACTGCATTGCCGCATCGAATTCAACCTCATACCCTCTCTGCGTCCTTGCATTGAAGATCAAGTCCTTATCCCATTGCAGAGATCCCTTGTTGACCTCCTGGATTTTTCCTTTCCAGCCTTTAACGGATTCCTCCAAATCCCCGCTATTCATTTTTTCCATTATTTCAAAGCCCTCCGTTTTATTATTCAGTAGATTCTTTAAGCCACTTCAGGTACTCTTCCGAGCCCTCTATGACAGGAAGCGCAATAATTTCAGGAACATCATAGCTGTGGAGCTCCCTGACCTTTGCTGATAAGGCATTGAAAAGACTCTTTCGTGTTTTTACAATCATGAGCACCTCGGAATCATCTTCAATATTCCCCTGCCAGGTGTAGATAGAGCGGATATTTCTTACAATATTCACACACGCTGCAAGCCTTGCCTCAACCAGCGAGCGGGCTATTCCTGCTGCCTCATCTTCGTTCGGGGCTGTGATGAAGGTTACTATTTCTTCTCTGAGCTGCTTGGACATAGAAATATATTTTGCAGGGACTGAATAAAAAAAGCAATTCCTCTGAAACCGGGGATTCGGTAAAGTTTACAAAGTCCGCCTTTAATTGTTATTATTTAAATCCATTAATTTTATCATTTGATTGCGTCATATACCTCCGGGATTGTTTAGCAGGAGAATGGTATAGACGCTATTTTTGCCTGAAATAAAGTTGTTTAATGCCAAGAAATAAAAATGTGCAGACTTGTTGCCATAACATCAGACGAATATTTCTCACCGATAGAGAACATTATTGCCCTTGAGACAATGAAGGAGGGGCATGACGGCTCCGGAATGGGACTGGCCCTGAAAGGCCTGGGTGGGGAATTCGAGGAATTCAAGGACTATCCGATTCTCTCCGGAATCTGCTCCAGGGATGGAATCAACAAGCTCGACAGTTACATGGACAGGCTCGGCTTCAGGCTGAAATATACCTGGACCCCGAAGACCAGGCCTGTGAAAGGCATTAAAAGCCGTGACTACTATTTTTCAAGGGTTTATGATTACCCTGATGTATACAAAGAGAGACCTTTTGACGATAAAGAGAACTTATTATTAAATACAAGGCTTAGCCTCAGAGCGCTGGGGGAAAATGATGAATCAATCATTGTATTTTCTTTCTATCCCGATATTATTACACTGAAAGAGGTCGGGGACCCGCTTCAGCTCGGCACATTCTTCGGCCTTGATAAATCTTCCCTTAAGGCAAAGATTGTTCTTGCGCAGGGAAGGCAGAATACCAATTATGCCATAAACCTCTATGCCTGCCATCCTTTCTTTATCCAGGGGTACGGCACAATGACAAACGGTGAGAACACGGCCTTTGTTCCAATAAGAGAATTCCTCTCAGGCAGGGGCGTCCCCGGTTATATCGGTTATAACAGTGACAGCGAGGTCTTCTGCCATATTCTTCATTACACCTGTAAGCGCCTCGGTTATCCTCTTACATATTACAAGGATGTTGTGACTCCCCTTAAGCAGGAAGAGATCAATGCAAGGCCGGACAGTGAAGCGGCAAGATTCCTGAAAATGTCTCTGAGGCCGCTTTGCATAGACGGGCCTAATTGCGTGATCGGTTTTACGCCTGACGGGACATGCTTTATGCTTCAGGATGCCAAGAAATTAAGGCCGGGCATTGTCGGAGGCGCTAAAGGGAAATTCGGGCTTATGTCCGAAGAGTGCGGGCTTGACAGCGCAATCCCCGAAAGGGAGAGGTCAAAGGATATATTCCCGATGAAATTTGATATGGTTATCATCAAGCCTGATGCCCGGGAGGTAATGGTATGGAACCAGCTGCACGGTTAGACAACAATCATGAACTGTCTCTCAGGGACTTTCCGTATATAATCAGATGGAGAGACGAAAGATGCAAGCGCTGCGGCAGGTGCACGGCAGTCTGTCCCATGTATTCAATTGAACCGTCCGTCATAGTTCAGCGCATCCTGCATTCCGAAGGAGGTATGCCTGAACCAAAGGCAGTGAGACGGGTTGTCACAGTCATAAAACAGTCAACCCAGATCGGGAGATACTGCACAGGCTGCGCAACATGCACCCTTGTCTGCCCGAATGAGGCAATAGAGCCTGAGTATAATTCCAGGCACAAGTTCCCCTTTCATAAAAATAAGGGCGGACATCCATACAGGAGGGGTGGAAGGAGAAACGACCCCCGGCCGTCAACATTAGACAGGCTGAGATTCACAAGGATATCAATGCTTACCGACCCTGCGCTTGATGCGGGCAGGCATGAATTCAGGATCAGGACTTATCTTGGCAGAATACTTCCTGCAGAAGAACTGCCGCTAAAGATTATCAGCGGAAAACTTGATGTTGATAAAAAATCCGGCAAGTTTATCCCGCCGGTTCGTGAAATATATCCGATAATGATCGGAAGCATGTCCATCGGGGCCCTTTCTCCGAATATGTGGGAGGGGCTTGCAATGGGCATCACCTATTTAAATGAAGTTGAAAATATGCCTGTTGTCATGTGCTCCGGTGAAGGCGGCATGCCTCAACGGCTTCTTAAATCAAGATTCATAAAGTATTTCATCCCGCAGATCGCCTCAGGATATTTTGGCTGGGATGAAATTGTCAGGGCACTTCCCCATATGGTTGAAGACCCGTGCGCAATAGAGATTAAATACGGACAGGGTGCAAAACCGGGTGACGGTGGACTTCTTATGGCGCATAAGGTGCTGAAACTCATATCCGAGATAAGGGGCGTGCCAATGGGAGTGGACCTTCCCTCACCCCCTACTCACCAGACCAAATACTCAATTGAAGAGGCTGTTGCCAAAATGATCCAGTCAATGTCCATGGCCTGGGGATTCAGGGTGCCTGTTTATCCGAAGATTTCAGGCAGCAGGACTGCAAAGGCTGTTCTGAACAACCTTGTCAGAAATCCTTTTGCCGCTGCCCTGTCTATAGACGGTGATGACGGCGGGACAGGGGCTGCTTACAATGTATCAATGGACAGCATGGGGCATCCCATTGCTTCTAATATCAGGGAGTGTTATCTCGACCTTGTGGCACAGGGCAAACAGAACGAACTGCCCCTGATTGCCGCAGGCGGTGCGGGCAAGAAAGGGAACCTTGCTGCTAATGCTGCAGCCCTGTTTATGCTCGGGGCATCTGCTGTTTCAATAGGTAAATATATCATGCAGGCTGCTGCGGGATGTTTCGGAGATGAATACAACCGCTGCAATGTCTGCAACATCGGTAAATGCCCGAGAGGTATTACCACGCAGGATCCCAGGCTTTACAGAAGACTTGATCCCGATGTAGTCGCTGAAAGGGTGGTTGAAGTATTCAAGTCCATAGACGTGGAGCTGAAAAAGATTTTTGCACCAATGGGCAGAAGCACTGAATTACCAATCGGAATGTCCGACGGCATAAGCGCCGATGACCCGGCAGTGGCTGAAAGATTGAAGATCAGCTATGTGTGTTAAAACAGAACAAAGAACACAGATCACAGAGTTCAGACTAAAAACACAAGAATGAAAAAAATAACGATAAAAGGAAGCATTAAGGGCCGGAGACTTTCTTCAAGGGTTTTTGAGGAAGAAATCCAGGAATCCGTCAGGAAGGGCGCAAGAAACATCCATATACTTGCCGATGGTCAGCACGGTATCGGCGGACGTATATGGCCGAGAGGTGAGACGGTAAAGATTACTGTTGAGGGCCCTGTCGGGCAGAGGCTCGGCAGTATGGGCATGTTCGGCACTGAGATAGTTGTGAAGGGCGGCGTCTCTGACGATGCAGGCTGGATAAACTGCGGTGCGGACATAACGGTTCTGGGTGATGTTACCAACGGCGCCCATAATGCTGCTGCACAGGGGAAACTCTATGTGCAGGGCAGCGGCGGTGCCCGCTGTGATACCATGACTAAACATAACCCGAAATTCGATCCGCCCCAGTCGTGGTATTTCAGGGATGTCGGTGACACCTTTGCTGAGTTCAAGGCCGGCGGAATTGCCGTTGTCTGCGGGGTAAATCCCAGGAACCCGGAAAACATCCTCGGCTACCGTCCGTGTGTCGGAATGGTGGCCGGAGTAGTATATTTCCGCGGACCTATTAAAGGTTACAGCAAAACCGATGTAAAGCTCCTTGACCTGACCGATCAGGACTGGAAATGGCTTACCGTGAACATGAAGCCCTATCTCAAGGCTATAAAAAGGCCGGAGCACTACAGGGAGCTGTCACGCTCGATAAAAGACTGGAAAAAACTTGTCCCTTTTACTGCCCAGGAAAGGGCAAAGAAAAAGACCTTTAAAATGTCCATTGCAGAGTTCCGTTCCGGCATCTGGGAGAAAGGCGTTGGCAGGGGCGGTATCTTCGGAGAGTATTTAACCCATCCTTTAACCATTCTTCCATACGTCACTACAGGCGATGACAGGAGGTTCAGACCTGTCTGGAACAATTATAAATATGCCCCCCCCTGTGAGCATGCATGCCCTACCGGGATTCCGTCACAAAAACGCGCCCAGCTCATCAGGGCCGGCAAACTCCATGAAGCGCTGGAACTGGTTCTTCAGTACAGCCCGCTCCCTGCATCAGTATGCGGGGAGATATGTCCCAACCTCTGTATGCAGGCGTGTACCAGGGGCAGGGTGGACAGGGCATACAATATCAAGGAAATGGGAAGGGCGAGTCTTGAGGTCAAGGCCCCGAAGCCGCAGAAAAAGACTTCGAGAAAGGTTGCTGTAATCGGCGGCGGCCCGGGCGGACTATCCGCTGCCTGGCAGCTTGCATTGAAGGGACATGATGTTGACCTTTATGAGGCGGAGAAAAAACTCGGCGGCAAGCTTGAGCTCTGCATTCCAAGAGAAAGGCTGCCGCAAAAAGTGCTGCAAAAAGAAATTGCACGTTTTAAAGAAATCGGTATAAATGTGCATCTCAATACAAAGGTACACAGAAAGAAATTCGACCTCATATATAAATCACATGACGTTGTTGTTGTTGCATGCGGGGCCCACAGACCGAGGATGATGAAAGTCCCGGGGGCAAAAGATATGGTCCCGGCTTATGACTTCCTGAAGGGTATAAACATCGGGGATGTCCCGGATCTAAAAGGCAGGAGCGTAGTGGTAATCGGCGCAGGAAACGTCGGCATGGATGCTGCTGCAGAGGCTTATCACTGCGGGGCAAAAGAAGTCACTGCGGTTGACATTCAGGAGCCTGCGGCATTTGGAAAGGAGCTGGAGATTGCCGAATCTCTGGGGACAAAGATTGTCTGGCCTAAATTTACGGAAAAATATGAAAAAAAGAACAGAAAGATATATTTCACCGACGGGACATCACTTAAGGCCGACCTTGTCGTAATATCCATAGGCGATATGCCCATGACGGAATTCCTGCCGCCTTCCGTTCATACGGACAAAAACGGGTGGATACAGGCGGATGATGCCGGACATACCTCTAATCCGAAGGTTTACGCAATCGGCGATGCCACAAGGCTCGGTCTTGTAACTCATGCAATCGGGCACGGCAGAAAGGCGGCAGATGCCGTCCATGCGCTGCTTTCGGGAAGGTCTTACAATATGCCGCCGCCGAAACCGATGGTGCCGTATGAAAAGATCAAAACAGCATATTACGATGTCTGCAAAGGTGAGCCCTTTGCTCCCGTGGAAGAGGCAAACCGCTGCATGTCATGTGCCGTATGCAGGGATTGCCATATGTGCGAAACCGTCTGTTACAACAATGCCATCAGCAGAAAAGAATATGAAGACGGCTCGTATGAATACATGGTTGACAGCGGCCTTTGCATAGGCTGCGGCTTCTGCGCAGGCATCTGCCCATGCGGCGTCTGGGAAATGGAAGATAATATTTAAGCTCCTGAGTTCCTGCTCCCCGGTGATATTTAATATTTAAGGAAGAGCGGCTTGTGGGGTCTTTTCTTCTTTCGGGGATTTTTGCCCGATGGCCTGCACATTCCGCATTTGCTGTCATTGCACCACTGGCAAAAACTGCAATCAGGACAGGGATGTTTTTTGGGTGTTCCCTTTTGTGCACGTTTCATCAATTATTATAATAACCGAAGGGCGAATTGTTTGTATTTCCTGTCACATGCCTTAGATATTTTTTTCATCTTATACTACAGCTCTTTCCAGTCGTTCTTTCCTCCACTCCCAATCAGGCATATATTTCGACAGGAGCCTGAAGTAACTATTACTATGGGTATGAACTTTCAGGTGACAGAGTTCGTGCATTATTACATAATCAATGCAATAGAGCGGGGCCTTTACCAGTTCCGGGTTTAATAAAATATCTCCAGCTTTACTGCAACTCCCCCACCGCCTGGACATTTTCCTTATTCTGATTTTCGGAAATGGCACTTTCAGACTCTTTGCCTTTTCAAAGCAGATCTCAAGACGTTGCACAAATATTTTTCGGGCATGTTCCTTATACCAATCATCGATGAGACCCTTTATAACCTCTCTGTTTTTGGAATCAGGTGTTGATATCTGAAAATATGCTCCTTTTAGTTTCACATCACTGTCGTTTCTTTTTCTTATCTTCAGCCGATACTGACGCCCGAGATAGAGATGGGTTTCGCCGCCAACATATCGGCGGGGAGGAGTGCGAGGGACAAACTGCTGAAAATAGTTAAGCTGCTTCCTGATCCATCGGGCACGCTTCGCCATTCTCGCTGCTATCCTGTCTGATGATGTTCCTGCCGGGGCCTTCACAATCACTCCGGCATCCGGATGTACGGCGATCTCCATAGTTTTCCTGTTGGCGTAGATAACTTCAAATGCAATATGATCCCTGCCGTATTTGAGGCTGCTGCTGTAATTATTCATACGAGCTTCCTGTTCCGTGCAAGCTGCATTGACCGCTCGATGATCCTGTCCATCTGTTCAGTTGAAAGTTCAATCACGCGATTGCTTTTAATTTCATCATAGAGAAAGTCATCGATATCATTCATAGTCCTTTTCTGTTCATCGTCATCGTCCCAGAAATTTACCTTTCTATGCTTATCAAGAATCTTCAGGAGTTCAAGCACGAAATCAACTGCAACTTCTTCGCAAACCGTTGAGTCTTTAACTGTCGATTCAAACAGGAGTTTCAGATTACCGTATAAAACCTGAGCATTCTCATTGCCGGCAAGTTTCTCAGGCACATCATCATGCCGTCGGGTGACCACTTTATCGCGGTAGTCAGACACCCTGTTTAAATACTCAAGGTCCGAGATCCTTTTGGCCCTGAAGTCATCAATAGCCTGCTGAATGAGCTTTGAAAATTTTTCATAAAACGCAGGGTCTTCCGCCATCTTTTCGGTAGTTACCTTCTTTGTAGCATGGGCAATTACATCAGCCCTGGCAGCCGTTGTTTGAGAACCGTAAACAGCCTGCTCTTCCTTTACCTGGTTAAACATTGTGTCATCAAATATATTGACAGGCTCATTCACTTGATATACCTCGTTGGCCTGAATGTGGGTATCGAGCAGTTTTTTGATTTTCGGCTCGTAATCACGATAGTCAATTGACTCCTGATAGCGAAGCTTTACTGAAGCCTTGAGGTTTTGGAACCTCTTAAGGTCATTCTTATACTGTTTGAGTTTGTCATCAGACGCGTTCATAATAAACTGCTCTGTAGAAAGCGCCATAAAGAGTACTTTGCTGTACTCCGCGAGGCGGTGGTAAAACTCTTCCCGCAACGCATCATCACCCAGCAGCAGCTCATACGCCTCTTCATCATACCGGTTCTTCACTTCTTTAAAAATATCCCACAGGTCTGAATAAAGCTGGGGTAGTTTAGCTACTTCCTCCTGCACAGAGGCGAGTGTGCCGTCCAGGTCTTCTTCATCAAAGCCGGTAAGGCCTGCCTCTGCATACATGGTCAATGCCTGATCAAGTTCGCCGAGAATGCTTACATAATCAACAATATAACCAAACTCCTTTTCAGGATAAAGCCTGTTTACGCGGGCAACGGCCTGCAGCAGCGTATGTTCTTTTAAGGGACGGCCAAGGTATATGACTACATTGCGCGGCGCATCAAAGCCGGTAAGAAGCTTGGATACAACAATGAGAATTTCCGGATCATCGCCGTTAAGGAATTGATTTTTGATCTGAGTGTTATACTCCTCCTCAGAGCCGTACCGCTTCATCATTTTCTGCCAGAATTTGATAACCTCTTCTGATGGGCCCTCTTCCACTTCTTCATATCCTTCCCTGCTGTCAGGTGGAGAAATAATTATTTCCGATGTCACGTATCCAATTTTATTAAGGTAATCATGATACTTAAGCGCCGATTTTTTATCCGGCGCCACAAGCTGGGCCTTAAAAGGCGTATTCTGCCATGTGGAACGATAGTGTTCGCTGATATCAAAGGCCCTCATATAAATGACCTGTTCAGCCTTGTTCAACATCTCGGCGCGGGCGTATTTCTTTTTAAGGTCTGCCTTTTGTGAATTAGACAGCCCCTGAGTATGACGCTCAAACCATAGATCAATAGCTGCCTTGTTCTGGACCATCTCCACATGACGTCCTTCATAGAGCAGCGGTACAACTGCATTGTCCTTTACTGCCTGCTGAATGGAATAATGGGGTTCAATAAGACCGCCGAATTTTGTAAAATTATTCTTTTCCTTCTTTAAAAGCGGCGTCCCCGTAAATCCAAGATAACAGGCCTTCGGGAACATCTGCCGCATACGGGCCGCAAAGGAGCCGAAGTTCGTCCGGTGACTTTCATCAACCAGCATAAATATTTCTGTAGACTCGTCCTGAAATTTCCTGATATTGAGCGCCTTGTCAAACTTGTGGATCAGGGTGGTCACTATGCCCGCTTTCTGTTCAGAAAGCAGATCAAGCAGGTCCCGGCCGGTCCTGGCGCGCTTTGGGTCAAGACCGCAGGCAGTAAAGGTATTGCCGAGTTGCCTGTCAAGGTCTACACGGTCGGTAATGAGCACGATGCGCGGATCAGGGATGTCGGCATCAAGGGCAAGGTTCCGTGTAAGCCATATCATTGTGAGAGACTTACCCGATCCCTGGGTATGCCAGATAATACCTCCCTGCCGTCGTTCATCAGCATCAAATTGCTTCACCCGGTCAAGGGTGGACTTTATTACAAAATACTGCTGGTAACGGGCGATTTTTTTTATGCCCCCGTCAAATATGGTGAATTTGTACGCCAATTCAAGAAGCCGCTCCGGCCTGCAAAGGCTATAAATAGAATTATCCTGCTCAGTCACCTGCCGTTCGCCCTCTGACTCTGATTTATCAAAAAATTCCCGGGCCACTGCAAAGTCCCCTGAAAAGAGCCGGTCTTTTACATCTGATGAAAGACGTTTATTCACATATGCTGCAACATCCTCCTGTTTGTCCGGAAGCTCCTGCCAGACACTCCAGAATTTCTTTGAAGTCCCGGCCGTTGCGTACATGGCAGAGTTTTTATTGATGCCCATGACAAGCTGAGCATAGATAAACAGTTTGGGAATATATTCATCATTCTGGTTACGGATGCTCTGTTCAACCGCCTTGCTTACTTCAATCTTCGAGGACTTGCATTCGATAACAGCAAAAGGAATACCATTTACAAACAGAACAATATCCGGCCTCGCCTCCTCTGTGCTGCGTGTACGCTCCACGCTGAACTTGGCCGTGACATGGTATTTATTATTTTTCCAGTCACGCCAGTCAATATAGCGGAGGGTGAAACTCCGTGAGTCGCCTTCAACATTTTGCTCCAGCGATGTTCCCAGTGTAAGCAGGTCGTAAACGGCCTCATTGGTCTTTTGCAGTCCGTCGTATCTTATGTTTTTAAGCTTCTGGATAGCAGTCTGTATGTTTTCCTCGCTGAAGAGGTATTCTTGCCCCTTATGATGAATACGGTTGATTGCCTTGAGCTGATCACGCAGGATTCCCTCCAGCAACACATTACCTGCCTTGCCTTGCCGGGCGGTAAATGCCTGCTCAGGCGATAGATATTCGAAGCCAAGGTTAATGAACTGCTGCAACGCAGGGATCTGGGAAAGGTATTTTTCGCTGAATCGAAAGCCGTTCATGAATTATTTCTCCTGCGGGCAGTCCTCACCTTGTAAAGCCGTTCGGTAAAACCGCCCTCTTTTTCAAAATCTTTTGCCTGGGCTGCAATCTGACGGTCAAGAAAGTAGCAGCAAATATTGAGCAGGGATAATGCCGCATTGGCTGCAAGCGTTGAGGGGTGCACTGACTTACATGGACTATCACCGACTGACACAGACGATTTGCAGCAGTCTGTGCTGGTCCGTGTGCCTGTGTCAGTTCCTGTCAGTCTGTGCCCGTCCGTGTTCTTTCTTTGCAAAGCAACCTCTCTCTCAACCCACCCCCGCACATCATCCAGCGATTTACACCGCCTTGCCTTAAACCGCTTCAAAGCCGGATGCTCCGGTTCAAACTGCGGCAGTCCTCTTTGCCGCAAAAAATCTTCATAATCGAGCCTCAGTTCTTCCAGGCTGGCACGCGCCACATTAGTAAGCTTGATCTCGAATTTTTTAGATGTACCCGATGCCTGCGAACCCTCCGCAATATTCTGTACCCCGCTGCGCGCCGCCTGCACCATCTGATCATGTGTGCGGCTGCGTTTATCGATATAAAGGTCACAGAATCGTACAGTCACATCATAAACAAGCTGCGCAATCTGAAAGCTCTTTAGCTTGCGGTAGCCTCCATGCTTTGGGATAAGTTCACTATTGCGTCCTTTGCTTTTCATTTCATTCTCCCCTATTGAAAGTCTAAAGCAGTTGTCCGGAGATTCCGGACAGCTAATTTATTTGAAGGGCTACCCGCCTTTTGAACTATCCGGAATTTCCGGATAGTTGCCCCCTGATCCAGCTCGCCTTCATCGTATATATTCTTAATGTGCTCATTTATTGTGCGTATATCCTTCTGAAACAACTCGGCCATAAGTTTCTGCCTCAGCCAGACAGTTTCATTCTCCAGCCGGACCTCGATCCGGGTTTGGCCGTCTTCGGTTTGGTAGAGGAGGAATTGGGATTTAGGTAATTGATTCTCATTATTCATAATTCACCTCTTTTTCGCACAAACTTAGGACTTGCAACTTTACTTATAACGTTTTACTTGAGGAATCATATATCCTCCTCACGCTTATGCTCATCGATAATCCGATCAGCTTCCCGCTCATACGAATCTGCCAAATCTCTGAGAGTCACTGCAAGACGTTGATATCCGTAAGCTTCGACTTCTTCGGCTTGTTGTCTGTATTTAACTGCAAGTTCTTTTTCTGGCGTTCCGGTTGGATCTATCCAGTGGGCACCACGAGAGTTAAATATTCCAAGACGAAAGCCACGCCGTATGTCTTCTGCATCTTTAGCATTCATAGCGTCAGCTACTGTACTGTTAATCCATAACCCGCTGGGATCTGGTGGGCAATGAATGAAAACATTGCCTACATGAAATAGGGCCACCTCAATATGTCCTGACCCCGAGCATGCCTTTTTAACTGAATCAAGCCATTTATTGAAATGATCACCAAAAAAACTTCCATCAGTCTGCGTGCCGGGAGGAGTTCGCCATTTATGAAGTAAACGATATGCATTGGTCGCAATGGCTTTTTGCTGTTCGATAGGTTCTTTTTCAGACTTACTTTCGTTCCTGGATCGGTAAACCAAACGAATAACTTCACAGAAGAAGTCCGGATCAGAAGCCAAACGCTGTTCCAATAGCTTGGGTGAAGTACCTCGATCCCTTTCAAGAATAGATAAATAGGCCCATTCGACCCGGAACAGATCATCGGGATTAGTTTCAGGATTATTCTGCAATGTCTTGATAATATCAATAGCGTGATACACATCAATTGAATAAGCAGGTTCTTTTGACGAAACTGCTGCAAGCAATGCTTTTACTGTTTGAGCCTGGTCCAACGACTGTTTATTGTGTAACATGCGGTATAAACAACTAAGAGCAGCATTCGGCCTGTTATATTCCATTAATTTATCGATGGCCTTATTCAAACTTTCTTCTGCCTGATAAGGGTTCACATCAACCTTGCTCCAGTACTCGGCAACATGATTATCTAAGAGTTGTTCAGAACGTTTCCAGGTTTCATCTATAAAGGGGAGGCAAGTCAGGAATTGTCCTATTTGTGCTGTTGACCAATCCGAAGTATTAGTCTGATCTACCCATTCCCATCCCTTGTTTTGGTAGCGTCCCCATACAAAACCACTTGTGAATTGGGCAATCTTATTGTTTCCCAAATCCAACAATTTCGGCAGAATTGCTGAATCAGTATTATCATCAGCAACGACGCCTAAAAAAAAACCAACATGCCAAGGGGACTCAACATCCTTTGCGAATTCAATTATACCTCCAAGTCCATGACTTGTGAGAATTTCCCGAATAGCATGTTGGCGGCGCTCTTCCAATTTCCTTTGTTGATCTTCCCAATTGCCGCTTTCTTCATATAAATCGAAATCTCTACTACTGAAAAGCCGTCGGTATAAGCTCATAGGGCTTTGTGGAGCAAGAGATTTAGTAATTTTGCTAATTTTCCCAACCAGATCGGTACTTAACGCCCACTTTGCATCCGCATATTTTTTGTGTTTTGAAACAAATTCAACAAGTTTAGCCCACAGTGGGAGTCGCTCTTTTTCCGGCTTGCCGGTTATTTCTTCAGATCCAAGATGTTCTAAAAATTTATCAAATGCAGGTTGCGGTAAATCGTTAAGATCCTCGACCATTTCAGTAAGCCTTGCTAAATCATTTTTCGCCACATCAACGGCCATATCTGAGTAGAAAGAAACTTGATTCCAGTACTCCCGCTGATTAATTTCCTTTGACTGTTTTTCCGGAATCGTCCATCGCCAAACTGGCTTATGTGCGCCTGTAGATGTCTGATACTGATTGGGTAATAAAGTAAGCAGTAACTTCCAGGCAATGTTAGGAAGTTCCTTTTGAAGTGTCCGAATCGCAATTTTGCGCTTCTCAACCGATGCAGTTGTCTGGGGATACCAGGGAAGATAAATTGTTGTAAGAGAATCAGCAGGACGATTCGACCAGGTACCTCCTGGATCAAGGATAGCTATTTCCCCCAAAATGACAGTTGCACGTGTCAAGTATTGTTCATCCCAAGCAAGTGTCTCCAGCGCCCAGAGTAATCCTGTCATATAGTTGCCACCAGTGATGCCATTTCCTTCTTGGGCAAATAATTCGATAAATGGACATGGCTTACGTTGTAGAGTCGATTCGACAGCATTTAGAAACTGACTTGGAGCCGCCTCAGCTAAGAGAGGCAGTACTCCGTTCAGGCTTCCCCAGAGAATCCAATCCGCTTCTTCAAATATCTCTCTGACAGCAAGTGCGGCTATATTCTCTGCTTTGTCTGTTGAACAGTGGTTTAAAGCTTGTGGACGGCTACCGAGAAGAGCGAGACTCTCAGCTATGCCTTTTTTTAAAGCTCCAGAATAGAGAGATACTTTCCCGTGGATACTTGCTGCATATCGTTCTTCCGGAGGTAGCTCAAACTTTGGATCGGGTTCTTTTAAAATATTTACGGCACATTGTTTGAATCTATCCAATTGTTCATCGAACAATCTTGGTCCAATTTTTTGCCATAAGTCCATGCGCCTCGTGATTGTCCATTTTCCATTTTTTAGTGTGATCGGGCTTTCCGGCATTTGTAATATCTCGCGTATTTTTGTGATCCAGCTTCCATACTCTTCAGCAGCAAGTTGTCCTGCAATTACCATATCTGCATCAGAATTTTCATTCCATGAGCCCAAGAGACTTGAAATTGCAAGTTCTGAAGCATAGGGAATAGTGCTCCAGTCTGTTGTCTCTTGATCCCATGGGGTCTGGATTAAGTCTGCAGGAATTGTTTCAACCGTCCGTCTTTTAAATACGGAACGAAGTTCTTCGGGAAGTGAATCTATCGTAATAGTTCCAGCATTTTGATTTGCCGACCTGACTTCCTCGATGATCTGTGTCCACAAGGATTGAGCATTCTCCGAGGAATACTGGCAGATCAAAGATTGAAGCAAAGAAAGTGTACCCCCCGCTTTGATATCGAGGTCATACCCCAGTAAATGAAAACTCTTCATGAATTGCCAGAGATCATTTTCTGATACATCTATTCCACCATTAGCATTTTTCAGATGAACCCGAAATGTCTGGAGCTTTTTTCTTTGTGGATCACTGCAGAAGTTACCCAGACGGATCTGTGTTAGAAAATCAGCAGCATCTTCTGAATGTCTTGCTCTCTCAAGGGATGTCCGAACATCACTAATGTCTGAGGCACTCAATGGGCCGGTAATAAGTGCAATAGCATCATGCCCTGCTGTAAATATTTTGGGATTATTGAAATCATTCCAGGCGGCTTGGATTACTTCGCCGAATACTTTATTACCTTCAGTAATGCTAATTGAGTGCTTGACCTGCCCAAGCAGTCTTCTTTCTTTTTCACCATCCAGACTACTGATAAAAACAATCAAGTCATCGGTATCAAAACCTTTATATTTCCCTTGAAGTTTAATTTTTCTGATAGGCCATGCAGGCAAACAAGGTGCAAAGCCACCGGTCAACATTAGCGCAACAAATACTGCCTGGACATTTGTTTCGAAGTTGTTTCCGCCTCCGCCAGTTGAAAATGGACTACTGATCTGTTTTGAATTCTTACTCATTTCACTCTTTTCTCCCGTCAGCATTCATTCTCCACTGCCCGCTTAATAACTTCTGCATCAGACCGCGTTTTTGTTTTTTGAAAGTCTCCGGTTTCAACTTCTTCCACCAGCACATGGCATTTTGGAACTCGATGGTAGAAAACCCGATTCTCAAAATTATGAATATCCCCGATTAAAAAAAAGAAAAACCCGCCAGAATTAAGCATGCAAAGCAGAGGCTTGGCGGGTGTGCTATTAAAAGTATATTGTTTTTGTTTTGGGATGTAAGGAAGGGGCTGTAATCCTTTATCATAATCCAAGCTCCTTGAGATACTGCCCCATCTCTTTTCTTGTCTCAACAAGCTCTTTCTCTAACTCCTCACTCTCCTTCTGTACCTCAGAAAACTTCTGACGGATTCACCCTTCGTCAGCGCCATGAAGAGCACTCCATGCGGCGCTACGACAGCCACGAGCCCCTCAATAATTAAATTCAATTACGAACATTTCGTAAATCCGCAGTCCCTGCAGACCGCGCACCCGCCTTCGTGCTCCACGGCTCCGCCGCAGTCAGGACATGCACCGCAGAACACGGCCTTTTCTTTTTTGGGATGCGAGCCGTTACCATTGCTTTTATCCCCGTGTTCAACGTACCGTTCTATAGCCTTTGATATTGCATCAGAGCAGGATGCTATCTTTCCACCACTTGCCCATGCAGGACTGTGACAGCTTATACCCCTGAGCTGTTTTTCTATCTCTATGGGTTCTATATTGCTTCTGAATGCAAGGCTCACAAGCCTTCCAATTGCCTCTGCCTGGCTCGAAGCACAGCCGCCCGCCTTTCCCATCTGTGTGAAAAGCTCGAAAAGGTTCCCCTCTTTATCTTCATTTATTGTGACGTACAGGTTGCCGCACCCTGTCTTTAAAAGCCTCGTTGTTCCCTTGATTACCTCCGGCCTTTTTCTCGGGGTTATTTTTTGAGTCGGTGATGTCTCCTCTGATTGCTGCTCCAATTCCGTCTCCCCGGGGATTTCAGTACGAATCACCGGAATCGATTCGGGCTGAGACCTTGATGGCTCGTTCCGGCCGGTAGACAGAACCTGCTCTTGCCGTGAACCGTCCCTGTAAACAGTGACACCTTTGCAGCCGAGGCCGTATGCAAGGAAATAAACATCCTCAACATCCTTTGTGCCGGCATCATGGGGAAAATTAACTGTCTTGGAAACCGCATTGTCAACGTGTTTCTGGAAAGCAGCCTGCATCCTTACATGGTCAAGCGGGGAGATATCGTGCGCTGTAGTAAAGACCTTTTTTATGTCATCCGGAATTTCAGCGATATCTTTCAGGCTTCCTTTTTCTGCAATCTCTTCTATAAGCTCCTTGCTCCAGAACCCTCTTTTCTTTGCAATTCTCTCAAAATGCGGATTGACCTCATAGAGCCTTGTGCCTTCAAGAACGTTTCTGACAAAGGAGACTGCAAACAAAGGCTCTATCCCGCTTGAGCATCCTGCGATTATCGAAAGGGTTCCTGTAGGCGCTATTGTTGTGGTAGTGGCATTTCTCACAGTAGTTTCATTTGTATAAACACTCTTATCAAAATTCGGGAAAACACCTCTTTCCACAGCCAGAAATGCGGATTGTTTTTTGCTTTCCGCCTGGATGAACTTCATGACTTCCGCAGCGAGTTTTGACGCCTCAACAGAGTTATAAGGAATGCCGAGCTGTATCAGCATGTCCGCCCAACCCATAACTCCAAGGCCTGTTTTCCTGTTTGCCTTTGTTGCTTCTTCTATTTTTTCCAGTGGATATCTGTTGATATCAATAATATTATCAAGAAAATGAACAGACAGGCGCACTGTCTCTCTGAGAGTATCCCAGTCTATGTCTGCTGCAAAACGCCCTGATATATTTTGATCACTTCCAGCATAAGCAGTATTTCTGTCTGTCCCGTCAGGAAAAGATTTTTCAACGGGGTTTACGAACTTAGACAGGTTAATCGAGCCCAGGTTGCAGGATTCATAAGGCAGAAGCGGCTGTTCACCGCAAGGATTCGTGCTTTCAATTTGTCCCACTGCGGGGGTAGGGTTAGACCGGTTTATCCTGTCCATAAATATGATTCCCGGTTCTCCGTTTTTCCAGGCATGATTTACGATTAAATTAAATACATCCCTGGCCTTCAGCCGCCGCACCGGCTTATGTGTATGAGGATTAATCAAATCATATTCTCCGTCTTTTTCGAGCGCCTTCATGAATACATCCGTGATCGCAACCGACAGGTTAAAATTATTAAGATTAGCCTTATTCTCTTTTGCAGAAATGAAATCAAGGATATCGGGGTGGTCAATGCGCAATATGCCCATGTTGGCGCCTCTTCTCGTGCCGCCCTGTTTTATGGCTTCTGTGGCTGAATCAAAAACCGTCATAAAGGAGATAGGCCCTGAGGAGATTCCCTTGGTAGAACCGACGATGTCACCCTTTGGCCTCAAATTTGAAAATGAGAAGCCGGTGCCTCCGCCCGACTTATGAATCAATGCAGCGTTTTTTATTGCTTCGAAAATAGACTCCATTGAGTCCTCTACAGGGAGAACAAAACATGCAGAGAGCTGTCCGAGCCTTCTGCCGGCGTTCATCAGGGTAGGACTGTTAGGTAAAAACCTCAATGAGGTCATGAGGTTATAAAATCTGTCCTCCAGATTTTCAATTTCAGTCCCGGATTTGCCATAATTCAGCTCAACTGAAGCAACAGCATTTGCAACCCTCCTGAACAGATTTTCAGGGCCTTCAATAATCCTGCCTTCTTCGTCTTTCTTCAGATATCTTTTTTCAAGAACTTTTAATGCGCTCGGACTTAAATTGATTTGACTTGATATCGCTTCTGACATAATCCCTCCCCATTTACAAAAATATATACGGTTTTTTATTAATGCAATAGCATTATTTTGCAAAATCCTCAAAATAATATGCTGCGCTATGACAAATATTTATAATATTATTATACTCTATTTAGATACGCTAAGAGATTAAACCACAATATCTTGTATATGTCAAGCAAAAAATGCATATTTTAAAAGTCCTTGATTTTAATAATGTTTTGCTGTGAAAAGATGGTTAATGAAATGTGAATTAAAAAATGGAATTAAATAATCCGCGTCAATCTGCGCAAATCAGCGGCTAAATGCTGTTTTCAGGTAATCATTTTTGAAATCCAGGCAATCCAATGAGGTATAATAACAAAATCACTCTGTCAGGAGGTTTTTATGCCGGGAATAAGGATACAAAAAATACCGTATAAAGGTTGGGATAATTGCATACAAATAACAAATGGGATTGCAGATATGATAATAACAGTGGATGTGGGTCCCAGAATCATCCGGTACGGATTCGCCGGCAGGGAAAATGAGATGTGTGAAGTTGAGTCAACAATCGGGTTAACGGGCGGTGATGAATGGAAAATTTACGGGGGCCACCGTCTCTGGCACAGCCCTGAGGCAAGCCCCAGAACATACGAACCCGACAATTTTCCTGTACAATGGGAGCAGATCCCGAACGGCATTAAAACAATACAGGATACGGAACCGGGAACCGGGATTCAAAAGGAAATGGAAATTACACTTTCTCCGGAAAATCCGGAAGTCAATATCCTTCACCGCCTGACCAACTCAGGGCCCTGGGCAATAGAATTGTCCGTATGGAGCATATCGGCAATGGCGCCGGGAGGTAAGGGTCCACGAAAAAATAACTTTACAATCTTTGGTTCTAAATTCTCAACAATTAATCGATTAATATGTTTGCATTGTTTGGCATAAGAGTGTAATTCCACTTGGGTATTGTATTATGTGGCCTAA
>BDSY01000074.1 GCA_002897895.1 bacterium BMS3Abin06
ACTCAATTCTAATCATTACCTCCTCCTTGTTGCTAGGTTGGAAAATTCTCGCTTACTGAAAATTATACATGTTAACTTTTTTATTTTAAAGTTGAAATCTCACAATTTGTGAGCTTGATGAGTATAAAACAAAATCAGAAACAGCATACTGCCAATAGAAATAAAGATGAACTTCGAACAGTTCAATCCTTCGGCAGTGAGATACTTCAACAAACACTACGGTCTAAAAGATTTTAAGGTTGTTGGTTTTCAGGGTAGACCTGAACGGAAATTCCTGTACTATTAAATTAAGAGTTGTCTATATATGTGTAAGAAATAATTTCTTTTGCATAATGACTTTTTTTGTGCTACTATTATATCAAGTAGGACTAATTCAATTAAGTAGGAGGAAATATGCAAGCAGTAAAAGTATTACCTAAAGGTCAAATAACACTTCCAAAAGAGATTAGAAAACAGATGAATATCAAAGTAGGCGACAAATTAGTTGTTGAAGAAGCTGACGGCAATATTGTTTTAAAGAAAGGAAAAACGATTCATGACTTTATTGGATTTCTTGCTAAACCCGATATTCCTATAGAGGAAATGATAGAAAAAGCCAAAGAAGAGGCATTGAAAGAACGTGTATAAGGCATTCATCGATACAAATATATTGATCAGGCTGATAATTAAAGACGATGATATCAAGAGAAAAGCCATTGAAAAACTTCTTGATAGGGCAAAACAGAAAAAACTTATTCTCTACATATTACCTATAGCTATTTTAGAAATAGTATGGGTGTTGGAAAAATTTTACAAGCTTAAGAAAAAAATAATCAGGGAATTTATTGAAGCCATTTTAAATACGCCGGAACTTAAATGTGAAATGGAAAACATTTTCAGAAGTGCAATAAAGTTTTATGAAGAAAAGAACATAAAATTTGCCGATGCTGTAATGGGATGCTGGGGCCTGGATAAAGGCCTTTCTACTGTCTATACTTACGATGAAAAGGATTTTAAGAGGATCCAAGGGTTAATTGTAAAAAAACCTTAAATTAATCCCACCCGGTTTTTATATAAGCATCTGAGAGAACACCTGTTTATCTGAACATTGTGTTAAAATATTTCTTTTTATTAATATAAATTTATCCATCAAAGAAAAGAGGAGCCTTACAGATGCCCCCGGCTGAATCAACAAATCCATCGAATTTCATAAAGACTATAATTGAAGAAGATATAAAAAATAATAAAAACGACGGTCGTGTCCACACTCGTTTTCCTCCTGAGCCAAACGGATATCTGCATATAGGACATGCCAAGTCTATCTGCCTCAACTTCGGCGTGGCGGCTGAATACAACGGTCTCTGTAATTTGCGTTTTGATGATACCAACCCGAGCAAAGAAGAAGCGGAATATGTGGAATCAATAATAGAGGATGTGAAATGGCTTGGATTTGACTGGGGCGACAGGCTTTTTTATGCCTCGGATTATTTTGAAAAATTATATCAGTATGCCGTTCAACTAATTAAAGAGGGTAAGGCATATGTTTGTGACCTGAGTGCGGATGAAGTCAGAGAGTACAGGGGCACGCTGACTGAGCCCGGAAAAGAAAGTCCGTATCGAAACCGTTCAGTGGAAGAAAACCTCGACCTGTTTGAAAGGATGCGCGCAGGCGAATTTAAGGATGGCTCCCGCACACTCCGGGCAAAACTTGATATGGCATCCGGTAATATAAATATGCGCGACCCGGTTATCTACCGTATCCAGCGTGCTGCACATCACAGGACAGGCGATAAGTGGTGTATTTATCCAATGTATGATTTTACCCATTGTATTTCGGATTCCATTGAAGGCATTACACATTCCCTTTGCACCCTTGAGTTTGAAGATCACCGTCCGTTGTATGACTGGTTTCTCGATCAGTTGAATATCTTTCATCCTATGCAAATTGAATTTGCCCGCTTAAATCTCAGCCATACTGTAATGAGCAAGAGGAAGCTGCTGAAATTAGTGGAAGACGGTTATGTTAGGGGATGGGATGATCCGAGAATGCCTACAATTTCAGGTTTGCGCAGGCGCGGCTACACGCCCGAATCTATCAGGAATTTCTGTGACCGCATAGGTGTAGCCAAGGCCGACAGCATGGTTGATATGGCCCTGCTCGAATACTGCATCCGGGAAGATTTAAATAAGTCTGCTCCCCGCGTAATGGCTGTCTTGCGTCCATTGAAAGTGGTCATAACAAATTACCCGGAAGATCAGGTGGAAGAGCTGGATGCTATCAATAATCCGGAAGATTTAAGCGCAGGTACACGGAAACTCCCCTTTTCAAAAGTAATATATATTGAGCAGGATGATTTTCGCGAAGATCCTCCGAAAAAATATTTCAGACTGGCGCCGGGACGTGAAGTGAGGCTGAGGTATGCATACTTTATTACATGCGTTGATGTGATAAAGGACGACAAGACAGGTGAAGTGACGGAACTTCACTGTACATACGACCCTGCAACAAGGGGAGGCGACGCGCCGGACGGAAGAAAGGTCAAGGCTACGCTCCACTGGGTTTCAGCCGGACAATCACTCGATGCCGAGGTAAGACTTTATAATCATTTATTTATAAAAGCGGACCCTGAGGAAGATAAGGATAATACTGATTTCAAATTTTCTTTGAATCCGGACTCTCTTGAAACATTGACATCATGCCGGATTGAACCCGGTCTGGCAGAAGCAGAGCCGGGAAGGAGATACCAGTTTGAGAGGCTTGGTTATTTCTGTGTTGATCCTGATTCGACTGATAAGAAAATCGTATTTAACCGTACGGTGACTTTGCGTGATACATGGGCAAAGATTCAGAAATCGCAGAATACTTCATCCCCATCCTGAGCATATTTTGACAAAATACAAGCAATTCCCTGATAATTATCTATATGCCAACAATAAAAAATATTGAGGGCCCATATAGATTTTATTTTTATAGTTTTGATTGCAATGAAGCGAAACACGTACATGTTCAAAGAGAAAAAATGATTTGTAAGTTTTGGTTAGAACCAATTGCCTTGTGTAAAAACAATGGCTTTTCACCGAAGGAACTGAATGTTATTCGGGAGACTATTAATACTAACAGAAGCAACATAATGGAGGCTTGGGATGAGCATTGCGGTTAAACTCCAAGAAATTAAAATTAAAGAAATAAGTATTACCGAAGACACAATTACAGCGTATCTTGTTGATGGGCGAACAATTAGTGTCCCTCTTGCATGGTCATGGAGATTATCAGAGGCTACACCAGAACAGCGCGCACATTATGAAATTATCGGAGATGGTCAGGGGATACATTGGCCCGATATTGATGAGGATATTAGTGCTGAGGGGATGTTGTACGGTACACCCGCCCCAAGACCAAAAAAAGTCTGATAAATAATTCTTGATTCTTGTGTCAGGGGTGTCAGTAACGAGGCAGATTTTTTATCGTGACGCAACAGGAAGGAAAATATAAAATCCATGAACTGTAATTGCCATGTTTTTTTGTTATCATTTCTTACGCCTCTATAAAAGAACTTCTTATTATTCAGGGAAATTATGAGGACAATATTATGAGTTACATTGCCGTTATAGGGGCCGGGAGCTGGGGAACGACACTTGCGAATCTTCTCGCTGAAAAGGGATATAATGTGTCCCTCTGGACATATGAACAGGAGCTCGCAGACGAAATAAACCGTACAAATATCAACAGCGTATATCTTCCCGGAATTCCTTTATCCAATAATATAGAAGCAACTGCCGGCCTGCGGGATGCAGTTAAAAAGGCACGGTACATATTGAATGTTGTGCCAACGCAGTTTACACGCTCTGTATTCAGCGAAACGGCAGGCTTTATTCCTGATGATGCTGAAATAGTCAGCGCTTCAAAAGGGATTGAGCATGGCACGCTGTTGACGGTATCGGCAATACTTAAAGATTTAACCGGCCGGCGGATTTCTGTTTTATCCGGGCCGAGTTTTGCGGAAGAGGTGATAAAAAAACTTCCCACAGCAGTAACAATTGCCTCAGAAGATAATGATACGGGTTTACTTCTTCAGGACATATTTAATACGGATTATTTCAGAGTTTACACCAATACTGATGTGCCTGGTGTTGAACTTGGAGGAGCGCTCAAGAACGTAATGGCAATCGCTTCCGGCATTTCTGACGGCCTCGGCCTTGGCGCCAGCACAAGGGCAGCGCTTATAACCAGGGGACTGGCAGAGATGATTCGGCTTGGCGCAGCAATGGGTGCCAGGGAAAAGACGTTTGGAGGATTGAGCGGACTTGGCGACCTTGTGCTGACCTGCACAGGCACGCTTTCAAGAAATTATACGGTCGGATATAAACTTGGACGGGGAGAAAAGTTAACAGGTATACTCTCAAATATGAAAATGGTTGCTGAAGGTGTTGCCACGTCAAAGTCGGCATATGAACTGTCAAGGAAGCACCATGTGGAGATGCCTATTATAGAGCAGATTTATAAAGTGATTAACAAAGAGAAGAAACCTGTTGATGCTGTAAAAGAACTGATGGCAAGAAGCCTGAAGGCGGAATATTGAGAGACCGGTTACGCATGTTATGGATAATAAAAAAATAAAGCAGATTCTGAAATCAGTTGGGGAAGGCACGGTATCCGTAAAAGATGCCTTCGGCCAATTGAAGCATTTGCCCTATGAGGATATCGGTGTTGCAAGGGTTGATCACCATAGAGAGCTCAGACACGGTATCCCTGAAGTAATATTTGCCGGTGGCAAGGATCGCAAAGATATTAAGGTAATCGCTGATTCAATGCTCAGGAAAAGCGGAAAGCTTTTGATTACCAGAGCAACGAAGCCAATATACAAAGACATCAGCGTCCTTTGCAAACGGTATAACAAAAAAGCGAAATATTATGACAGGTCGGGCGTAATTATGGCCGGGGAGAGCAGAAAAAAAACAGGTTTAGTAGCAGTGCTCTGTGCAGGTACTTCAGATATGCCTGTTGCAGAGGAGGCTATGGCTACAGCCGGTTTCCTCGGCACTAAGGTTGAAGTTGTAAATGATGTCGGAGTTGCCGGTCTGCACAGGATCGCTGATGCTAAAAAGTTATTGTCGGAGGCAAATGTACTGGTTGTTGTGGCCGGCATGGAGGGTGCCCTTCCTTCAGTGATCGGCGGTATGACGGATAAACCTATTATTGCGGTTCCGACATCCGTTGGTTACGGCACAAGCCTCGGCGGGATTACTGCTCTTTTTGCCATGCTTAACTCCTGCGTGCCCGGTATTGCCGTAATGAATATTGATAATGGTTTTGGTGCAGGGGTTCTGGCGCATAAAATTAATTCGTTAATCGTTGGTCATGAAGCGTGAATGCATACAAAATTAAAAGCTGACAGCCGAGAGCTGAAAGCTGAAAGCTGATTTTATGATTGCATATTTTGACTGTTTTTCCGGTATTAGCGGTGATATGATTTTAGGGGCGCTGGTTGATGCAGGCCTGCCTCCTGAAAAGCTCGGAAAAGAATTGTTACGCTTACCGGTAAAAGCATATAAGCTTAATGTCAGGAAGGTGAAAAGAGCGGGGTTTAGCGCAACAAAGGTTGATGTCGAAATACAGGGGGCAGGGGGCAGGGGGCAGGAGTTAAGAAAGTGGAGACATATTGAGAAGATAGTTCAAAACTCTTCTTTATCAGGAGAGATTAAACAGAAAGGTTTATCCATTTTCAGGAGACTCTTTGAGGCTGAGGCTAAAGTGCACGGTGGAAGGTATGACAGGATTCATTTGCATGAACTCGGTGCCATTGATTGTATTGTCGATATATTCGGGGCGCTGATTGGTCTTGATATTCTTGGAATTGACTCAGTGTATTCATCTGCTTTAAACCTCGGAAGCGGGACTGTAAAGACCGAACATGGACTCTTGCCTGTGCCTGCACCCGCTACAGTTGAATTGTTGAAGGGGATTCCCGTTTACTCGTCGGATGTGTCATTTGAACTTACCACTCCAACCGGCGCAGCGCTGATTTCTTCTCTTGCTGTTGGATTCGGTCCTGTGCCGCATATGAATATCTCAAAGGCAGGAACAGGTGCGGGCACTAAAAATTTTAAAGAACAGCCGAATATACTGAGATTATTCACAGGCAGGGATATACACGGAACACGGACATTGAATGATGTTACGATTATCGAAACGAATATCGATGACATGAATCCGCAGGTTTATGAATATGTTCTGGAAAAGATGTTTGAAGCAGGCGCCCTCGATGTTTTTCTGACACAGATTATCATGAAAAAAGGAAGACCGGGTATTAAACTGACAGCTCTTTGCAATGAAAACAAGAAAAAAGATTTGATTAACATCTTACTGAAAGAAACGACAAGCATAGGGGTCAGATTTTACAGGGCAGACAGGAAAATTCTTCAGCGCGACATCAAATCAAAAAAAACCGAATATGGGAAGGTACGGGTCAAGACATCAAAGCTCGGCAAAGAAATACAAAAAGCATCTCCTGAATATGAGGATTGCAAAAAAATCGCAAAGAAATTTAATATTCCACTGATAGAAATAATAAAGACAATTGCCGGTGACCTGTAGTTGCTTTTGTAAAGCCGGCTTTTGACTACTGTTCCGGCTCCCCGCTGATTGTTATAAATATAGTTGAGCCTCTTCTAAAGACTAACAGCAGTACATCCATATCAGGCTTTATTTTTGATACTATGGCTTCGTAATCTTCTATGTCTGATATAGCCTTTCTGTTAATTTCCAGGATGACATCTCCCGGCAAAAGTCTTGTATCAGCAGGGCTTTCACTTTCAATATCCGTGATTACAACCCCCCTTATTTTTTCCGGAAGATTTAACTGTCTGTAAATATCAGGAGTTAAATCCTGCACGCTCACTCCTTTTAGTGCATTTTGAAAAACAGCCGGGGTCTTTTCCGCCTTGGCAGGAATTTCAACAATTGTAACTGTAAGTGATTTGATCTCGCCGTCTCTTATTACCTTCATTTCCGCCTCGGTTCCGGGCGGGGTGTCTGCGACAATGTTTCTCAGGATATACGGTTCATCAATTTTTTTGCCGTTAAATTCAATTATTACATCTCCGCGCATCAGTCCTGCTTTTTCTGCAGGGCTGCCTTCAACAACATCAGCCACAAGTGTTCCATAATCTTTTTCCAGCCGGAACTGCTGGGCGAGCTCAGGGGTGATTGCCTGTATTGAGACCCCGAGCCATCCCCTGATGACTTTCCCTTTTTCAATAAGGCTGTCCATAACAATCTTTGCCATATTGCTCGGTATTGCAAAACCGATTCCCTGGTATCCTCCCGTAGTACTGAAGATAGCAGTATTTATTCCCACAAGCTCTCCTTTTACATTAACGAGAGCGCCGCCGGAATTCCCCGGGTTAATTGCGGCATCTGTCTGAATAAAATCTTCATACTCGGCAATTCCGACATTTGCTCTTCCTACCGCACTGACAATGCCCATGGTAACAGTCTGGTTTAACCCGTACGGGCTTCCAATTGTCAGCACGAGTTCTCCTACTCTTAAGGCATCGGAATTTCCGAATGAGAGTGTAGAGAGATTCCCGGCATCTATTTTAATGACGGATAAATCCGTTTTGGGATCACTGCCTATTATTCTGCCTGTAAATTCTCTTTTGTCCGGGAGCAGGACTTTTATTTTATCCGCATTTTTGATGACATGATTGTTTGTCAAAATGTATCCGTCCGGGGAAACAATCACTCCTGAGCCGAGGCTTGCTGATTTGCGCTCTCTCGGTTTTTGAGGATGTCTGAATTGATTTCCGAAAAATTTTCTGAAAAAGGGGTCGTTATAAAACGGGGAAAACGGACTTCCCATGATTTTCTCTGTTCTGACAGTTGAGATATTAACTATTGCCGGCTTTACGGCTTCAGCCACTTCAGCCAACGCCTGTCCTGTTTTAGTGAGAAAATCAACAGCTTCTCCGGATATTTTCGGTTTTTCTTTGTATATATCCATACCGGACTGATAGCTGGCGAGAGCAAGTGCAGCAGTACTCGATAACAGCACTACGGAAAGAACGAAGACGGCACAGCAATATTTGACTTTCTTGAATAACATTTTATCTCCTCATGCCCTGATGATTTATATAGAGTGTCAGGTAAGATTATATCTTTTAAAAAAGTGCGTAGTCAATAAAGCGGGGTTTACAAACATCAACTCTTCAACTATTATTATTCATGCCGGAGAAGTTTTCATCAGGAGAACGCAGTTGAAGAAAATCAGGACAGTACTTGCACAGATAAATCCCACTGTAGGTGACCTTCCGGGAAATATGAAAAAAGTAATCTCCTGTATTAAGAGGGCAAGGAAGTTAAAGGCGGATATCGTGGCTTTTCCAGAGCTTGCAGTTACCGGCTATCCCCCTGAAGACCTTTTGTTGAAACCCCAGTTTATACAGGACAATATTGATACCCTTCATAAAATAAAGGCGGCCTCAAAGGAGATTACCGTTATCACGGGCTTTGTTGACAGGAATGACGGAATATACAATGCAGCAGCCGTAATATCAAATGGCAGGCTTATTGATGTCTATCACAAAAAACACCTGCCTAATTACGGAGTTTTCGATGAATACCGGTATTTCAAATCCGGTGAGAGATATCCTGTATATAAGCTGGGAGGGATTAATATCGGGGTTAATGTTTGTGAAGACATATGGATAGAAAAAGGTCCTGCAAAAATTCAGGCATTGTCCGGAGCAGAAGTCATTATTAATATCAATGCCTCACCGTATCATATGGGAAAGGCATCGTTCAGGGAGAATCTTATTACTTCGCGGGCCCTGGAATGCGAAGCAATAATTGTTTATGTAAATATGGTCGGCGGGCAGGACGAGCTCGTGTTTGATGGGGGCAGCATTGTTATCGACAGCAAGGGAAATCTTTTGGCAGAGGGAAACCGGTTCAGGGAGGAATTGATTACAGTTGACCTTGAAGTTCAGGGAACAGAGAAAGAGCTGTCTCCGGAAGATAAAAAAGAATTAAAAATACTTTTAGAGAAAAATGAGCATATTGAGAAAATAACAATTTCTTCTGCCCCGGGTCAAAGACAAAAACCTGAGTATAGAAAAAAGAAATTCAAAAAGCTCCCGGAACAGGAAGAGGTTTATAATGCGCTTTTACTCGGAACAAAAGATTATGTGCATAAAAACGGATTTAATGGAGTTGTGATAGGAATGAGCGGAGGTGTGGACTCTGCATTGGTTGCCACAATTGCTGTCGATGCCCTTGGTAAAGAGAATGTTCACGGCCTGTTTATGCCCTCTATGTACACATCAAAAGAGAGCCGTGAGGATGCCTGCAGCCATGGCAGAAATCTTGGAATAAAGGTTTTAACCATTCCCATTGACAGTATATTTAAATCATATCTGAAAATTTTATCAAAGCCTTTTAAAGGCATGAAGCCGGATATTACAGAGGAAAATCTTCAGGCAAGAATAAGGGGTAATATATTAATGGCTTTCTCCAACAAGTTTGGCTGGCTTGTGCTTACAACCGGCAATAAGTCTGAAATGAGTGTCGGGTATGCGACTTTATACGGTGATATGGCCGGCGGTTTTGCAGTTATCAGGGATGTGCCGAAGACCCTGGTGTATAAACTGTGTGAATGGAGAAATCAAAAGGCCGGCAAAGAGCTGATCCCTGAAAGGATTTTATGGAAGGAGCCGACTGCAGAACTGAAGCCGGACCAGAGAGATACGGACTCCCTGCCGCCTTATCCTTTGCTTGATCCCATATTAAAGGCATATGTGGAAGAGGACCGCAGTTTTGATGAGATAATGAAAATGGGTTGCGAGATTGAGTGTGCGCAACGAGTGATAACCATGATAGATCATTCGGAGTATAAAAGACGCCAGGCCCCGCCGGGCATAAAGATAACCCGGAGGGCATTTGGAAAAGACAGGCGATTTCCGATAACGAACAAATACAGGAGTTATTAGTCATAAACATTAAACAGAAAACAGAGGGGGAGACAGCATGGCTAAAACCGGATTACTTGTTGCATTATCACTACTGCTTTTATTCCTCTATGCATGCGATAAATCAGAAGGCAATCAGGAAGAAACTGTTTTCAGGCGGATACCGGAGATTGCAGAGATTAAGCCGCAAAAACCTGTGAAGATAAAATTAAAGCGAAATGCAAAAGGAAATTATTCGTGGGAGTTGAGCGGTGATGATGCAAAGAAAATTATTGAAGCTGACAAGAAATTAAAGAAGTCGATAGAGAAGAATGATTGAAAATTCATTTACCGATTTACCTGAAATACCTTCAACGCGGGGGGATGATCTACATAATATCGAGCATATGAATGATGCCGATCTTGTCCTGTTCATGGCAGGCAATCAGTTTATGGTGATGACCGCTCTCCTGGATGAATTTCGAAACACTTATCCTGAGGTTGAAAAAATCTTTTATGAAACCCTCCCGCCGGGGTTGGAATTAAAACAGATACTTGCAGGCGGGGCAATTTTCAGAGACAAAATAATCGATGCAGTCCCTGATATTTATACTTCTGTTACAGAAGACGCAATGAAAAAACTGTCGCTGAAAGGATATATAAAAGATTATTTTATTTACCTGCATAACAGATTAGTTCTGATGGTTCCGGAAGGGAATCCTGCAAATATTAAAACCGTCAATGACCTTGGCCGTGATGAAATAAGGATTTCACAACCCGGAGCAATGGAAGATATATCTCATTATATATTCGATATGTATGAACAGGCAGGCGGCAATACGCTTCTCAAACGTATCATGGAAGAAAAGCGGGCGGATGGGACAACAATCCTGACAGTCGTACACCACAGGGAAACTCCTTTAAGGATAATAAGAGGGACAGTTGATGCCGGCCCTGTCTGGGCTACAGAAGTTGTCAATGCATTAAAAAACGGTCTTAAAGTGGAGGCCGTTGATCCGGGCAAAGAGTTGGATCAGAGCCGGAAGGTCAATTATTACATTGCCGGACTCAAAAAAGGCTCAAACCCCGGAAATGCGGAAAAGTTCCTGCAATTCATAAAATCACCGGGGGCACAGGAGATTTATAAAAAATACGGCTTCGTGCCTTATTAGCCCGCAGTGGTCGCAGCTCCGCTATCCCCCTGAAAAAGCAACAAAATTGAATTAAATGAGACATTGATGTCGTTTTGCAATAAGCTTGATTTCCCTGGAATTGCATGATATTAAGAAGTTGGAAGCGTGGCATGCTGATTGCGTTACTTTATAAAGTACGACATAAAATACGATCAACCTAACATAACACGGATATAGAGGAAAGCGAGGAATGCAAAAATGTCATCCTTTAACGAACGTAATAACAGAGATATCATAAAGAATCATCCATGTTTTTCAGAGGAGGCTCATCATAAATTCGGGAGAATTCACCTGCCCGTTGCCCCGGCCTGCAATATTCAGTGTAAATACTGCAAAAGAAAATATGATTGTGCTAATGAATCAAGGCCGGGTATCACGAGCAGGATATTGACTCCTCCGGAAGCGCTGGAAAGGGTCAGGTCATTAGTTGAAAGAAATGAACGCTTGACCGTTATCGGCATAGCCGGGCCCGGAGACCCGCTGGCAAATGATGCCACATTTGAGGTTTTCAGGGCAATTAACAGAGAATATCCCGAACTGACTCTCTGTGTTTCAACAAACGGACTTTTGCTCCCGGACAGGCTTGAAGAACTTCTGGAATCAGGTGTAAGCAGCCTTACCGTAACCATAAACGCAGTGATTCCGGAGATCGCTGAGAAGATATATTCATGGGTCTCATACAGAGGCAGACAATATTCCGGCAAACCGGCGGTAGACCTTTTACTGGAAAATCAGTGGTCAGGTTTAAGCAAAGCCGTAGACGCGGGACTTATTGTAAAGGTAAATACTGTTTTGATACCCGGTATCAATGACTCTGAGATTCCGTTTATAGCATGGCTTGCCGGCAAAAGAGGAGCGGAATTGATGAATATAATGCCCTTGATCCCAAAGGCTGAATTTGAACATTTTCAAAGGCCGTCTCTTGAAGATCTGAATATAATGCGCAAAAAATGCAAAAAGTACGTTCCCCAGATGACCCACTGCAAACAGTGCAGGGCAGATGCCTGTGGAGAGATCGGAGAGGACAAGGATATGGAGCTTGAGGTACTGCTTTCAAAGATCGGCGAGGTTTACAATGAGATGGTTGTCTGAAAACTTTGAACTGACTGATACTGAAACAGAAAGATACCGCCGGCAGATGATGCAGCACGGTTTTACTGTAGAGCACCAGAAGCGATTAAAGGGATCCACCGCCCTCATTGCAGGCATCGGCGGTCTTGGAGGAACTGCTGCTCTCTATCTTGCTGTCGCAGGCATAGGGAAAATGCTCTTTGTCCATTCAGGGAAGCTCACCCTGTCAAACATGAACAGGCAAATATTGATGAAACATGAATGGATAGGGAAAAGCAGGGTCATTCAGGCAAAGAAGACGATTGAAGGGATTAATCTTGATGTAGAGGTTGAAATATATGATGAGAAGATATCGGAGGACAACATTGAGAGGCTTCTTGATGGTGTTCAGATTGCCCTCTCGGCGCGCCCGAATTTCCATGAACGGAGAGTCTTGAATCATGCCTGTGTTAATAAAAATATTCCAATGATTGAAGCTGCCATGAATGATATGGAGGGATACTTATTTAATGTTATCCCGAAGGTAACCCCCTGTCTTAACTGTATCTATCCGGATGATAATCCTGAATGGGAGGAATTGGGCTTTCCTGTCCTGGGCGCAGTATCAGGCACCCTCGGCTGCCTCATGAGTATAG
>BDSY01000075.1 GCA_002897895.1 bacterium BMS3Abin06
GCCAAAGTTCTCCATGAGCGGGCAGTTGAATTTGCCAAAAAGTATGATGTCCCCCTGATAGTCCGTTCGAGTTTTACTCAAAGTCCGGGGACTCTTGTTACTAAGGAGGATGAAGATATGGAAAAAATAGTTGTGACAGGCGTTGCTCATGATAAGAACCAGACAAGAATAACCATAATGGGCGTGCCCGACAGTCCCGGCATAGCGGCTGAAATTTTCGACGCCATAGCGGATGCAAATATCAATGTTGATATGATTGTCCAGAATATAAGCAGTGATGATAATGCCACGGACCTCTCTTTCACGGTCTCAAAAGCCGACGGGAACAGGGCATTTGAGATTACGAAAAAGGTATCCGACCGGCTCGGCAGCAAAGGCGTCAGCATTAACAGTGATGTGTCAAAGGTTTCTATTGTCGGTGTCGGCATGCAGTCTCATTTCGGCGTTGCCGCTCAGATGTTTGAAACCCTTTCAAAAGAGGGTATTAATATAATGATGATAAGCACGTCGGAGATCAAGATATCCTGCATAATTGATGTCAGGCATATGGAGAAGGCGGTTAATGCGCTTCACAAGTCTTTCGGACTTGCAAAACAATAGGCATATCATTTAATGTGTTTCATAAAAAGCAACTATTTCGCCACTGACAGACACAGACTGATGATATTTAAAATTACAACAACCAAATTCCAAATCACTTCGTTATACGTTATACAAACTGATAGATTGTAAATGACACAATTTTTAAAAGCACATACCAATCAATGAAAGGGGGATAGAAAATGAATAAAAAAAGAAGAGCAAAAAAAAAACAATCCAGCTATTACTCTTTATCATATGCATATTTTGTGTTATGGCAACACCGAATCATCTTTTCGCATTTGATGTGCCAAGTAGCAAAATCCCTCCAGAGCAGAGAGGCAAGAAACCACCTAAAAGGAAACCTCCACTGCCAAGCCAGGTCGTTGGCATCTCTGTAGACCCAGCAAAGGCTCTCCATCTTACCCCATTGGATGTAGAAGCACTTCTTGAAGAAGATAGAATCGCAGGAAAGGGTAGACCACTCCGTGCAGGAATTCACCGCCCCATTAATATATCTCCATTAACACATGGTGAATGGTTCGATATTGATGATGGCAAAGGGAGCATATGGCTCTTTCAAATACATGCCCCCTCTGCAGGGGGAATTCGTGTTCATTTTACCGATTTTTATATCCCAACAAAAGGAGCAAAGGTTTACGTTTATTCACCATCATATCCCGACAAATATGCTGGTCCTTACAAGTGGGGGCCGGATTTTTGGGCACGCATTATAGGGGGTGATACCGTAATCATCGAATTGGCCATTCCAACTCCTTATACTCCTATACAGAAGCCCCCATTTATAATCAAAGAGATAAGTCATATGTATCGCCCACTCAGACAAAAAACTACGCCTGAGTCTGGCATTATCCCTTTGGCTGAGCCCTGCCATAATGATGCTACCTGTTATCCGGGGTGGGCAACAGAAGGTGATTCTGTTGGCAGGTTAGTTATAGATCTGGGAGGATCAACTGCTTATTGCACAGGAACCATACTTGAGAATCAAACCGGAGACCAAACCCCATATTTTCTCACCGCTAATCATTGTATTGATGAAAATACAGATACAAGTAAGGTTGATGTTTACTGGCTCTATGAGACTTCAACCTGTGACGATTCTTCACCTGATATGTATAGTATGCCGATGTCAGGGGATGCAGTTTACCTTGGCGGAAAACCTGTTTCTGAGTTTACCGATTTTACCTTGCTTGAAATTCTGGGAACTGTTCCATCAAACCTGACATGGTCTGAGTGGACAATCGTTGAGTCTGATATAGCTGATAACGTAGTAGGAATTCACCACCCCGGACTCCCTACGGATGATCATAGGCGGATTTCCTTTGGAATTGTTGATAGCTCTACTCCTAATTACTCTGTCATCTTGTGGGATTCTGGAAGCACTGAGGGTGGCTCATCAGGCTCGTGTATATGGAATTCATCCCATCAATGTGTTGGACAACTTTATGGTGGAACTGCTTCGTGTAGTAATCCGACCGGCACGGATGACTATGGTAAATTTTCTGTTTCCTATCCTTTCATGCAAAACTTTCTCCAGGAAGGGGCAGATGATTCTCTGGAAGAGAATGACAGCCGTATTTCAGCAAAAAGTATTTCAGAAGGATCGTATAAAAGCAATGTAGTGAAATTATCTGATGAGGACTGGTACAAAATCACCGTTCCAGACAATACTCTAATTTCCGTAGATATTTCTTTCATTCATAACCATGGCGATATTAATATCGAATTATATCGTGGTTCTGACACTACTCCTGTCAGCTCTTCAACAGGGACGGCTGACTCTGAGCATGTCGAGCATCTCAACACTGGCGGATCAACTGATTATTTTTTTCGTGTCTTTTTATCTGATGATACAAGGAATATTTATAATATGAAAATCAGTGTTGGGGCAAGCTCTTCATCTTTATGGATAAAGAATTATGGTAATTTCGGTGGGATAGCCTACGATATTAAGGCGACTTCTGACAATGGCTTTATTGTGGCCGGAGAATTATACAGTGACAGTTGGATATTCAAGCTGGATGCAGCAGGAGTTATTCAATGGCAAAAAACCTATGATTATAACTACTATTATGAAGAAGCCAAATCAGTTCAACAGACGACGGATGGCGGATATATTGTAGCCGGAGATCTTCAGACTTCATCTTATACTTATTACGCTAGGGTATTTAAGCTGGATGCAAACGGTAATATTCAATGGCAAAATATTTATGGAAGCAGCAGTTTTGACGATTTTGCCAGAGAAATCTATCAGACTGCAGACGGCTATGTGCTGTTAGGAACAACTTACTCGTATGGGGCAGGCAGTGGAGACTTCTGGTTACTAAAATTGGATACCAATGGAAATATCCTGTGGCAAAAAACCTACGGGGGATCAGGCGGTGAGGAGGCATATTCGCTGGGCATAACAACCGACGGTGGATATATAGTTGCTGGATATACTTCCACTTTTGGAGCTGGAGGCGCTGATTTCCTGATTATAAAGCTGGACGGAACCGGAAATGTTCAGTGGCAGAAGTCCTACGGTGGCGGCTCGCAAGATGTCGCTCATTCAATTCAACAGACCGCAGACAGTGGATTTATAGTTGCAGGAGAGACATACTCATATGGCAGCGGGTCATCTGACTTTTTTATACTGAAACTTGATGCGAATGGATTAGTTACATGGCAGAAGGCATTTGGAACTAGCAATGGGGACATAGCATATTCTGTTATTCAAGTAGCAGATGGAGGATATGTTGTTGCCGGTGAAACATACTCCTTCATTTCTTATGAACATGACGCATTGATGTTAAAGCTTGATTTAAACGGCAATATTGTTTGGCAAAAAGACTATGGAGAAAATAATTATAATGATGATGATAGTATTTATTCGCTCCTTGAGCTGACAAGTAATGAAATTATCGCAACAGGAAAATCAACCTCATTCTCAACAGCTAATTCATGGGCATTAAAGCTGGACAGCAGCGGAAATCTCAATACTTGCTCAACTATCGGAACACCAAGCGTTGCCACTGTAAATTCAAGCGTTTTTGTTACAAACACCGTCGGCACAGTTCAAACTTCATCTGCCTCTCCAATTACAGATGCTCAAACTACAATAAACGCTGATGCAATTACTTATGATGTCTGCTACGCAGATGTCTCAATTCCTGAAATCTTCGTCTATCCATCGTCTATTGATTTTGGTTATGTTAATCTTTCACCATCTTCCTCGGTAAGGAAAGTAAGGGTTAGAAACAGCGGAAACGCAAATCTCACGATAACTGCCATAAACACTTCAGGCCCCGATGCAAATCAGTTTAGCCAGACAAATGATTGCTCAACCGTTTCAGTAAGTAGTTCCTGTTCCATTGATGTAACATTTTCTCCGACAATCGAAGGCGCAAAATCAGCGACTCTTACCATTTCTTCTGATGATCCCGATATGTCAACGTTTGATATCCCATTGAGTGGAACAGGAGGAAATATTCTCGTTGTGACAGAATCAGGTTCAGGGAATGGTACAGTGACAAGCTCTCCTTCAGGTATAGACACAGGAAATGATTATATAGAGGCATATGCCCCAGGAACGGTTGTTACACTAACAGCCGTAGCTGATGCAGGCTCAGTCTTTATAGGATGGTCATGGGGTGGATGCAGTGGAACAGGGGATTGCACAGTAACAATGAATGGAGATACAACCGTTACGGCAAGATTTGAACTGTGTGCAGACCCGCCTGTGAGAATTGATGGAGTAACACCTATTTATTATTCTACTCTCCAGGAAGCTTATGATGCTGCTGCGGATGGTGACATAATCCAGAGCCAAGCTTCACGGTTTATTGAAAATCTTAACATAAATCGCAATATATCAATTACCTTGGAGGGCGGATATGACTGTAGTTATTCAAATATCACAGACAAAACAAGAATTCAGGGTGACATGACAGTTAGTGATGGAACGGCAAACATTGAGAACTTTATGTTGGAACAACAGAATTGAAAACATAAAATACGCAAACAGCAAATATCTTAAAAGACCATGAAGAATTAAAAATAAAGTGCAATTGATTTATTGATAAAATAAATGGGAATTTCTATACTATTTAAATCGTTATACATATCAAGGAAGAAGCATAAAGACACTATCATGTATTATACAAACAACGAATAACGGTTTTTTATTTATTCAGTCGGTAGAAAGTCTACGACTGTAAATATTCCATGCGAAAAATTGAGATTTACGATACAACCCTCCGCGACGGCGCTCAGTCAGAGGATGTCTCATTCTCTGTAGAGGATAAATTAAGAATATTACAGAGGCTTGATGACTTCGGCATACATTATATTGAAGGAGGTTGGCCCGGCGCCAATCCTAAGGATGCGGAATTTTTTGAACAGGCCCGGAAGCATAAGCTCAAAAATTCCAGACTTGCAGCATTCGGCGCCACGCACAGGGCATCACTTTCAGCTGCTGAAGATCCGAGCATAAAGGCCCTCCTCTCAGCCAAAACTCCTGTTGTCACTATTTTCGGCAAGACATGGGATTTTCATGTCAGAGAGGCCCTGCGGGTCTCCAAACAGAGGAATCTCGAATTAATTTTCAACACAATATCCTATCTCAAAAAGAGGGTACCCCAGGTATTATTCGATGCTGAACACTTTTTCGACGGCTGCAAAGCAAACCGTGAATATGCAATTAAGACACTTGAAGCCGCGGCTTCGGCAGGAGCAGACTGTATTGTTCTTTGTGATACAAATGGTGGAACTTTACCCGGTGACATCGGGAGTATAGTCAGGGAAATGGTTGACTCTTTTAATATACCGATAGGAATCCATGCCCATAATGATTCAGAATGCGCAGTTGCCAACTCAATTATTGCAGTAGAGTCCGGCGCTTCACATGTTCAGGGCACCATAAACGGATTAGGTGAAAGATGCGGCAATGCCAATCTGATATCCGTTATCCCGGGCTTAAAGCTAAAGCTTAAATATAACTGCATAACTAACAGTAAAATAAAGAAATTAAAGGATGTTTCAAGGTTTGTAACCGAGATAGCAAACCTGAGACATTTCAAGAGGCAGCCTTATACCGGAGAGAGTGCATTCGCACACAAAGGAGGCATTCATGTCAGCGCAATTCTCCGGCATCCCGAAACTTATGAACATATTCGCCCTGATCTCGTCGGTAATTTTCAGAGGGTTTTAGTCTCCGACCTGAGCGGCAGGGGCAACATAACCAGGAAGATAAAAGATTTCAAATTGAAGATCGATCCTGATTCACCTAAGGTGGCTCAGATAGTCAAAGAACTGAAAGAGCTTGAAAATCAGGGATTTCAGTTTGAAGGCGCTGAAGCCTCTCTTGAGCTGCTGATAAAAAAAACCTTCGGGCTTCACAGGAAGTTTTTTGAGCTTACAGGGTTCAGGGTAATCGATGAAAAAAGGAGAGAAGGCGAGACTCCTTATAGTGAAGCCACCATAATGTTAACAGTGGATGGAAAGTTAGAGCATACTGCCGCAACAGGTAATGGTCCTGTCAATGCAATTGACAATGCATTAAGAAAGGCCCTTGAAAAATTTTATCCGCAGCTGAAAGATGTCAGGCTTTTAGATTATAAAGTAAGGGTTCTGACAGCAGGTATCGGGACTTCAGCAAAGGTCAGGGTCCTGATAGAATCCGGGGACTCTTTACATAAGTGGGGAACAGTCGGGGTATCTGAAAATATAATTGAGGCATCCTGGCAGGCGCTCGTAGACAGTATTGAATATAAGCTTTTGAGGGGATAAAAAAAGCTGATCGCTGACAGCTGATAGCTAATTGCTTTTATATTATGGAAGAAGAAACCGGCACAGTCACTAAAGTTTACGGCCTCATGGCAAAAGTGCTCGTCCATAAAAAGAGCTCCTGTGAAGGTTGCGGCGTACAGGGTGCGTGTCAATCCACGGCTGAAGGCATGGAAATAGAGGCATTGAATCCGGTTCAGGCCAGGGAAGGCCAGAAAGTAAAAATCCTGGTAAAGCCGGATGAATATCTTAAAGGATCAATGCTCGTATACGGGCTCCCCCTCGTTTTTTTCATCGCCGGATCAATCCTGGGAAAAATAATCGGTGAAGAATATTTCAAAGGAATAAGCTCGGATCTTATTGCCGCCATAGCGGGTTTCAGCGCACTGATACTCTCTCTGGCAGGTGTTCGGGTATTGATTATGAAGGCTGAGAAAAAATCAGGATACAAACCCGTGATCGAGGAAATACTCGGGTGAGCGGCAGTTGTCGTTTTTCTGTCATTCCGGCTTGTCCGGAATCGTTTCTTTACAAAGGATTCCCGATGCGCTTCGCTTGCGGGAATGACAAATAACTGTAGTTTATACACAGACTCTATATAATATGAACCGCTTTACTATACCGGGAGGAGGGTTATTTTATGAGTTTTGATGTTGGGAAGATCAGGAATCTTGCAGTTATCGCTCATGGCGGCGCAGGCAAGACCTCGCTGGTTGAGGCCATTCTTTTTGATTCCGGGGCAACCGAGAGGCTGGGCAGGATTGAAGACGGAAATACAGTAACCGATTATGAAGCCGAGGAGATTAACCGCAAAATATCAATATCTTCTGCAATGGCTTTTTGTGACTGGAATGGATACAGGTTTAATATTATCGACACCCCGGGATATATAAATTTCATTGAGGATACAAAGGCATCTCTGAGTGTTGTGGACGGAGCAATTGTTATTGTAAGCGCCCTGTCGGGCATAAAGGCCGAGACCGGAAAGATCTGGCAGTTTGCCGATAATTATGAGATTCCGAGAATTGTTTTTATAAATAAGATGGACAGGGAAAATGCCGATTTCGTCAATGCGCTTGAGGGGATTGAGAAGGCATACGGTGTTGCCGCAATTCCTCTGAATATTCCATTGGGAGCAGAGAGCGCTTTTGAAGGGGTCATTGACCTCATTAAAATGAAGGCCGTCAAATTTCAGGACAACGCCATGACTGAAACAGATATTCCGGATGCCTTCAGGGCTGATGCTGAAGAGTACAGGAAAAAACTGGTTGAGAAAGTAGCTGAGCTGGACGATGCGCTGCTCGAAAAATACCTCGAAGGAAGCGATCCCTCTGATGAAGAGATAAATAAGGGTATCAGAGAAGGCTCTGTATCAGGCATGTTCGTTCCTGTTGTCTGCGGCTCTGCCACCGGAAATAGAGGTGTACACCAGCTTCTCGACGCAGCGGTACTTTGTCTGCCGTCACCGGCTGAAAAGGCGGACAGAACTCCCATGAAGGGGAAAAACCCGAAGACAGGCGAAGAAGTGTTCAGAAAACCTGTTGCAGACGATCCCTTGTCCCTGCGGGTTTTCAAGACCATTGCCGACCCCTTTGCCGGAAAGCTCACACTTTTCAGAGTATTTTCCGGCGTGCTCAAGCCGGATTCAACTGTCTATAATGCGAGCAGCGACAGCAAGGAAAAAATGGGAAACATGTTTTATCTCCTCGGCAAAAAACAGGCGCCTGTTAAAGAGTTGGGGCCGGGGGAGATGGCGGCTGTTGCCAAACTCAAAAACGCACAGACCGGGGACACTCTCGCGGATCCGGGGAACCCGGTTCTTTTTGATCCGATCCGGTTTGCCGATCCGATGATATCATATGCAATTGATCCGAAGTCGAGAGGTGATGAGGAAAAGGTCAGTACAGGACTTCAAAGGCTTCTTGAAGAGGATCCCACCCTGAAATTTCACAGGGACCCTGAATCAAAAGAGATGATACTTTCCGGGATGGGACAGATGCATCTTGAGGTTACTCTCGAAAAACTGAAAAGGAAGTTCGGGGTTGAAGTTATTATGAAGACGCCTAAGATACCTTACAGAGAGACTATAAAGGCTGCCTCAAGCGCCCAAGGTAAATATAAAAAGCAGTCCGGCGGAAGGGGGCAGTTCGGCGACTGCTGGATCAAGCTGGAGCCCCTGCCCCGCGGCAGCGGTTTTGAGTTTGTTAATCAGATTGTCGGAGGCGCAATCCCGAGACAGTATATCCCTGCGGTGGAAAAAGGCATTGTAGAGAAAATGAAAGAAGGATTAATCGCCGGATACCCGGTCATCGATATCAGGGCAACTTTATATGACGGTTCTTACCATAACGTAGACTCCTCGGAAATGGCGTTTAAGATAGCAGGTTCAATGGCTTTGCAAAAAGCAGCCCAGGATGCAAAACCTGTTATACTTGAACCCATAGTCAAGATTGAAGTCAGTACCCCTGAGGAATTCCTGGGCAATGTAATAGGAGACCTGAATGCAAAACGCGGTAAAGTCCAGGGGGTTGACTCTCTGCCGGGCGGTACACAGAAGGTTGTGGCCCTTGTCCCGATGGCGGAGATGCTTACATATGCAAATCAACTGAATTCATTAACCAGCGGACAGGGCATATATACAATGGAGGCTTCCCACTATGAGGAAGTGCCTGCCCATATTGCCCGGACAATCATTGCTGAAAACGAAAAGGCAAAAAAAGAGGGATAATTTGCATGCCGGATGTACAGGATCGAAAAAAAGTGAAATCTTCGGAGAAGAGAGACTCCATAAATCATTGAAGAAATAAGGAACCGGAAAGATGAAGAACTTCATTGGACTTGATGCAGGCTCTGTAAGTGTAAAATTAGCTCTTATGGATTCCAACGGCAATATTCTGAAAACGGAATATGTCCGGCATAAAGGGAATCCACTTACAGTTGCCCATGATTTATTAAAAAAGTTGCCTGCCGATTCCTCTTTAAGCCTTACCGGATCAGCAGGTAAACTTATTGGCCGGTCATTCGGCATAAAGCCGGTAAACGAAGTAGTCGCCCTCAGCTATTCAACAAAAAGACTTTACCCGGAGACAAGAACAATTATTGAAATTGGCGGTGAGGATTCCAAGCTCATCGTGCTTGAAAACGGGATGGTAAAGGAATTCTCAATGAACTCTGTCTGCGCGGCAGGCACCGGTTCTTTTCTTGACCAGCAGGCTGAAAGGCTTTATCTCAGCATAGAAGAATTCAGTGACATCGCCCTCAAATCAAAAAAGCCCCCGCGTATAGCCGGCCGGTGCAGTGTCTTTGCAAAGTCAGACATGATTCATCTGCAGCAGATAGCCACCCCTGTGGAGGACATTGTTGCAGGACTCTGTTTTGCAGTTGCAAGAAATTTCAAGGGAAGCATCTGCAAGAATATGGAGCTTCCTGAACCGATCAGTTTTCAGGGAGGAGTTGCTGCCAACAGCGGTGTAAGAAGGGCATTTAAAGAAGTGCTCTCAGTAGATGATCTTATCATCCCTGAACATTTTGCAATAATGCCGGCAATAGGCGCAGTTCTTAAAGACATGGAGAATGGAGTGGAGTTCTGTTTTGAAATTGAAAAACTGCGTGAATTTATTTCATCTCTGAAAGATGAAGGGGCGGGGCATAAGCCCCTGTGTAAAAATGCCGAAGAATTTGAAAAGCGGCACTCTGTCTCGTATTACATTCATAAACCGGAGACATCCGGTAAGGTAAATGCCTATCTTGGAATAGACATCGGTTCGATCAGCACAAATCTCGCTGTGATTGATGAAGAAGACAGACTCCTTGCAAAAAGATACCTGATGACAGCCGGAAGGCCTATTGAAGCCGTTAAAAAAGGCCTTGATGAAATAGGCCGCGAGGTCGGCGGCAGGGTAAATATCTGCGGTGTGGGCACTACAGGGTCGGGCCGGTACATGATTGCCGATTTTGTAGGTGCGGATATTGTAAAGAATGAAATCACCGCCCAGGCCCGGGCTGCTATTGAAATAGACCCTGAAGTCGACACAATACTTGAAATCGGCGGACAGGATTCAAAATACATATCAATCAGGGACGGCATTATCGTTGACTTTGAAATGAACAAGGCATGTGCGGCAGGCACAGGCTCTTTCCTTGAAGAGCAGGCTGACAAACTTGATATATCGGTGAAAAAAGAATTCGGCGATCTTGCATTTAATTCAGATAAACCTTGCACTCTTGGTGAGAGATGTACTGTATTCATGGAGAATTCGCTTCTCTCAAAACAGCAGAGGGGGGCCCCGAAAGGTGATCTTGTTGCAGGGCTTGCCTACTCGATTGTTCAAAACTACATCAACAGAGTGGTCGGCGACAGGGCAATCGGCAAGAAGATATTCTTTCAGGGGGGTGTGGCCTTTAATAAATCCGTAGTAGCGGCATTTGAAAATTACCTCGATAAAAATATTATTGTTCCTCCTCATCACGATGTAACCGGGGCAATAGGAATGGCAATTATTGTAAAGAAGCAGATGGAAAGACAGAACACAGAAGAATACAGGAGTCAGGAGTCAGGAGTCAGGAGTCAGAATACAGACGACAGGCCACGGACAGCGGACAACGGACAACGGGTTACGAACTTTAAGGGCTTTGATCTTTCAAAGAGAAATTATGAGATAAAATCATTTGAGTGCAAGGGTTGTGACAATCTGTGCGAGATAAACAGGGTTCAGGTTGAAGGCGAGAAAGAGCCGCTTTATTACGGCAGCAGATGTGAAAAATATGATGTCAGGCGAAAGAAAAATATTTCAACCGCGAATATGCCGGATTTGTTCGCTGAACGTGAAAAACTCCTTACAAAATCTCACAGGGAGTATCTGGAAAAATTTAACGGTCAACGGTCAACGGTAAACGGTAAACGAATTCACCGCATCGGAATTCCGGGGATATTCTTTTTCCATGACTTTCTGCCGTTCTGGAGCACCCTGCTGTGGGAGCTCGGTTTTGAGGTTGAACTGTCCGATAAAACCAACAGGCAGATTGTAAACAAGGGAGTGGAAAACATCCTTTCTGAAAGCTGCTTCCCGCATAAGGTTGCGCATGGACACATAAAAGACCTGATCGATAAAGAGATTGACGCTGTTTTCCTGCCGAGCTTTATAAATTTCAATTCCGGCAGTGGAAAGGTGCGCAGCTTTGCCTGCCCTTATGCACAGACAATGCCCTATATCGCCGATATTGTTTTCAGGGATGCACGGATTCTTAAACCTGTAATTGATTTTGAACTGGGCGGGGACTATCTTGTAAATCAGTTATACCGTTCCTTTAAACCGTTTCATATATCAAAGGCGGCAATCAAAAGTGCATTGCTGAAGTCGGAAAGTAACCAGAAAGAATTTGTTTCCGCAGTGAAAAAGCGCGGCAAAGAGATTCTGAAAGATATCCCTGAAAGAACAATCGTCATAGTGGGCCGGTCATATAATGCATTTGATTCCGGCATCAACCTTGAAATACCGAAAAAATTAGCTGCACTCGGGGTCTTTTCAATTCCCATGGACTACCTGCCGATAGAAGCCATTGACATTTCCGGAAAATGGACGAATATGTACTGGAGGTCAGGCCAGAACATATTAAGGGCTGCAGAAATAATCAGGGATAATCCAAAATTGTTTACCCTCTATATAGGGAATTTTTCATGCGGGCCTGATTCCTTTATACAGAGATTTTTTGATACGACCATGGCAAATAAGCCCTATCTTCAAATCGAGATTGACGAACACAGCGCAGATGCCGGTGTTATAACAAGATGTGAGGCATTCCTTGACAGTATCAGCAGCAGGAAGGATATCAGTGTAAGCAACCCTGAAAAACCATTGCCTTCGATCATGAAAAAGGGGACAAACAATAAGATAGTCTACATACCGCGAATGTCCGATCATGCCTTCGGACTGGCGGCTGCCTTTAAGAAATGCGGCCTTGATGCTGAAGTGATGAATGCGCCGGATACGGAAACGGTAAAAATTGGGAGAAGATACATATCAGGCAAAGAATGTTATCCGTGTGCAATTACTACCGGGGATATGGTGAAGAAGGCAATGTCAGATGACTTTGATCCGGACAGGGCGGTATTTTTCATGCCCTCGGGCGCAGGCCCGTGCCGTTTCGGGCAATACAATGTTCTTCACAGGCTTGTCCTCGATGAAGTCGGACTGCCGCAGGTCCCGATATATGCGCCCAATCAGGATGAATCCCTTTACACTGAGCTTGGTATGGTCGGGAAGGATTTTACCACACAGGCGTGGAGAGGGATTATTGCAATAGAACTGCTTGTCAAATGTCTCCATGAAACAAGGCCTTATGAAATCAATAAGGGGGAGACGGACAATCTTTACAAAGAATATCTTTCAAGAGTCGGTGAAACGCTTCAAAGCCGCAACGGTACCATGCCTCAATTTTTAAATGATATGCGGAGGTCTTTTTCGGAAATACCAAAAACCAGGGATAAGAGACCTCTCATAGGCATTATAGGGGAAATATTTGTCAGGCACAATGCCTTTGCCAATGAGAGTATTATCAGGAAGATAGAGGCCCTGGGCGGTGAAGCATGGCTTGCCCCGGTTGAAGAATGGATTTACTACATAAATTTTACGGGCCTGCGCAAATCCCTGGCCAGGCTTAGAAATAAGGATTTTTCTAAAGAGAATTTCAAGGATATTCTGAGCACTGTTATTACAAGATATGTTCAAAATAAGATCGAACATAATTTTTCCGAACCGTTTGAAGGATTCTTAAGGACTCTCAGGGAGCCTTCAACAAAAGAAATTATCAAAAATGCATCGCCTTACCTGCATGTCTCTTTTGAAGGCGAGGCAATTTTAAGTATGGGCAAGGCAATGGACTTTGTAAAAAAAGGCGCATCTGGTATAATTAGTGCGATGCCTTTCGGCTGCATGCCCGGAACTATCGTCAGCGCCCTCTTAAAAGGACTCAAAGAGGACACGGGCATACCCTGCCTCAGCGTTGCATATGACGGTGCAGAGGCAACATGTTCTGAAATACAGCTTGAGGCATTCATGTATCAGGCAAGTAACTATAAAAAAGTTCAGCCACTAATTAACACGAATATTAACTAATACAAAAGAAAAAGGTTTTAATTTATTAATAATTTTATATTAGTGTTGATTGGTGGGCATTCGTGGCTAAGCTTTGTTGACAGGAGGTGAATGGATGGGTAATGTTGTAAAGTGGCGCAAAAAGAAAATGAGTAAACACAAACACAGAAAGCTTCTTAAAAGAACCAAACACCAGAGAAGAAAATAATTATTTAATTATTATAGATTCAGCTTTGATGAAAAAGGGGACGGATATTCCGTCCCCTTTTTATTTTTCGGGACATAATTTTCTCATGATTGCCGGACGGTTGAGTCAATTAATTTTTTTTATACCCCTAATAATCATTCTTATTTGACAGTCCGCATATTTAGTGCTACTTTTTAGAAAATGGTGGGGATACTCTTTTATCTTTGTAGCATAATTTACAATTATTTAAAAAAAGAGGATGCCGTACCCTGATTTGAAAGGTTTTTTCTGCCTCAACCAGAAAGTCTACCTTTTACTTCAGCCATGTCCCCTACAGGACGGCATCCTCTTTTAATTATCTGATTTGAGCGATTCATATAGCCACAACATTCAGGTTGCGTAGTCCGTCAGGATTATTAATGCACCCGGCTGCAATAAATTAAAAAAAGAATCGCTTATTAGAGTCTGTGTATAAACATAACAATTGAGCCGTCATTCCCGCATTCTGTTGAGCGGGAATCCAGTCTTTTCAATGAGTTCTGGATACCCGATTACAGACTTCGGGTATGACAAAAATAAAAAAAAGCAATTTATAGACAGACTCTGATTATCGGGGGATTATGTATGGAAAGAAGATTCTCTGAAAGAAAGACTTTAAATATAGACACCACTTTAATAGCCGGTAATCTTTTTTACTCGGGAACTGTTTTGAATATTTCCGAAAAAGGAATGTCTATCTGCTCAAAGATACGTTTTCCTGACGATTCCGTGCTTGTAGTAATTATTCGCAAGAAAATAATGGTCATTGCAAGAGTTAAATGGGCAAAGCAAAAAAACAGCCATTATTACACTATCGGGGTTGAGCTCTTAAATCCGCTTCAGGATTATTTAGAATTAGTAAATAGTCTCAGATCTGCATAAAATTTTCAAAAAAATCTACTTGATAGAAATACTTCGATGTTATATATTATCATGACTAAAAGCACATTATATTGTAGATTTAAAGGGTACAAGTCACTATATTTGGTTATTTTCTTTTAAACTTTGTGCCTGGGCAGTTACCCCGTAATTTTATAAGTAAAAGGGAAACAAAATCATGCGTGTTGAGAGACTGGAATTAATAGGCTTCAAGTCATTTTCCGACAAGACGGTTTTCAAGTTTCACCCCGGCACAACTGCAGTTGTAGGGCCTAACGGGTGCGGCAAAAGCAATATCGTCGATGCCTTTAAATGGGTTCTCGGAGAGCAAAGCGCCAGAAGTCTCCGCGGCGGAAAAATGGAAGATGTTATCTTTGCCGGTTCAGCCACAAAGAAGACAAAGGGCATGGCGGAAGTAACGCTTGTGCTTTCGGATATTGTAAAAAAACCCTCAAACGGCTCGGAAGGTGATGAAAATCAGGAGACAACCGACATCTCGGTAACCCGCCGCCTTTACAGGTCCGGTGAGAGTGAATACCTGATGAATAAGGTACCGTGCAGGCTGAAAGACATTAAAAATATGTTTCTCGACACAGGCCTTGAGCTCAAGGCATATTCAATACTTGAGCAGGGAAGGATCGGCGATATAATAAATTCAAAGCCCCAGGACCGCAGATTTCTTATTGAAGAAGTTGCGGGCGTGATGAAATATAAAGTGAGAAGACATGAGGCAATGAACAAACTTGAGTCGTCCAAGTCAAATCTCCAGAGGCTGCATGATATAATCTCCGAGGTCAAAAGACAGATAAATACGATAGACAGATATGCAAGAAAAGCGGAAAGATACAAAAAACTCTTTGAAGAGATCAGGGATATTGAGGTAAGAATTGCAAAGAGAGATTCAAAAGCGCTCCGGGATGAAATATCCACCCTTGAATCATCGGAAGACACGCTCAAATCAAAAGAAGCGGAAGTGTCCGCAAATCTCCATTCCCTCGAAGCATTAACAGAAGAAAAGAAACGATTATGCATTGAACATGAAAGGTCTCTCGCTGAGATCAGGACAAAACTCTACTCACTTGAAAAAACAGCTACAGAAGACGAAGGCAAAATAGCGCTGCTTAAAAGCGACTGCGAAAATCTCAGGGAAAGATACAATATTCTCATAAGGCAGGATAAGGATCTTACCATAGAAAAAGAGACTACAGCGGATTCCATTAAAGAGATCGAAACTAATGAAGTTGAAATGGGGCAGGAACTTTCAAATCTCGAAAACATACTGGAAGAAAGGAGTGCATCCTTTTCTGAAGCGGATAATGAAATTGCCGAGTTAGAGCATTCTATCGAGGGGCAGAGAAAAAATCTTTTTATCAAGGCGGAAGAAATAAGCAACATAAAAAATGAACTCAGCCGCCTGAACCTGACCATTGAAAATATAAACCGGAAAACAGAGAAGAGTTCAGAGGATATAGATTCTCTGAACAACAATCTTGCTTCACTCGTTACTGCAATCGGGCAGACAAAAAATGAACATCTTAAATTCCGGACAGAACTTTCAGAAACAAGGGAAACAAAAGAAGGGCTTGTCAGTAAGTTAAAGGACAAAAAGAGAGAGCTTTCTGAAAGGGCGGAATCTCTTTACAGGGAAAGGGAAGAATTAGCTGCCATGAATTCAAAACTGGAATCATTGAAGGAAATGGATGAGAGCCGGATGAGTTCGATAGATGAAAGCATAAGGACGCTCTGCCGGGTAGCCGATATTTTTGATACACCGCCTGAATATGAAACCGCTATAGAAGCGGTCCTCGGAGATAAACTCGGCGCAGCCGTTGTTGAGGATCATAATGAGATTATAAAGGCACTGCAATTAATACGGGAGAACAATACGAAGCGGAGCGGTTTCATTACAATCAATCTCTCAAACAGGCCGTTAACAGAGTCTGCGAATGTTCAGAGTATCGGCGCAAACAGTGGAGTTATCGGTGAAGCCGTGAAATTTATTTCAGTTAAAGAGGGTTTTGACAAAGTTGCGATATCACTCTTGAATGACGTTTATTTAGTGGATAATCTGAATACCGCCCTTTCTCTGTGGCAAAGACCCTCAGAAAAAGATGAGAAGCCTTTATATTTTGTCACACTTGACGGAGAGGTGCTTGAGCCTTCGGGAATGGTATTCGGCGGCAGTGATAAAGGGGTTTTAAAGGTAAAGCGTTTGATAAAGGAATTTGAAAAAAGCATATCAGGCAAAAAAGAGGGAATTGCAGAGGCCGAGAAATCAGTTGCCGCCATAAAAGATGAAATCGTCTCAACCGAGAATGAGATCATCTCCATTGACGGGAAGATATCCGCCCAGGAGAAATATTGCCACGAACTGGGCATGAAGATATCGAATATGACGGAGGAAAATCAGAGACTAGAGAAAAAGCATGAGTTTATTGCCCTGGAAATAACGGATGATCACAGGGAAAAAGAGAGCCTGCAACGCGCTCTTGCAGAAAAAGAAGAGCAAGGCAGGGCGCTTGAAAATGAAAAACAGCGGATTGAAGAAGAGATAAGGTCTGTCCGGTCTGCAATCTCCGTTAAAAGGGAATCTCTTGAGGCAATGCGTTCAGAGCTTACCGAGGTAAAACTCGACCTGACATCAAAGAGAGAGAAGATGGCCTCTGTCAGAAGAGAGATTCAAAGGCTCAATGCGTCGATTGACGGGATAGAGAGGAAAAGAAAAGAGATGTTGAATGAGCGCAGCAATATCCGGGAAGCCATCGAACATAAAGAGCAGGAGGTCGTGAAAAAAGAAGATGCACTTAAGTCAAAGATTGTTTCAGTGGCTGAGCTGCAGTCAGAGGCTTCAAAAATAAATGAGATACTCGAAGCCGGAAAGGCGGAGCTTGCGCTTATAGAAAAGCATCAGAAAGAGATTGCCCGCGAACTTGAAGGCATTCACGGTGAACTCAGTCAGATAGAGATGAAAAAAATGGAACGTACAATGAAGCTTGATTACCTGAAAGAAGATATCCATAAAACATACTCCATAGAAATTGAGACAGAAGATCTGCCTGATTCCGTCACTCCGGAAGAGGAAGAAAAGCTGCCGCAGCTCAAAGATAAGCTCCAGTCAATAGGGCCGGTAAGCCTAGGCACCCTCGATGAGTATAAAGAGCTTAAATCAAGATATGAATTCCTGACAAAGCAGCATGATGATCTTTTAAATTCAATTTCCGCTCTGGAGGAAACTATCCGGAAAATAAACATGACTTCAAAGAAAAGACTGGAAGATGCCTTTGAGGCCCTGAACGAAAAATTCAAGGAGGTCTTTACAATCCTGTTCGGCAAAGGCAGGGCGGAGCTGCAGCTTACAGAGGGAAGTATTTTAGACGCAGGCATTGAAATAATAGCACAGCCCCCGGGCAAGAGGCTGCAAAACCTCAATCTCCTTTCAGGCGGTGAAAAGGCGCTGACAGCGCTTTCACTCCTTTTTGCAGGTTTCATGATTAAGCCTACACCCTTATGTCTGTTAGACGAAGTTGACGCACCCCTTGATGAATCAAATACAGACAGGTTTATTAACCTGTTAAAAGAGCTTGCAAAAGGAATTCAGTTCATTACCATTACCCACAACAGGCGGACAATGGAAGCAGCCGATTACATGTACGGCATAACCATGGAAGAACCCGGCGCTTCAAAAGTTATTTCAATGCATTTAGCCGAGGCTGTATAAGCTTCCGGCTCTCCAGCAATCAGCTTTCAAAAAAGCCAAAAATATGTCTGCCCAATAAGCAGAAATCATATATGCTTTTTGTGGACAAGGCTATGAGAAAGGTTATGTTTACATTGATGGACACTTATCTAAGTTGTTTATTCGCGCTTTAATTCAGGCAGCAGAATATAATATATTGATCTGGTAAAAAAAAGAAAATGCGGGGATATTCAGGATAGGATATATATAAATGTTACATAAAAAATGCGATGCCCTGGTAAGGTTTCCCTTACGCTTTGCCTGTGGATGTTTTGGAGTTTAAGGCCTTTCCTGAAGTTCAGAACGAACTCCAAACCTTCTACCCCCACCCACTAGCCGATATGCTCGGCTTTGAGCTTTATCTACTCAGGGTATCGCATTCTCTTCTTCTACTTTTAGTATAACTCGATTTGATGCTTTGTCAATGGTCTGCAGGCAGTGTGTCAGTGTCTACATTTTACAGATTTTCCTGAAGAATGTAGACTTGACACCGCCCACTGGAGAAAACCTCACGGTTTTTTCCTTGCCTTAGGCTGGTACTTCTGCTAATATCAATAAACATTAGCAGGGTTCACGTACAGGGGGCTTGGTTTCATTATTTCCGAAATAAGCTCACGCCTATGCCGGGTGTAGACAATTCCATGCACTCGAATGCATGACAGCAGGGAGCTTTATTGCTTTTGATAGTTTTTGATATGCAAATCGGTTTTTAATCAAAACATCACAATTCAGTCACGCATTTATGATGTCTGTGTGAAGTTTAAGAAAACAATTTAAAAAGGAGTTTCAATATGGACGATGGATTTGAGTTAAGAGTATCTGATAGAAAAGGAGAAGGTATTTTTGCGACGAGATCATTTAAGGCCGGTGAAATCGTAATGGACGGAATAATTGAAAAAATACTGAAGGAGAATCACTCTCATGCTTCACAGATAGGCGAAAATAAATATGTGTTTCACGCCGGATTAATAAGTAAGGTCAATCATTCCTGTAACCCTAATTGCGGCATCAGAATCAATGAAACCGGCGCCCATGACTTTGCAGCCATGAGAGAAATTATTGTTAATGAAGAAATAACTTTCGATTATGCTATGAGAAATTATGGTGTTGATTATTTCCCGAAACAGTGCATGTGCGGCTCGAAAATATGTCGAGGTAGAATTACCGGTTGGAAAGATTTACCGGATGAAAGAAAAAAAATATACGAAGGGTTTGTTGCTCCTTACCTTCTTGGATTGGATGCCGGGTATTGTCCTGAGCAATCATAGTATGGGAGAATGAATAGATAATAGTATGTACTCATACAGCCATATGCCCTGAATGCGGCACCGAGACTTTAGTAATTGGAACCGAATACGGTGATTTTTGCTTTCTTTGTCGAGAAGAATTCCATATGGAGAGTTGTGAAATGTGCGGAGTATACTTAAGCGCAGACGAAATTAATGAATTTGGGAACTGTGATGATTGTTTTAGTGAGCGTATGGAGAAGTGGTAACGCCTAATCGGATATGGGGTTTTTCTCCCCCGCCCTCCAGGTGAGTCGACCGAGGGAACTTCGCCTTCAGCTGCTCCAAGAACCGGACGAGAACCTCTTAGTTTATCCGGCTCCCATCACTCAGCCCCACAAAAGGCTTTGCTTTACCCATCAGTTCCTCCCATCTTTCTGGTTGACTGACTGATATTACCGAGTGATCCGGCCCCTTCGCTCCATCCGGACAGTAAGCAGCCCCCCTCTGGACTTATCAAGGGGCGGCGGTGCGCCTCGTTTTTGATGTCGCTTGTGCCAGTACTGTTGGTCTGAATGAAGAGAAGATCAGGAAATATGCAGGATGGCAGTTGTTTAAAGCGACTGAGGCGTATTAATGTCCAAATAAGTTCGGGAAGTAGAAAGTTTCATATTTTGTTACCAGGCCTTTGATATTCAGATACCGCAGATCCGTGGCCTTCTTTTCATCAAAACCGAGTTTTTCAAAGTCTAATATCCCGTCCGGAGAATGACATTCATTGCAGGCTACGCTTATTTCTTTTTTTGCAATGTCCCTGTGAAAGAAATTTAATTCTTTCTCTTTCTCCGCAGGGCTCAGATTTTTTTCTTTATCAAGAAATTTTTTAGCCCTCTCATTATCCTGTGTATTCATAAGTAATAATTTTTTGCCTTTTTCAGTTTTAAAGACAGCTATTCTTGATATCAAATGCCTGGTCTTCCGGGTCTCGCCCTGATCGTTTTCTTCTGAAAATATTTTCAGCATCTTTGATATTACAGAATTTGATTTTACATGTTCTTTTATTTCCTTCTTCTCATGTGTGCCGTAGGGCTCACCGGTAAATTCAAATTCTTCAGGCTCTTTCCAGTTATATGTCAGATTTGCCGGATCCTTCTTTTTGAGATGACAGACTTCACAGAGCATAAATCCTGTATGCATATTTAACAGGGCCCGCACATTATTGTTTTCACTATGTGGATATAATGGATGGCATACCCTGCAGGATGATTTATCCTCAAGACGGGTAATGGCAAATCTTTCCTGTTTGTGGAATGCTGCAAGAGATGCCGGGTCAATTGCACCTATTTTTTCCCTGTCCTCAAAGTGACACCTGACCGTACACTCAACACCTGTTACGTTTGTATGAGGGACCTGTACTGTCTTTGGATGGCACTGCCTGCAGTCTGTTTTGCCGTGTGGAGATGCCAGGTGCTTTTCTTCATCAATATGAAGGACTTTGAATTTATCAGGCCTTTCAAATTTTACAAGGCCGGGATATCCGTGACAGATAAGACACCCTCCTCTATCTACGGCAAAGGAGGGAGCAGTGCCTTGTAAAACAGAGTATGAAATAATTGCGAGTAATATTGTCAGCTTTAAATTTCTCAATTTTTAATTAATCATAATATGGAATTAAACTGATTTTTAGCCGAATCCTGAAATAGACTTAATTTTATTATATTATCCGCATATGGGCAAGAGCCAAAAACTTATTATCCTATTATTCTTGTAACTCAGGTAGGCACAAAGGCACATAGTGACAAAGGCACAAAGTGAAAAGAAGAGAATGAAAAAAATTGTCTTATATTGTCGTTCCCTTTGTGCCTCTGTGCCTTTGCCCCTTTGTACCTGGTAGTTACTTATACTTTTTTATTCTCCGGCATCGCATCCTTATCCGGAGGGCTAAGTTTCTACATCGGTTGATAATACTTTAATGCCTGCTTTAAACTAATGGACTGATTAACGATAAATTTTAAGGGAGGTCTTTAATAATGGCTGAGCATTCATTTGATATAGTCAGTAAAGTGGATTTGCAGGAAGTTTCAAATGCAGTACAGCAGGCAATGAAGGAAATCAGTCAGAGATTTGATTTCAGAGGGAGCAAGAGCAACATTGAAGTCAATAAGGAAAAAAATGAAATCCTTATTGTATCTGATGACGAGTATAAGCTTAAAGGTGTAATTGATATTCTTCAGAGTAAATTGATAAAAAGAAACGTGCCTCTGAAAGCATTGGACTACGGGAAAATCGAGTCCGCCCTTTCAGGGACTGTAAAGCAGGTCGTAACGCTTCAGCAGGGAATCCCGACTGAAAAAGCCAAAGAAATTGTGAAAATAATTAAAAATACCAAGATCAAGGTGCAGGCGGAAATCCAGAAAGACCAGCTTCGGGTAAGGGCCAGGAAGATAGACGACCTGCAGTCAATAATGACGCTTCTTAAAGAAAAAGACCTCGGAATTCATGTAGAGTTTATGAATTACAGGTAAGCCGGGAAGGCAGAGTTATGGGTTTATGGGATGACATAAAACATGATTTCAGGACAGTTTTTGAGATGGATCCTGCTGCAAAAAGCAGGATAGAAGTTATTATTGCTTATTCCGGATTTCATGCAATTCTTTTTCATAGAATTAACCATGCATTGTCGAAAATGAACATCCCTGTGCTGCCCCGTTTTTTATCTCAGTTGGCAAGATTTCTTACAGGCATAGAGATACACCCTGGTGCAAAAATAGGAAAAGGCTTTTTTATTGACCACGGCATGGGAGTGGTAATCGGTGAGACAGCGGAAATAGGCGATAATGTACTTCTGTACCAGGGAGTAACACTTGGAGGCACAGGCAAGGAAAAGGGTAAGAGACACCCGACTCTCGGCAATAATGTGGTTGTCGGCGCAGGGACTAAAATCCTCGGGGCAATAACAATAGGCGATAATGTTAAAATAGGCGCTAATTCCGTGGTGCTGCACTCTGTCCCGAAAAACTCGATTGTGGTCGGGGTACCGGGCAGGGTAATCAAGAAGAAAGTCGTAAAGATGTTTGCTGAAGGGCCTGTGGAAATGCTCGATCATGTGCATATCCCCGACCCCCTTGAAGAGAAATTCGAGGAGGTTGCATCCCATATTAATGAACTTGAAAGGAGAATAAGCAGCTTGGAAGGCAAGGGTGAAACAATAAAGCTTTATAACACTATGAGCGGAGAAAAAGAGGACTTTGTCCCCATCACTCCCGGAAAAGTTAATATGTACGTGTGCGGCATAACGGCCTATGACGTATGCCATCTGGGACATGCACGGAGCGCTGTTGTCTTTGACATTATAAAGAGATACCTGAGATACAGGGGATATGATGTAACTCATGTGAGGAACATAACGGACATTGATGACAAGATTATTGCGCGGGCAGCTCAGGAGAAGACTTCCACTGAAGAGGTTGCGAAAAAATATACGCAGGAATATTACAGGGATATGGAGCTGCTTGGTGTAAGCAGGGCGGATATTGAGCCGAATGCAACGGATCACATAAAGGAAATGATTGATACTATTCAGGGGCTTATTGATAAGGGCTATGCCTATGTTGTTGATGGAGATGTTTACTTTGAGGTCAACAGGTTTTCCGAATATGGAAAACTCTCGAAAAAGAATCCGGATGATCTGATGGCCGGGGCAAGGGTAGATGTGGACGAAAGAAAAAGAAGCCCCCTTGATTTTGCTTTATGGAAGGCCTCAAAAGAGGGCGAGCCATTCTGGGAAAGCCCGTGGGGCAAAGGAAGACCGGGCTGGCATATAGAATGCACCGCCATGTCGTCAAAATACCTTGGAGAGAGTTTTGATATCCACGGGGGCGGGGCTGATCTTATTTTCCCTCATCATGAAAATGAAATTGCCCAGAGCGAGGCATTGACAGGCAAGCCTTTTGTAAGATACTGGATGCATAACGGGTTCATAACCGTTGATAAAGAGAAGATGTCCAAATCTCTCGGGAACTTTTTTACCATTAAAGAAATCCTTGAGAAATATGAGCCTGAAGTTGTGAGATATTTCCTGCTGTCAGCGCATTACAGAAGCCCGATTGAATTTTCCGATGTACAGTTAAATGAAGCGGAACTCTCCATTGACAGATACTATACAACGGTCATGAGGATTAATGACTTTATTGAGACTGCGGGTACTGCTGAAAAGCTTACGGCATTTGCAGAGCTTGAAGAACTGCTTTCTTCTTTTAAGGACAAGTTTCACAATGCGATGAACGATGATTTTAATACAGCGTCTGCATTAGGCTTTATTTTTGAACTTATCAGAGAACTAAACAGGTTCCTGGACTCAGGGCCCTCGGGACAGAAGGCAAAAGAACTCGTTATTCAGACAAGCGAACTCCTCTCTGAAATCGGCGGGGTACTGAACATATTCAACAAGTCTCCGAAACAATGGTACAGCTCGTTGATGAAGGTGAAGAAAATAGACATTTCGGAAAGCGAACTTCAGGAGAAGATTAACGAAAGGCGGAAGGCAAGGGAGACAAAGGAGTGGGCGACTGCGGATAAAATACGAAACGAGCTGGCTGAAAAAGGGATTATACTTGAAGATAAAAAAGATGTTACAACGTGGAAGATCAGGGCAGGGTAGTGTCACGTCAACCGTAAATTGACGGGTTGTTTAAATAGTCATTCCCGCAAGCGAAGCGCGTCGGGAATCCTTTATGAAGAAAGATTCCGGACAAGCCGGAATGACATCTTACACTTGACATGACAGTAGGGGGGCGTTGATAAAAATATGCGGCATCCTGAGTGGATAAAAGTTAAGTCAACCGATACCCATGAGACAAAAAAAATATTAAGGCATTATGGGGTATCAACTGTTTGTGAGGAAGCGCGGTGTCCCAATCAGGGGAAGTGTTTTTCAGAGAGCACGGCAACATTCATGATACTCGGTGACAGATGCACCAGGAATTGTTCGTTTTGTGCTGTAGAGTCTTCAAAACCGCTGCCTCCTGATCCTGAAGAACCTGAAAAGGTTGCAGGGGCGGTGATGGCGCTCGGGCTAAAATTTGTGGTAATAACATCCGTAACAAGAGACGATCTCCCTGACGGCGGGGCAGCGCAGTTTGCCGGGACAATACAGGCAATAAAAAGTAGAAATAATGCAATAAAAATAGAGGTATTGACCCCTGATTTTAAAGGAGATTCAGAAGCACTGAAGAGAGTCCTCGATGCCAAACCGGATGTCTTTAATCACAATATCGAAACTGTCCCCCGGCTTTATTCCACTGTAAGGCCGATGGCTGATTATGCAACTTCCGTTAATATTCTGAATACGGCTAAAAAACTATATCCTGCCATAAAGACAAAATCGGGTATTATGGTCGGTCTTGGCGAGACAGAACAGGAGGTGATATCGGTTATGCATGATCTGAGAGAAGCGGATTGCGATTTTCTGACTATCGGCCAGTATCTGCAGCCCCGAAGAACGAATATTCCTGTTGTTGAATATTTAAAACCCGAAGTATTTGAGCAGTACAGGATCAAGGGACTCGGGAAGGGGTTTAAAGCCGTGGCATCGTCACCTTTGACAAGGAGCTCGATGGATGCATCAGGGATGTTTGATGATGCTCCGGTATTATAACATATCTCTCAGGGACCTTTATTTAAAATTCTTATCATCAAATAATTATGCATATTTTTGGTTTTTTTTATGTTATAATTCAAAACTTTTCTTCAAGATTGATTCGTCTACAGTAATATTTATTACTTACAAAAAGGAGACAAAAGGAATGATCATTATCGGTGAAAAGATAAGCGTTATCGCAAAAAAAGTCAGAGAGGCAATGAATTCCCGTGATCCCAAACCTGTTCAGGAGCTTGCTGAAGCTCAATGGAAGGCAGGCGCAAATTTTATTGATGTCAACATCGGCCCTGCAGAGGAGAACGGCGAAGACCTTATGAAATGGATGGTTGAAAGCATCCAGGAAAAGGTTCACTCTCCGCTTTGCCTTGATACTACAAACGCAGCCGCACTTGAGGCCGGTCTTAAGGCACATAATAATGAATGGGGGAGACCTCTTATCAACTCCACATCAAATGAGCCCGACAGGTTTGTCATGCTCGAGATGGCGGCAAAACACAATGCGCTCTGTATTGCGCTGACACTCGGAAAAGGAAGCCTGCCTGCCGACGCTGAGGAGAGATGCGGGATTGCCGCTGAAATTATGGCAAGGGCAGCGGAGTTCGGCGTGCCCATGGAAGACCTCTTCCTCGACCCTTTAATTCTCCAGGTCTGCACAATGCAGGACCAGGCGCAGCATGCCATCAAGGCTGTCAAGATGTTTCAGGAATTAAATGATCCCCCGATGAAAACAGTGGTAGGACTCAGCAATGTATCAAACGGCGTTCCAAAGGAGATGAGAAGCCTGATAGACAGGGTTTATCTTACACTTTTGATGTATGAGGGTCTTTCAGCAGCAATCATGAATCCCCTTGATAAAGAGCTTATGGATGTACTCAAGACAACAGACGTCTTTCTCGGAAATACACTTTACGCTCATTCGTATCTGGATATGTAAAAAAGACAGTGGTCAGCGATCAGTTATCAGCTGTCAGCTATCAAGATATATATTTGATCAGATAATTATTATTTTTCAAATTCGGAGGTTGATATGCCATACGTTGTTCCAAAGGAGTCATTTAACGGCAAAGTATTAAGCCTTGATTTTGGTAAAGGTGACAAGGCTGTCTCAATAGGCGGTGAAAACACGCTTCCCTTTTTATCTTTTGAAGGGGAGGTGCCGAACAGGCCTGTTATAGCCTGTGAAATTCAGGACTGTCCGCCCGATGACTGGCCGGACACGGTAAGAAATGTATATAAAGATGTAAGCGGTGACCCTGTCACATGGGCCAGGTACTGCCAGGATGAATTAAAGGCAAAGGCAATCGCTCTCAGGCTGGTGAGCACCCATCCTGACAGAGGCGACAGTCCGGCGGAAGATGCAGCAAAGACAATCAAAGACGTACTGGCTGCTATTGACGTTCCGCTTATTATTCTCGGCTCCAATCATATGGAAAAAGATGCGGACGTGCTTGTTGCCGCTGCCGGGGCTGCAAGCGGATACAACTGTATAATCGGAAAGGCGCAGGAAGGCAATTACAAAACCATCGTAGCTGCCGCATTAGCCCATAATCATAAATTGATTGCAATGTCGGAACTCGATATTAACCTCGCAAAACAATTGAACATCCTGATTACCCAGATGGGTTTTGATAAAGAAAAACTTATTACAGACCCGATGTGTTCCGGGCTCGGTTATGGACTGGAATATACATACTCGGTAATGGAAAGAATAAGACTCGCGGGTCTCGCCCAGAATGATCCGACCATGCAGCCGCCCATATTGGGAGATGTCGGTATGTATGTCTGGAAGGTAAAGGAGACAGTTGCTTCCGAATCCGATGTTCCTGACTGGGGTTCACTTGAAGAAAGAAGTATTGCCTGGGAGACAATAACAGCAACGTCAATGCTTTTAGCCGGCACAAACCTGCTGATTATGAGGCATCCTGCGGCAATAGGGAATGTTGAAAAAACCATAGATGAACTGGTCTGAACAATGACAAGGGGAAACGGAGACGCGGCGACCCGGAGAAAATCCTGTTATTCACCGTTTCTCCCATTTACCGATTTCCAAAGAAAATAAAGATGGAGGATTAATAAAATGGCATTAACCGGAGTTCAGATATTTAAACTTCTTCCGAAGACAAACTGTAAAAAATGCGGTTTTCCGACGTGCCTTGCCTTTGCAATGAAGCTTGCCCAGGGCGGCGTTGAGCTTTCAGCATGTCCTGACGTATCAGAGGAAGCCAAGCAGAGCCTTGGTGAAGCATCTGCTCCGCCTATAAGGGCATTTACTCTCGGCACAGGTGAAAAGGCAGTAAAAATAGGGGGAGAGACCGTTCTTTTCAGACATGAGAAAAAATTTGTAAACCCGTGTGCATTAGCGGTGAATATAAAGGACGACCTGGGCGAAGAGGAGATTGCCGATATTGCAACAGAGGTTGCAAACTCTGAAATAGACCGCGTAGGCCAGAAACTCAGAGTAGATGCAATCTCTATTGAATATGCATCAAATGACAGCGCTAAATATGAAGCAGTTGTAAAGCTCGCTGCGGAAAAGGCCCCTGAAGCTGCCATTATATTAAATTGTAAAGATGCTGCCGCGGCTGAAGCTGCTGTTAAGGCAATTGCAGGCAGAAAACCTTTGATCTACTGTGCTACAGGCGAAAACGCGGAGGCAATGGCAAATATCGCAAAGGCAAACAGCGTCCCGCTCGCTGCATGTGCAGATGGCCCCGAAGCCCTGAGCGCCCTGACGGAAAAGATTAAAGGTCTTGGTGTTGAAGATATTGTGCTTGACTCCGGGGCGAAAACAGCCGGAGAAATAATACAACACAATACCCAGATCAGGCGTTCAGCTCTTAAAAAGAACTTTAAACCCCTCGGTTATCCGATAATCAACTTTGTTTTGAGAGATGATCCTGTTTATGAGGCATCCATTGCCTCTGTAGCCATAGCCAAATATTCTTCCATAGTTGTTTTAAGCAGTATCGAAAAGTGGAAAAATGTAGCGCTCTTCACACTCAGGCAGAACCTCTACACTGACCCGCAGGTCCCGATGCAGGTCGAGCAGAAGGTTTACGATATAGGTGAGGCCACTGCCGACTCTCCTTTGATGATTACTACCAACTTCTCTCTTACGTATTTTATAGTCTCAGGGGAGATAGAAAACAGTAAAGTTCCAAGCCGCCTTGCTGTAATGGACTGTGAAGGCCTGTCTGTTCTGACTGCATGGGCAGCAGGCAAATTTACTGCATCAAAGATCGCCCAGTTCATAAAAGAAAGCGGGATAGAGAGTCAGGTGAGTCATAAAGAGCTGATACTGCCGGGACAGGTTGCCATACTGAGCGGGTCACTTGAAGACAAGCTTGAGGGCTGGAAGGTAACTGTCGGCCCAAGAGAAGCCAATGCCATACCTACTTTCCTTAAAGGCAGGGCTGCATAGTTGCTGATTAAATAGAGTGTTTGACAGGAATTATTCTAATGTGATATTTTTTACTGTCTGACGGGTTAGATAATTATGATGGAAAAATACAGAGACCTTCATATTAAATTAACGCCTCAGCGGCTTGCAATTTTAAGCTTTCTTGATGGCAACAAGTCTCATCCCTCTGCTGAAGATATTTACAGGGCCGTGTTAAAAAAGTTTCCTACAATGTCTTTTGCAACGGTCTACAATACGCTTGAAGCCCTGAAAAATAAAGGCAACATTCAGGAACTTAAAATAGATTCACATAAAAAAAGATATGATCCCGACATAAGCAGGCATCACCACCTTATATGTATCAAATGCAGAAAGATTATTGATATACATAAAGATTTTAAAATTGTTCTTTCAGAAGATTTGATACACGGATTTGAGTTGCTGGGAAATAGTGTTGAATTTTACGGTATATGTCAAAAATGTAAAAAGCACCATTAGTTGAGGCAATCGTTAATTAGAGTCTGTGTATAAACAAAAATAACATTGAGCCGTCATTCCCGCAGTGCGTTGAGCGGGAATCCAGTTTTTTTAATGAGTTCCGGATGCCCGATTAAAGACTTCGGGCATGACAAAAATAAAAACAGGCAAAGACTCTGATTATAAGTTGAACAAAATTGAACTTAATATATCTTAGGAGGTTGAAATGTCAAAGATAATAGCCTCTGCTGCGATAAGGGCTGCAAACACGCTCTTTAAAAGGGCAGAGGAGATGCTCGAAAAAGCCATAGCTGAAAAAGGCAAGGAATTTGTTTTTGAATTCCCTGACACTGCATTTTATCTGCCCCAGATATATGCAATGACGGCATTCCCTGTTAAAACACTTGCAGATATGAAGGTTGCCTTAGAAATGGCGAGGGAGATGCTCCATGATGAACCGGAAGAAAAACTCTGGAAACCCTATCTTGGAGAGGCGCTTGACTCGGGAATGGCAACTCTTTTTGCAGAGGAGATCATACTCGCTCTGAGATATCTTGACGGGCTTGAGCCGGTTACGGATTCTGAAACCGGTTATGTCTATAATGGTTTTATAACCGACACCATCCAGAGAAATCTCGGTATCCAGCTTGTTGACGGCAGGATGCCCGGTTTTGCTGCAATAATCGGGGCTGCGCCGGATGATGACACCGCAGAAAAGATAGTCAGGGAATTGCAGGAGAAAAACATCCTGACATTTCTTTCAGGCATGGCAAAAGATAAAAACGGTAATGTAACGAATGTAACCCGGCAGCTCCTGAGAAAAAAAGTAGAATTAGGATGGGACACATATATTGTTCCCCTCGGCCCTGATACAGAACACACTCTTTACGCTCTCAGCTGGTCCATAAGGGCATCCATGATCTTCGGCGGTAACAAGCCCGGTGACTACAAGGCGCATCTGAAATATACAAAAGACAGGGTATTTGCCTTTGCTATGGTCCTTGGAGAACTCAACGATATCATATGGTCGACAGGCGCAGGCGCTATTAATATGGGATACCCTGCAATATGCGATACGGAAGTGCCTGTCATACATCCTACAGGTGTGTGTACGTATGAAGAGGTTGAGACCGAACTTGATCACGACAAGATCGTCCAGAGGGCTTTTGAGGTCAGGGGGCTTAAGGTAACCGTTGCGAAACCCCCGATTCCCGTATCTTACGGCCCGGCATTTGAGGGCGAGAGGATCAGAAAAGAAGACATGTTCATCGAGTTCGGCGGAAACCGCACACCTGCATTTGAATGGGTGAGAACAAAAGAATTGGAAGAGATAGAAGACGGCAAGGTAACGCTGGTCGGCGCTGACATAGAGGAAAGATTCAAGGCAGGCGGAATGATGCCCATAGCTATTGTTATCGATGTTGCGGGCAGAAAGATGCAGAAAGATTTTGAGGCCATTATCGAGAGAAAGCTCCATCATAATATAAATGAAGCCCAGGGGCTCTGGCACATGGGACAGCGTGATATCGTATGGATGAGGATCAGCAACCAGGCATATAAAGACGGAATCACATTAGAGCATATCGGTGTAATACACAACACCATGACACACAACAGGTTCAAGGAGATTGTTGATAAAATACAGACGACCCTTTATTTTGATGAAAAAGATGTTCTTGAATTACAGGACCAGGCAAGGGCGGTATATAAAGAAAGAGACCACAGGCTTGCCGGTTTAACGGACGAATCCGTGGATATTTATTATTCCTGTCTCCTGTGCCAGTCATTCGCTCCGTCTCACGTCTGCGTAATCAGCCCGGAGCGTCTCGGCCTTTGCGGAGCATACAACTGGCTTGACACAAAGGCTGCATTTGAGATAGACCCCACAGGGGGTAATCAGCCGATTAAAAAAGGCGAGGTCCTCGATGAAAAACAGGGCAGATGGGCCGGTGTTGATGAATACCTGAAAGCCAATTCTGCAGGCGCCATTGAATCATTAAATCTCTACACTATTATGGATAACCCCATGACATCCTGCGGATGCTTTGAGTGCATTGTGGCGATTATCCCTGAAGCCAACGGCGTAATGCTCGTGCAAAGGGGCCATACAGGCATGACACCTGTGGGTATGAAGTTCTCGACACTGGCCGGCACAGTCGGCGGCGGCACGCAGAACCCCGGATTTATGGGAATCGGAGTAAATTTTATCACGAGCCACAAATTCCTTTTCGCTGACGGCGGGATTAAGAGGATAGTCTGGATGACAAAGAACTTAAAGGAAAGAATAGCCGAAGATTTCAAACAGAGGTGCGAGGAAGAAGGCGTACCTGATCTATTGGATAAGATTGCAGACGAAACCATTGCCGAGGATTCGGAGAAATTAATGGAATACCTCGCAAACGCCGGACATCCGGCGCTCGAAATGGACCCGATGTTCTAAATGCAGCTATTAGCTTTCAGCCATCAGCTATCAGCTAAGGTTGTATTTTAGAATTTTTTTAATTAATACTGACCGCTGACAGCTGACGGCTGACAGCTTTCTAAGGAGGATATATGAGCAAAGTAATTAAAAGCGCAAGCGATTCGGCTGAAGAAATAATTGAATGGGGTGAATCCCATGATATTGACACATGCTTTGAACGCGCAGAAAAATTAAAGCAGTGCCCTGTTGGTGAAACCGGGGCATGCTGTAAGGTCTGCCACATGGGACCCTGCAGGCTTATCGGCAAAAACGCCGAGGAAGAGGCGAGAGGCGTTTGCGGCGCAACACTGCCTACAGTAGCGGCAAGAAACATGCTGAGAATGATCGCAGCAGGTACTGCGGCCCATTCAGACCATGCGCGCGACATGGCAATGACACTCCTTGCAGTTGCAGAAGGTGAGGCCAAAGATTTTAAAATCACCGACGTGAAAAAGCTGTACAGGGTTGCCGGTATATTAGAGATTGAATTTGAAGGCAGACCTGTGAACGATGTAGCAAAAGATGTTGCTACAATGTTTATTGAAGACTTCGGTCGCCAGAAAGGCGCGATTAATTATTGTAAACGCGCGCCGAAAAAGACACAGGAAAGATGGGAAAAGTGGGATATTACTCCCCGCGGTATCGACAGGGAAGTTGTTGAGGCATTGCACCGCACAAATATCGGGGTCGACCATGAACCCGACCACCTCCTCACTCACGGCCTCAAGGTTGCGCTTGCAGACGGCTGGGGCGGCTGTATGATATCAACGGATATAACCGACATACTTTTTGGAACTCCCAGGCCGATCAAGGCAGAGGCGAGTTTCGGCATATTCAAGGAAGACGAAGTCAATCTGATCGTCCACGGACATGAGCCTACTCTTGCAGAGATGATCGTGGACGTTTCGTCAGAACCTGAAATGGTTGAATACGCCGGATCGAAAGGCGCCAAGGGCATCAATATCGGCGGCATGTGCTGTACTGCAAACGAAATCCTTATGAGACACGGAATACCTACAGCGGGTGGTTTTACAAACCAGGAACTCGGGATCATGACCGGACTGATTGATGCCATGACAGTTGATGTTCAGTGTATTATGCCTGCCATTGCCGAAGTATCAAAGAAGTTCCATACAAAAGTTATCACTACCAGCGAAAAGGCAAAGATGCCCGGTGCAGTGCATGTTCAATATGATGAGCACAGGGCTAAAGAAACGGCAAGAGAGATCATCAGGATGGCATGCGACAATTATCCCAACAGGACGACGGAAGGCAGCCACATCTCTCAAAAAGCCCCGCTTATCGGCGGTTTTTCACATGAATATATTGAGTACATGCAGGGCGGCAAATGGCGCGCCTCGTTCAGGCCCCTGAATGACGCCATCATGGCTGGAAGGATCCGCGGCGTTGTCGGACTTGCAGGATGTGACAATCCGAGAGTAGCATCCACCGGTATTCACAAATACCTTGCACTTGAACTGATAAAAAATGATGTGCTGATCTGCTCAACAGGCTGTGGTTCTGCTGCGTGCGCCACCGCATCTTATCTTACCCCTGAGATGGCGCTCGAAAATGCCGGACCCGGACTGAGAGAAGTCTGCGAGGCAATAGGCATTCCACCGATACTTCACCTCGGCGCGTGTGTTGATAATTCAAGGATACTGACAATAGCATCGGCTATGGCGGATGAAGGCGGCCTGTCTGATGAAATAGCCGGTATGCCTGCTGTCGGGATAGCTCCTGAATGGATGTCCGAGAAGGCAATTGCAATAGGCGCATATTTCGCCGCATCCGGCGTTCCGTGTATCTTCGGCGGTGAATCACCGGTTGGAGCAAGCAAAGAAGTCACAAAGATCATGACTGATGTATGGTTTGAACGCTTTATGGGCGCTCTTCATTTTGAACCGGATCCGGAAAAAATGCTCCAGATGGCTCTTGATTACATTGATAAGGCAAGAGAAAATCTGAAGCTCAGAAAATACGAGCCGGGCAAATTCGGCGCTGAAAGGGTACTTATGGATATGGCTGCAAGAAGAGAAATTAAAACAGCAGCGGCTCATGCCGGAGTTGGAGGTATCAATGAGTCTGAAAGTTAACGAAGTCCTTGGACATATAAGCGATGTGCTTACCGATTCCCAGAAGAAGAGGGGCGTGCTGATCCATGCATTTCAGCAGATTCAGCAGGAGCACAATTACCTGCCTGAAGAAGAATTGATAAAACTATCGAAAAATCTCGATATACCGATGTCTGATGTTTACAGCACAGCCACTTTCTACAAACAATTTTATTTCAGCCCCCGCGGCAAAAAGATAGTCAGGGTCTGCACCGGGACTGCCTGCCATGTCAGGGGCGCGGATAAAGTTCTCGACAAAATCAAGAAAGAATTTTCAATAGCTGAAGGCGAGACTACGGAAGATCTCTCAATGACACTCGAGACAGTAGGATGCATAGGCTGCTGCGGTCTTGCACCTGTCGCTACAGTAAACGAAAGTATTGTCGGTGAAATAGACATGAAAAAGCTCGAAGTACTAGTTGAGAGCATCAGGAATGATGAAGAAATAACGGGTCCAGCGGATGAGGAATGATATAACATGGCTCAAAAGTAGCTCAACATGGCTCAAACAATATTGAGCAATTTAATATATTGAGCAATTTATTACAAGGATGGAAATATGGCAAAACTTAATAATGTTAATGAACTGAAGCAACTCAGGGAAAGTTTAAAGAACGAGACGTTTAAACCGGATACCCTGAGGGCAAGGGTATGCTGCGGAACCGCATGTACTGCAACCGGGGCCCATAAGGTGATTGACAGATTCGAGAAAGAGGCTGCTGACAGCGGTGTTGACATTGAAATAGTAAAAACCGGCTGCCAGGGAATATGCCAGAAAGGTCCTGTTTTAAAGGTAGAGCCAATGAATATCTTTTATCAAAGGACCAAAGCGAAAAACGTTCCCTGGATAATGAGCTACTCTATCCTGGGCAATATGCCTTACAGGCAGGGGCTTTACCGCGATGACTTCCTCAGTGAGCCTGTTCCTGAAATGATGGAAATCCCTTTTTATAAGAAACAAAAAAGACTCGCCCTGAGGAATAATGGAATTATAGATCCGAATAATATTAACCACTTCATTGCCGTAGGCGGTTATGCCGGTCTTGAAAAGGCCTTGTCGTCAATGTCTCCTGATCAGGTTCTTGAAGAAGTTGACAAGGCAAACCTCAGAGGAAGAGGCGGAGCCGGATTCCCTGCCGGTAGAAAATGGGCGCATACGAAAAAGGCGCCCGGAGATATCAAGCTTGTCATAGCAAACGGAGATGAAGGCGATCCCGGCGCATTTATGGACAGATCGATCATGGAAGGAGACCCTCACAGTCTCCTCGAAGGCATGGCCATTAATGCATATGCAATAGGCGCACAATATGGAATCATCTATGTAAGACACGAATATCCGCTTGCTGTAAAAAATCTGCAAATCGCGATTAACCAGGCAGAGGAACTCGGGATTCTCGGTGAAAATATCCTCGGTACCGACTTTAGTTTAACCATAAATATCAGAGAAGGAGCCGGCGCATTTGTATGCGGTGAATCTACAGCGCTTGTTGCATCTATTGAAGGTGAGAGAGGCTTTCCGAGACCAAGACCACCAAGGCTTTCAGAGCCTGGAGGCGGTCCGTGGGGTTATCCCGGCAACCTCAACAACATAGAGACCTTTGCCAATGTTCCGGTAATTATTGATAAAGGTTCGGATTACTTCCGTTCAATAGGCACAAAAAACTCTCCGGGGACAAAGGTGTTTGCCCTTACAGGAAAGGTCAAAAACACAGGCCTTGTTGAAGTTCCGATGGGAATAACATTGAGAGAGATAATTTATGATATTGGCGGTGGAATACTCGGAGACAGGGAATTCAAGGCAGTTCAGACGGGCGGCCCTTCCGGAGGCTGTATCCCTGCCGGGCATCTTGACCTTTCGGTTGATTTCGACTCATTGGCATCTGTGGGTTCCATGATGGGTTCAGGCGGTATGGTTGTGATGGATGAAGAGACCTGCATGGTTGACGTGGCAAAGTTCTTCCTTTCATTTACACAGTCCGAGTCGTGCGGCAAATGCCCTCCGTGCAGAATAGGGACATACCAGATGCTTCAGATCCTTGAAAAGATTACATCAGGACAGGGAGAGGAAGGCGATATTGAAAAACTTGAGGAAATAGGCAAAAAGATTGTTGCCGGTTCTCTCTGCGGACTCGGAAGCAGCGCACCAAACCCCGTGCTTACAACGATCAGATATTTCAGGGAAGAATATGAAGAACATATCAATGATAAATACTGCCGGGCCAGGGCATGCAGCGGGCTTGGCGTGTTCAGGATAGAAAACGCTGAATGTATCCTCTGCGGTCTCTGTAAGGAGGCATGCGCGTTCGGGGCTGTCAGGGAGTTGAGAAATAAATTCTTTATTGACCAGGACTACTGTACGAAATGCAAGGCATGTTATACAGCCTGTCCTACAAATGCTGTGAAGGTAGAAAAGTATAAAAGACAGGAGTCAGTAGCCAGGAGTCAGTAGTCAGTAGCCGCAGGCCTTAGCCTGCGTTAAAAAGAACTGAAAATTGTATATTTATTTTTGGTGTCATTCCCGCTTGTCGGGAATCCTTCGACTTGTTCGGGATCACAAGAAAGATTCTGGACAAGCCAGAATGACAGAAATTAATGTAGATTTTTATTAATAGAATTTCAGGAGTGAATAATGACTGAAAAAGAATCCAAACAAGTAAAAATGGAAGATGTTCAGGCAAAGGCTGACGAGAAAAAATGCCCTGTACAGAAATCATTAGTATTCATTGAGGAATTTCTTGCAGGCCCTATGTGCGGCAGATGCTTTCCCTGCTCGATGGGAATTTACGAAGCAAGAATCAGAACCGCACGGATAGTTGAAGGGACTGCTGCGGATGAGGACATTGAGACAATAAAGAAAATCTCTTCCCATATGCAGGTTGCCTCCATGTGTAAAAAAGGGAAAGACACAGCGAAATACTTACTGGAGCAGATAGATTCCAATGAATTTGCAGACCATATATCAGGTGTATGCTCATCCAATGAATGTATAGAACAGATTAAATATATCATCATCCCTGAAAATTGCACGATGTGCGGCGATTGTCTTGATGCATGCAGGGATAATGCAATTATCGGCGAGAAAAAGAAAGCCTATCTCTCCGGCTATATGCCCTTTGAGATAGTTCAGAAAAGATGCACAAAGTGCGGTGAATGCATGAAAGTTTGTAAACACGGAGCAGTCAGGCTCATTTCCGCCAAAGAAATGGCAGAGGCTGAAACTGTTGGAGCGTAATTTTAATTACGAATCAGGAATTACGAATTACGAATTAACATAAGTTCATAATTTAAAATTAATTTAACAGGGGGGTTCGATGTCTAAAACGGTTACTCTGAAAATAGATGGTAAAGAAATTCAGGCAGTTGAAGGCGCTAATCTGATTGATGCTGCTGAGTCGGCTGGAATTCATATTCCCAATCTCTGCTACTTAAAAGGTATGCGCGGGATCGGTGCTTGCAGGCTTTGCCTTATTGAAGTCGAAGGAGGAAAAGCGCCGGTTGCCGGCTGTATAGCAAAGGTCAAAGAAGGAATGGTTGTTAATACTGCTACTGAAAAGTTGCAGGAAATGAGGAAATTTATCATTGACCTTATCCTCTCCATGCATCCCCTTGATTGCATGACCTGCACAAAGGCCGGTGTATGTAATCTTCAGCAATATGCGTACGACTTTGGAATAAAAGAATCGAGCCTCACAAGGAAAAAATTCGGCTATCCTGTTGATGAGGCAAATCCATTTATAAAAAGGGACCCCGACTACTGCGTCCTCTGCGGAAGATGTGTAAGGGTCTGCAAGGAACAGGGAACAAATGTCCTTGATTTTATGGGAAGAGGCGTTGGTGCAAAGATTTCCACTGCAATGGACAAACCTCTTCAGGAGTCGGACTGCACATTTTGCGGAAGCTGCATTGACGCATGTCCTGTGAATGCGCTGCTTGAGGCAGACAGATGGAGAAAGGGCAGGGAATGGGAATATACAAAGACCGCTTCCGTATGTCTTTCCTGCGGAAACGGCTGCGATATAGTTGTCAGTTCAAAGGAGGGCGCTATTGTAAAGGTAAATTCCGGGGCTGCAGACGGCTCTGTTGAAAAATATATCTGTGCAATCGGCAGGTTCGGATTTGAGTCAGTTACTTCGGATGCCAGGGTTAATGTGCCGATGAAAAGAGTCAACAACGAACTCCAGGAGACAACGTGGAAAGAAGCGCTTGACATTGTTGCAGACAGGCTTAAACAGGCAGGCGGCAATGCGGGCATCATAAGCACAGCGGGAATACTTAACGAGGACGCCTCTGTTCTTTCAAAGTTAGCTGCTGAAGTAATCAATACAAAAAATATCGATACAAGTGCAAGCCTTTATTCAGATGCGGATTCCATGAAATCCCCGGACAGTGCGGATCTGGATGGTCTGGATGTAATTGTACTTGCCGGTCTCAATCCCTCACAGTGGGAAAGAGTTCTTCCTGCCCTGGATGCAGGAATAAGAAGGAGAGTTTCAAGGGGAGCCAAACTGATTACTCTGAATGCTGCTGAAACAAAGATTTCATCTGCGGCAGCGGTTAATCTTCAGGGTGACGAAGCTGCCACTCTGGCACAGATAGCCAAAGGATTGGTAGATAAAGGCAATAAGGGCGGCAGTGATCTTGAGTCTGCTGTTTCAGGATTAAATGTATCGGAAGATATTGAAAAAGCGGCAGAGATTATATCAGGGGCAAAATCGCCTGCAATATTCTGCGCGCCTTCACTCTTCAATGCTTCACGCAATCTCTCGCTGCTGCTTGATATCAAAGTCGTGGCAGTGCCTGCTGAGGCAAATGCAAGGGGAGTTGTTGTAAACGGGCTTGTTACCGGAGGCAAGTCATATCAGGAAATGGCCTCCGGGGGAGTGGATGCATTATATGCAATTGGCGAAGCGCCGGTTACAAAGAGGCCTGATGTGAGCTTTCTTGTAGTGCAGACATCTTATATGACCGAACTTGCAAAACAGGCTGATGTTGTACTGCCGGCAGCTACTAATCTTGAATCAGAAGGAACCATTACGAGTTATCTCGGCAAAGATAAAGATGTCAGAAAAGTCATTGAACCTACGGCTGATTCAAAACAGCACAAAGATATATTTATTGAGCTCTCAAAGGCCATTGGAACAGAGTTAAAAGATACAGGTGAAGTAAAGAGCGCACAGGAAGCCGGCAAGCCGCAGTTCAACCCGTTTGAGAAAAAACAGGGCATGGACGCTAATCCGGCTGATATAATAGAAGCTTGCAACGCAGCCGTTATCAGCCACTCAAAACTTCTCTGGCTCAAAGAGGCACAAAAGGCAGTGGTTTAAGAAATTCAAAATTCAAAGCAACGGTAAAAGAGCGCGACAGTACCGAGTTCTGTCATTCCGGCTTGTCCGGAATCTATAACCCTTTGATTTTCCCGGATTCCCGACAAGCGGGAATGACAACTGCGTAGTCATGACGTTGCCCATAAGACTGAACGGAAACCTTCCCCCCACAAACCTGTCGCAGACCACTTGTAAGCTGCACTCTATTTGATGTACACTTTATATAGCAATATATTGTACATCAGGAGGTCATTATGCGAAGATTAGTGTTTAACCAGGACATTCGTCCCATGTCTGAATTCAGGGCTGGTGTGGCATCCTTCCTGAAACAGGTTCGCGATACCAAAAGACCGATTGTTATTACCCGGCATGGGAAAGGTGTGGCGGTATTACTGGACGTTAACGAGTACGAAACCATACTGGAAAAGGTGGAACTTCTCGAAGACATCCAGACGGCTGAGAGCCAGATTGAGAAAGGTAAGGGCATTGATCACGAGAAGGCAAAAGCTCAAGTGTTAAAGAGAATCAGCAAATGAAAATAGTGTGGTCTCCCCTCGCCTAAATCCTGCTCATGCAGGGTTTTCACTCTTTTGAGATGCCTCTTCAGTTCTTCTTTTATGGCAGAAGGCAACAGCGTTACCCTGTCTACAGCGCCTTTTGTATCGCGCAATGTTATTTGATTATAGCTGAACTCAATGTCTTTGACACGCAACCTGAGGCATTCCTTTAACCTCATCCCTGATCCATATAGCAGACTTGCCATCAGCCTCTTTGTACCCTCAAGCTGCACAACTACCTTTTTCGCCTCTTCCTTTGTAAATACAACCGGAATCCGTTTATGTGTTTTTGCCCTCCGGAAATCACCAATATCTCCTACTTTTTTTTTGAGAACCTCTTTATAGAGAAATACGATAGCATTGAGCGCCTGGTTCTGAGTATTGGCCGCAATATTTCTATTTACTGCAATATGTGTGAGGAATTCATTTATCTCACGCTCCCCCATTGCAGCAGGATGACGTTTTTTGTGAAAAAGGATAAATCGTTTAATCCATGGAAGATATGCTTTTTCAGTATTCAGGGTATAATGCTTTACACGGATAACATTGCGCGCCTGTTCCAGTAACTTCGGCTCTTTTGTATTCATTCGTCATGTCCTCTTTCAATAGAAGTGTTGATTTTTATTGACAAACATAGTTGTCATGTTATATAAATAACAACTATTTTATTTTTTTCTTCCCGATTTAACAACTGTCATTTATTACAGGGGGACGGTTTTTATGCAGACTAAACTAACACTGCTTCCGGGCCGGTCAGGAACAAAAAAACTCTTACGGCAATATGGGGATCAATTAATATGTGTCCGATATCGCTATGATGATTACCACAAAAAGCGTTATAAGACCGTTGAATTGATTATTGAGGAAACTCCATAGGTAACAAAAGACAATGGGAAAGGAGGCAGTAAGAATTCTATCAGGAATGAAAGAGTAGCGGT
>BDSY01000076.1 GCA_002897895.1 bacterium BMS3Abin06
TTTGCACGGATATTTTCGGTGACGCGGAATCACTTCTGAAACACTTATATTATAAACACTCTGATGCCGCCTCGAAAAACATTCCACCTGAAACTATCAGTCTCATCAGGGATTGCGCCAAAGATTTGCCTATACAAAAGAAGGCAAAGGCAAAATATAATAAATTGAAATATGCGTTTTGAAACAACAGGGGCTCAACTCTGAGGCCCCCTGCCTGTCTTATGCAGCATTAGTTAATATTGCCCTTACCTTTTAAATCTCGATGCCTTCATCTTTTTCTTTCGCGCTTCGATCCGTTTCCGTTTCTCCTTTACAGAAGGTTTTTCATAAAACCTGCGCCTTTTCAGCTCTTTAAAAAGTCCGTCCTTCTGAAGTTTGTTTTTCAAACCCTTGATAGCTTGTTCTATATTACTCCCATAGACTTTTATTTCCAAAATGGTTTATTATCTCCTTTTTTGATGTCCTGATCCCGGCTCGCCGGAACCGCCTTTGAAACAATATCAATCTATTAAAAACCCTGCTTAATATTAACTGACAGCGAACAAAATAAAAAAGGGCTTTGAATAACATAGCCCTTTTCAGAGAAATTACAAGTTGCCGGGTTGATGCTAAAACCTGGTCTTTAAAATGGATGCTGAAAACTGAAAGCCGTCCGGTTTTTTCTCTATTACAGGAGTGGGAAGAGCAACTTTAATTTCATCCTTTTTTATTTCCACAAAACTGCTTGTCTCAGTAAGCCCGAAGATTAAACCGCCGACAGTGCCGATAATAACTCCTGTTGAAAACTTATTGGCAAAATCATTCTGGTCGGCAAGATAAAAGGCACCCCCTAATATAGCCCCGATTGCTGTTCCATACAAGGCATCTCTGAATAATACCTCGCCCTCTGTTTCTACAGCAAATGCGGTGCCCTGAAAAATGACAAGTGACATGACGGCAATAATCAGGATTTTCTTTTTCATAATGTTTCCCCCTTCTGATAGTTTTATAAAGTATTTAATTTTTCTTTTTCGGCGGAACGGTTTTCCTGAGCTTCTTCCGGGCAAGTCTTGCCTGTTCGGAATCAGGGAATTTTTCAATGAGCTTTTCCAGAATTATCCCGCCGGTTTTTTTGTCTTTTAGCGCATAAAAGGACAATCCCTGTTTTAGCAATGCGCCGGGAACTTTATCGCTTTCAGGGTTCTTTTTGAAAAGTTCTTCATAGGCAAGTATCGCATCTTCATAGCTTCCCTCTTTATAGTAGCTCTCGGCTATCCAGAAACGCGCATTGTCCGAGTAATCATTTTCCGGATAATCGCTCAGCACTGACATGAATCTTTCTCTTGCCTCTTCAGGCCTGCCTTCTTTATATGCCTGATAAGCGGCCATATAAGCATCCTTAACTTCTATTTTTTGAGCTTCTTCGGTCCCGGCTTTTTCCGGCTTTTTGCTTTCTTCTTTTATATCTTCCTTTGCTTTTTCCGTTTCTTCAGTTTTTTTATCTTCTTTTTTCTTAGTATCATCTCCCTCAGCAGCCGGCTCGCTGAGTTTTTTCTTTAAGTCCTCTATTGCCAGCTCCAGCTCCGTTACCTTTGCAATAAGCATGTCTTTATTTTCCAACAGCCCGGCAGAGGTTTTTTCCGAAAAATAGCGTGCCTCATCAAAACGGCCTGTCAGTATCCGGAATTCCGATGTTAAAGACTGGACATTGACCAGGAGGTCTGAAACTGTTCCGGCTGTTGCTTTTTGTGCGGCTTCAAGCTCCTTCAGCTTCTTATCGATTTGTTTCTGTTGGCCGGGGAATTGTGTCTCAATGCTCTTTGACGTTTTCCTGATTTTCTTAACCTCGGATCTTAACTCATTAAGCTCCCATCTCATCATACCGACTTCTTCCGTAGAAACACAACCTGCAATAAGAAAAGAACTCAGAACACAGATCACAGAACACAGATTAAAGAAAATACTCTTAATGCTCTTTACACTCATTTGGATTGTCCTCTATGCATGCAACCCGGGCGGTATTAATAGAACCTTGATTTTACAACAACAAAATGCGCCCTTCTGTTTTTTTGCCAGCATAATTCGTTCTGCTCATTGCAGAGCTGTTTTTCTTCGCCGTAAGTAATCACGATTATTCTCGTGGGTGAGACTCCGCGGGAGACAAGGTAATTCTTCGCGGCTTTTGCCCTTTTTTCCCCAAGGGCGAGGTTGTATTCATTTGTCCCTCTTGCATCACAATGGCCTTCAATCACAATGTTGATTTCATTATTTTCATTAAGAAATGCAGCTACACTATCCAGGACAGGTCTGGCATCGGGCCTTATGTCATACTTATCATAATCAAACATTACATCCCTGAAAATGGATTTTGCCTTTTCCTCTGCTGATATAGCGCTTTCCGTAATCTCTTCTTCTGCGGGAATAACCACTTCTTCAACAACTTCCGACTCCATTTCTTCAGGTTTTATTGCTTCTTCTTTTACTGTTTCTTCCGGTTTAACGCTTTCTTCCGGCGGTTTTGTAAACGGTTTTGCACAACTGACGGCAAAGATTAATAAAAGGAAAATCAAAAGTTTCTTCATTAGCCAGATCCCTCCTCTTTATACTGAATGAATTTATTATTTTAAATACGGAGACCATTTCGGCGACATTGCGTTTATATTTTTCGGGGTAATTCTTTTTTGTTCCTCTCCATGAATGCGCATTATATAAATTCCGCGCCTGACCTCTCTGTCAGAGTCAAACGCCAGGAATAATCCGTCAGGTGAAAAAGACGGACTCTCGTTATTCCCGATGAAAGTAAGCTGCCTTAAATCAGTCCCGTCAGATTTTAGCATGAATATCTGATTTTTGCCATTCTTTCTTCCTGTATAGGCGATCCATTTGTCGTCAGGAGACCATGAAGGCGAGGTGTTGTATGATCCTTCGAAGGTAAGTCTCTTTAAGCCTTTTCCATTTAAATTCATTGTATATATCTGCGGGGACCCTCCCCTGTCCGATACAAAGGCAATCTTTGAGCCGTCAGGGGAGAATACCGGTGAAACGTCAATGCCGAATGATCTGGTCAGTTTCTTAAAACCTTTTCCATAAATATTTATAACGTATATCTCCGGACTGCCGTCTTTTGAGGATGAAAGTGATATCAGACCATCCGGGGATGTTCCTCCGACAAGGTTGAGTCCTCTTGATGAAAACAGCACCATTTCCCTGTAACGTTTAAGATTTAAGAGATAAATTTTCCATTTCCTGCTTCTCTCCGCAGAATAGATCAGAAAGCTGCCGTCCTGTGACCAGCTGTGGCTGGAGGTTAATCCTTTTGATACGACCTTCATTGACCTGAAACCATCCCAGTCCATCAGCCTCAGCTCTTTTCTGCCTGCTGCCGTATTTACTAAATAGGACAACTTTGTCCTGAAGATTCCTTTTTTACCTGTTACGACTTTATAAATATCATTTGAAATAGTGTGCGCCATTGGCCGAATAATTATTTTAGATGCATCATATCTCTTTTTGAGTACTTCTTTGCCTTCAATTAAATCGTTGATGGACAGAATAACCTTAAGCCCGTCTGTTATTTCAACTTTTATATCCGCAATTATTTCAGCTCCGGGAACGTCAGGGTCGACAAAGGAAAACAGTCCGGTGAACCCGAGGTCGTTTTTCACTATGCTCTCCAACTGTTTTGATGTGGGGGTGCCCGAAGTCCTGATTGATATGGGGAGCTGTCTTATGGCCGGTGATGTGATATCAATATAAATTTTCGCAAGGGCAGGAGACAGAGCACAGAACACAGAGCACAGAACACAGAAAAAATAAAATAAAAGCCGTCTTTTGCTGCGCCCCATACTCTTTATTATGATTTCCAGGTTACGAATTTTGCACGAAGATTGCCGTAGGCTGAGTTCTGAGTTCTGAGTTCTGAGTTCTGAGTTCATAAATAAAACCTCACACCTATTTCCATCTCTACAGGCGGCGGCGGAAGGGGGCTTGCCTTTGATATTGCTTTAGATGCAGAGCGGTCAAAAAAAGTGTTGCCTGAGGACTTTTCAATTTCCTGGGAGATAACCTTCCCATCCCCCTTTATTTTTATGGAGATAATGACCTCCAGACCGGTCGCATCATAATCAGGAGGTATCCATTCACTCCATATCTCTTCCGTAATAAGGGCATAGTAAGATTCTGCATCTGCGGATGACACACGGGATGGAATCCCGGTTCCTTTTGTCACATTTATGAGTTTTTTCTTCCTTAGCCCCTCTATGGCCCTGGCGATTGCATTATCTGCTTCTCCGGCCTCTGCCATCTCTTTTTCCTTTTGCCTTTTCTTTTTTGAAATGGCGCTGATGGCGCTTATTCTCTCAATCTCTTTTGCTACCCTGTTCGCAGGTTCCAATGACATACCGGCTTTTGATTTGGGTTTCACTCTTTTTTTAAGGGCGGGCTTTATTTTTATTGCCCTTTTCCCGGCTTTATTTTTTATTCCGGTGGCCTTGCGGATTTCAGCCGGGCCCACAAGATTAACAAAGTAGCTTTTGTACTCCCTTTCCTTTGTCTTTAACGGAAAGGCTATAAGGCTTATAAAGAGCAGGTGCATGACAGCAGAGGTGATTATGATTTTCTGGAAATCAGGTTGCTTCCCGATGTTGAGGGATTGCTTCATCGAATACGCGCTTCAGGCTCAGCCACCATCCCTAATTTTTCTATCCCGATTTCCCTTAATTCTCCCATAACCGCTACCACAACACCGTAACGGACGTCTTTGTCAGCCTTCAGAAAAACTTCCCTGTTGCGTCTTTTTGAAAATTTTGCTTTCAGTGATTTCAGGGTAACAGCGGTTTTGTCCACATAAATCTTTCCGTCTTTTTTTATAGTAATGACAACCCTCTCTTTTGGGGACAGGTCCCTGCCCTTTGCCTGCGGCAGGTTGATATCTATCCCCTGTTGAAGCAGGGGGGCGGTTACCATAAAGATAATAAGAAGGACGAGCATAACGTCCACAAAGGGGGTAACATTGATTTCAGAAAGAGCCTGTCTGCGTCTCTCCATGTTTCCTCGTACAATAATCCGTTAATTCCCTGGAGAAATCCTCCATCATTATTATGATCCTGCGTGTCCTGCTGAGATAATAGTTGTAAGCAACAACCGCAGGAATTGCAGCGCCGAGACCGGCGGCCGTCGCTATGAGGGCCTCTGCAATGCCCGGCGCAACTACTGCAAGTGATGCTGCGCCTACTCTCCCGATGCCCATAAAGGAATTCATTATTCCCCAGACAGTCCCGAAAAGGCCGATAAAAGGCGTTGTTGAGCCGGTTGTTGCAAGAAAGGTCAAGTACTTTTCAAGACGGACCGCTTCCATTGCCTCAACCCTTTTCAGAGCGCTCCTGATCTCATCCCTGTCTGCGTCTTCCATTGAATACGCCGCCCTGAACAGGTTTGCATAAGGGCTGAGTGTAAGCTTTTTTGTAGACTGGTACAGGGAATTCCACTCTTTGATTTTGATAAAGTCCGCATGGAATTTTCCGGACTCTTTTTCGACCTTTGAAAGCAATCTGAATTTATAAAAAATGATAGCCCACGAGAATATCGAAAAAGAGAGGAGTATCAACAGAACAAATTTAACAACAGGCCCTGCTTTGAATATAAGAGTTAATACTGTATCTCCGCTCATAACTTTAAATTGAAGTTTAATGGAAAGTTTTTGAAAAGTCAAAGATATCCCGTAATCTGTACCATGACCCCGCCTTAATACCTTTCCCCTTTCATTTATATGATTTATTATGATTTATAAATTTCGTAAATATACTTATTGCATTATTGACAAAACATCTCCACTAATGGTAATTTTTCAGAACCTTATCTTACTTTGAAGTCTTTGACTATTTGAATCTTAGGATTGGGAGCTTAAATGTTAGAAATCAACAAGTATTTTTTTTGGCAGCTTGCCAATTTTTTAATCCTGCTTGTAATTCTGAATTACTTCCTGTTTCAGCCTTTTCTGCGGCTTTTCAAAGAAAGAAAAGACAAAACCGGGGGGGCGCTGGAAAGCGCAAGGGCAATGGACAAGGATAAGGATGAGGTGCTTTCCCGGATAGACGCAAAACTGTCGGGTGCAAGACAGGAGGCAAGGACAATTTTTGAGGCATTAAGCAAGGAAGGCCTGGATATTCAGAAACATTCACTGGATTCAGCCCAGAATGAAGCGGTGGATATAAACAGAAAGGCAAAAGCGGATATTGAGGAAGCAGCGGAAAAGGCAAGGGCTGCTTTAAAATCGGACATAGAGAAATTTTCAAAACAGATCGTTGAGAAACTGGTAGGAGCATGACAAGAAAAGTTCAGAGTTCAAAGTTCAAAGTTCAAAATTATGGAATATCCATATATTTCTTCATTATAACTGCAAGCCTGATATTTGCTTCTGTGGCTTTTGCTTCAGAGGGCGGAGGCGAGGGCGCGCAGAACTTTACGTGGAAGGACTGGCAGTGGCCGGTTATTAATTTTGCATTACTCGTATTTATACTCGTCTTTTTCGGCCGCAAACCTATTGGCGAATTTTTCAAAAAGCGTACGGAATTGATCGAAAAATCCCTTAAGGAAGCGTCAGAGGCAAAGGAGTTCGCCCGGAAGACACTCAATGAAGTCAAAGAGAGGTTTAAGAACACGGACAGTGAAATAGAGCAAATAATTGAGGCCGCAAGGAAATCAGGAGAAAAGGAAAAGGAAGCAATTATTGCCGAGGGTGAGAGGTTGAAGGAAAAGATTATTGAGCAGGCAAAGGCGGGTATTGACTTTGAATTGCAAAAGGCAAAAGAAAAGATAAAATCCGAAGCAGCCCTTATGGCGCTTGAACTTGCTGAAAAACAGATTGAAGAGAGACTTGGCGGCAAAGAGCAGGAGGCTCTTATAGACGATTATATAAAAAGACTTGAGGCAAAGAATTGAACAAAAACCAGATTGCAAAAAAATACAGCAGGGCAATAATAAACAGTGTCGAGATTTCAGAAATACCGAAAGTCATTCAGGAGTTTAAGGCATTTTCCCGGCTCCTTGATGCAAACAGGCAGTTGCAGCTCCTGTTTGCAGGCCAGATATTCAGTGAAGATGAAAAAGAAAAGGCCTTTAATGCACTTAAGCCTCTCCTGAAATTTAATGCCGCCACCGGGAAGTTTCTGAAACTCATAATTGTCCATGGACATCTCTCCGCACTGAAAGAGATAATTGCAGCTTCAATTGATGTTTATAATGAGAGACAGAAGAAGGCGACAGCTCTTGTAGTGTCTTCAGTCAAGTTAGATAAAAAGTATACAGAGCGGCTGAAGAGTGCTTTAAAACAGATGACTAACCGGGAAATCACGGTTGAGAATCAGATAGATGAATCCCTGCTTGGTGGATTTATTGTCAAAGTGGGAAGCACCATCTTCGACAGCAGCGTAAAAGGTCAGCTCCGTCTTTTAAGGGCCGAACTGATGAGATAAATAATATGATTTGCAGCGGCGTATTGCAATACGCCACTGCGATATTCCGGGGGTGATTGAATGGATGTTACAGAACTTAAAGCTGAAGAAATAAGTGAACTGATAAAAAAACAGATTACCGACTTTGAAAAACGTGTTGATGTCAGTGAAGTCGGAACGGTTGTCAAGGTAGGTGACGGAATTGCAAAGATTTACGGCCTTGACAAGTGTATGGCATCGGAGCTCCTCGAATTCCCCAATGATGTATTCGGTATGGCGCTTAACCTCGAGGAAGATTCTGTGGGCACCGTTCTTTTCGGCGAGGATACACTTATTAAAGAAGGCGATATCGTCAAGCGCACGGGCAAGATCATGTCTGTGCCTGTCGGACAAGCGCTGCTTGGAAGAGTGGTAAATGCTATCGGCCAGCCGATTGACGGAAAGGGCCCGATTGAGTCAAAAGAAAGTAGAATAGTTGATGTTGTTGCCCCCGGTATTATTGACAGGCAGCCTGTTCGCGAGCCTCTCCAGACAGGCCTTAAATCAGTAGACGCAATGATTCCTGTTGGGAGGGGACAGAGAGAGCTGATAATCGGTGACCGCCAGGTCGGTAAAACTGCGATAGGTGTTGATGCTATTATTAACCAGAAGGGCGGCGACGTCGTCTGTATATATGTTGCAATCGGGCAAAAGAGATCAAATGTAGTCCGTGTTGCAAAAAAACTCGAAGAAGCAGGCGCACTGGAACATACAATTATTGTCTCTGCAACAGCGAGTGAGCCTGCACCGCTGCAGTACATTGCTCCCTATACGGGATGTTCAATGGGTGAGTATTTCAGGGACAGCGGCAAACATGCCTTGATAGTATATGATGATCTGAGTAAACAGGCCACAGCATACAGGCAGCTCTCCCTGCTGCTCAGACGTCCTCCGGGACGTGAGGCGTTCCCCGGAGACGTTTTTTATCTCCATTCGAGACTCCTTGAAAGAGCGGCGAAACTATCCGACAAACTTGGTGGAGGCTCTCTTACAGCGCTTCCTATTATTGAGACACAGGCAGGTGACGTGTCGGGTTATATTCCAACAAATGTTATTTCAATTACGGACGGCCAGATATACCTTGAACCGGAACTGTTTTATGCCGGTGTAAGGCCGGCTGTTAATGTCGGTCTGTCAGTCAGCCGTGTTGGCGGTGCTGCGCAGACAAAGGCAATGAAGCAGGTTGCTGGTACCCTCAGGCTTGACCTTGCGCAGTTCAGGGAAATGGCGGCCTTTGCCCAGTTCGGTTCGGACCTCGATAAAGCAACCCTGTCACAGATAGAACGAGGCAAGAGAATGGTCGAGCTGCTGAAGCAGAACCAGTATGTTCCGATGACAATGCAGGACCAGGTAATTGTCCTGTTTGCAGGTACACAGGGTTATCTTGATGACATACCTGTTGAATCCATTAAGAAATTTGAGGAGGAATTCCTTAAATTTATACGCGGCACAAAGGACGATCTTCGGTCGGAACTTGCGGAGAAGAAAGCATTCGACGATGACCTTAAAGCAAAACTCGTCCAGGCAATAGAAGAATTCAAGAAAGGATTTCAGGCGTAATCCTGGGAAGGGGAGACCTGGAGATACGGAGAAAGGGAGAAAAGACCCTATGCACCGAGTCACCGTTTCACCCAATCCCCGATTCGTGATTTAAATATGGCTACTTTAAGAGATATACAAAACAGAATAAAGGCTGTTCAAAGTACCCAGAAGATAACAAAGGCCATGAAAATGGTGGCTGCTTCAAAACTGAGAAAGGTTCAGTCCCGGATGCTGGACCTGAGACCTTATGCAGACAAGATGCATGATGTTCTTATAAGCCTTGCCGGAGGCGCTGACAGGGAATCGCATCCATTGCTTGCATTCAGGCCCAGAAAGACGGTCGAAGTCGTAGTGGTTACTTCTGACAGAGGGCTTTGCGGCGCCTTTAATACAAATATTCTTAAGGCAGCGCAATCATGTATTGACGGTTATAAAAAAGACGGATTTGAAGTCAGCATAAGCGCTGTCGGCAAAAAAGCAAGGGATTACTTTAAGAGAAGAAATGTTCCAACTCGAAATTCATGGACAGGCATCTCCGGAAATGTAAGCTTTTCAAATGCCGGGGATATCGCCAATGACATCAAGGAAAACTATATAAATGAAACAATTGATGAAGTGATAGTGATATATAATGCATTCAAGTCAATGGTGGCGCAGACAGTTACAACTGCAAAGCTTCTGCCCCTGGCCCCCCTGGAAGAGGGAGAAGAAGAGTCTGCTCCTGAATCCGAGGCCGCGGATTTTATTTATGAGCCTTCCATGGAGGCAATCTTTGACAGATTGATCCCGAGGAATGTAGATATACAGATTTACAGGGCGCTCCTTGAAAGCTCGGCGGCTGAAGAGGCTGCAAGGATGAGCGCTATGGAAAATGCAACACAGAGCTGCGATGAAATGGTAGAAAAACTCACGCTTCAGTTCAACAAGGCCAGACAGGCATCCATTACCGGGGAGTTAATGGACATCGTAGGTGGTGTTGAAGCGCTTAAAGGATAATTGCTCAATGTTGCTCAACATAGTTTAAAGTTGTTCAATGAAAAAAAGAGAAACTATTCTGAGCTATTTAGAGCCGTGTGGAACAATTTAATTTTTGGAGGTCATAGATCATGAATGAAGGTAAAGTTGCTCAGGTCATCGGCGCAGTTGTTGATGTGGAATTTGAAGATAACATGCCTGAAATATTAAATGCACTTAAGATTTCAGAGCCGGGTGACAAGGAAAAAGGCATACCCGATATCAATATAACACTTGAGGTTGCAGCTCACCTTGGGGACAACATGGTGAGGACCGTTGCAATGTCGGCGACCGATGGACTCGTGAGAGGCACCCCGGCTGTTGATACAGGACAACCGATCACAGTTCCTGTCGGAGAGAAAACACTCGGCAGGATCATGAATGTTATCGGTGAACCGGTTGACCAGATGGGGCCGATAGATGCAAAGGAGAGATTACCGATCCACAGGGGATCTCCTGAATTTACCGAGCAGGATACTTCGACGCAGGTCTTTGAGACAGGCGTTAAGGTTTTTGACCTCCTTGTTCCCTTTGTTAAAGGTGGAAAGATGGGAATGTTCGGCGGCGCCGGGGTCGGCAAGACGGTTGTTATTATGGAGATGATCCACAATATTGCCATGGTTCATGGCGGTGTGTCTGTGTTTGCAGGAGTAGGTGAGAGGACGAGGGAAGGTAATGATCTCTATCTTGAAATGAAAGAAGGAGGCGTTCTCGAAAAAACTGCTCTTGTTTACGGTCAGATGAATGAGCCCCCGGGAGCGAGGGCAAGGGTTGCCCTTTCAGCGCTCACGACTGCGGAGTACTTCAGAGACGAAGGACAGGACGTTCTTATCTTCATAGATAACATCTTCAGATACACACTTGCAGGCGCGGAGCTTTCAGCGCTTCTCGGAAGAATGCCTTCAGCAGTAGGATACCAGCCTACACTTGGAACAGATATGGGAATACTCCAGGAACGGATTACATCTACAAACAAGGGCGCCATCACATCAATGCAGGCCATATATGTGCCGGCTGATGACCTTACAGACCCTGCTGTTGCAACAGCATTTACACACCTTGACGGCACAGTCGTTCTTTCAAGACAGATATCGGAACTTGGTATATATCCCGCTGTCGACCCCCTTGATTCAACATCAAGGATTCTCGACCCGCTCATTCTCGGTGAAGAACACTATGCGGTCGCAAGAGATGTCCAGATGGTACTGCAGAGATATAAAGAACTGCAGGATATTATTGCTATTTTAGGTATGGAAGAACTTTCCGAAGACGATAAATTAACAGTCAGCCGGGCAAGGAAACTTCAAAGGTTCCTTAGTCAGCCCTTCCACGTTGCAGAGACATTTACCGGGACTCCGGGCAAATATGTGAAGCTTGAAGACACAATAAAAGGGTTTAAGGCTGTTGTTGAAGGAAAATACGACGATTTGCCCGAGCAGGCATTCTACATGGTGGGCGGAATAGAGGAAGTTGAGGAAAAGGCCGGGAAGCTGGCAGGGGAAGGATAAAGTCTGAACCAGGAGTAAAAGATAGAAAATCAAAATCAAGGAAAGATAAATCCATAGAGGATTCTTAAATGGCTGATAAACTGACATTAGACATTGTTACACCTTACGGACACGTATTCACAGATGAAGTCGATGAGATTATCGCTTCAGGAAGTGAGGGTGAATTCGGTGTTTTGCCTGACCATGTCCCGTTCCTTACAACGACAAAAATAGGGGTGCTGACTTATAAGAAGGGTTCGGAAGTGGGGCATTTCTTCGTTAACCAGGGATATGCCGAAGTCGGCCCCGATAAGGTGACGATACTTGCCGACAGCGCTGAAAAGTCCGAAGAGATTGATGTCGAAAGAGCCAGGGAAGCAATGAAACGCGCAGAAGAGCGTCTTAAGAAGAAAGAAGAAATTGACGAGGCCCGCGCTACATCATCGCTCCAGCGCGCTGTGATGAGAACACAGGTAGCAGAGAAACACAAGGCAAGGTAGTAATAAAAAGGGGTCATTAAATAGCAGTACAATATTGGGCAACAGCGTAAAAAAATTCAAGTCCTTACAATGATTGCATGAATTGCACGCCTGCAAAGGGCTTTTTCTACCAATCGGCATAAAGAAAGATGTGACGTTTTAAATTCCTGTAAAATTCCTAAAGAAAAGAGGGAGCAATGATGAAAAAAATAATTGCCCTTACTCTGGCAATGCTTTATGTATTAACCGCCGCTGCCTTTGCCGAAGATCACTGCGAAAACGACGAACACGCTCCTCCGACTGCAACAACCGATCCCGCAACCGATATAACCGACAATTCCGCTGTATTAAACGCAACAATCAATCCAACCGGCTCAGAGACCACAGCGTATTTTGAGTGGGGGACAGACATATCCTATGGAAACAGCACACCTCCTCAGTCCATAACAGATGGAGGAGATCATTGCAAAGGAAATGACATCAGTATAACAGCAGATATAACAGGATTCTCACCCGGAACAACATATCATTACAGAGTATTTGCTACTAATGAACACGGGACAACTTACGGCGATGATATAAGCCTTACAACCACAGGGACACTCTTTGCAGAAGTAACAGGGACAATTACGGATGCATCTGCCTCATTGCCCTTATCAGGAGTAAGCGTGACAATAACAGATGCCCTGAACAACATTCATACAGGCACAACGGATTTAAACGGGGAATATACAATAACAGACCTGGCCCAGGGAGATTTCACAAGCACATTCACAAAATCAGGATATATCAGCCAGACATTAAACGGTCTCTTAGTTGCCGGTCAGACATTGACTATTGATGCTGCATTAAGCCCCATACTACCGGCAATAAGAGATATAGCCGCCAGCAACATAAACACAGATTCAGCTACAATTACATGGATTACAGATCAGCAAGCAGACAGTCTTGTTGAATACGGGACAACGACATCATATGGAAATTCAGCATCTGATGCAGCAATGGTAACAAGTCATAGTATCACATTAACTGGCCTTGTCCCCGGAATAACATATCATTTCAAAATTAAGTCAACCAACAGTTATGGCTTTTCATCCTCCTCAGGGGATGAGACATTTACGACCTTAAGTCCGATAACAGTAACCATAACATCTCCATTAGATAATGACACGATAAATAGAACTGATGTAATGGTCAAAGGCACGGTAAGTAATACAACAGGCAATGAAACCGGTGTGGTGATAAACGGGATTGTTGCAGTTGTTTACAATGGAGAGTTCTTTGTCAATCATGTGCCACTTGAAGAGGGAGACAATATCATCACCGCCAATGCAACCGATATGGATGGATACACAGCGACCGTGTCAATAACAGTCAATGCCGTTACAACAGAGCCGTATGTTACCCTGAGGGCTAACATAGAATCAGGCATTGCGCCGCTTACAACATATTTTTCAGTATCAACAAGCATTCCTGATGCAGTAGCAAACTACGAGATAGGTAATAGTTCAGCCCTTTACTGAAAAAAGAGGGTATAAAAAAAGTTCTTGCATTCCAAGTCATCCATATGTTACTGTGTAGATTATGGATTTGGATGTTAAATATCAAGGGAGGGTCGCAACAACCCAGGACGTAGAATTTATCAAAAAGTTAATCGCCGGGAACCCGCAGGATAGTCGCCGCAGCATATCGAAAAAACTCTGCGAGGCATGGAATTGGGTTCAGCCAAACGGAGCCTTACGGGATATGGTTTGCAGAGGATTTCTGCTTCGGCTGGAATCAGCCGGACATATCAAAT
>BDSY01000077.1 GCA_002897895.1 bacterium BMS3Abin06
TGTCAATTAATTCCGGGCTCATATCTGAAAAATATCTTCTGTTCGACTTGTTGTTGAGGTTTATTTTTTATATTTACAGTAAATTTCCCGGTCTGCCTGTTTTTTATGCACTCAGCGAGAATTGCTGCTTGAGACACTCTAAAATTGACTTTTTCATCCGCCATTTATTATAAAAATAGGTTGTATGGATCGACATTTTAAAATTTACTTCAAATTAAGGAGCTTATTGATATGACTAAAGAGAATTTAGAGTTTAAAACAGAGGTTAAACAACTGCTTGATTTAATGATTCATTCCCTTTATTCCCACAAGGAGATATTTCTCAGAGAACTCATCTCCAATGCCTCGGATGCCATAGATAAGGCCCGGTACGAATCACTGACGAACAGCAGTATTATGGAAAATGAAAAAGAGTGGAAGATTAAACTGACGGCAGACAAAGAAGCCGGGACATTGACTGTGAGTGATAACGGCATTGGAATGACCAAAGATGAAATAACCAAAGCGCTCGGAACTATCGCTCATTCAGGAACAAAGGATTTTCTTGCCGCCTTACAAAAAAAGGAAGCAAAAGACAACCCTGAGCTCATCGGCCAGTTTGGAGTAGGTTTTTATTCCTCTTTCATGGTTGCCGACAGGGTGACGGTTATATCGAGAAAAGCGGGTCAGGACAGAAAAGACGGTGTTAAATGGGAGTCATCCGGTGACGGGTTTTTTACAGTAGAAGATGTGGAAAAGGAGAAGAAGGGTACGGATGTCATTTTACATCTTAAAGAGGATGAAAAGAAGTATCTCGAAGAATGGGAAATCCGCAGCATCGTCAGCAAATACTCCGACTACATTGAACACCCCGTTGTCATGGACGTTGAGAGGGAGAAAGATAGTGAGCTGAAAAAAGGGGAAAAGGTCAAATTAAAAGAGGAAGAGATATTAAATTCTCAAAAGGCTATCTGGTTAAAAGACAAATCCGGTATTTCCGAAAATGAATATAATGAATTTTACAGGCACGTCTCCCATGATTTCACAGACCCGGCCAGGGTAATCCACTTTAAAGCAGAAGGGACTTCAGAGTTCTCAGCGCTTATTTATATTCCATCAAGAGCACCACATGATATTTACTACAAGGATTACAGGATCGGTCCAAGGCTTTATGTGAAAAGGGTTCAGATCATGGATCACTGTGAAGAGTTGATTCCTGTTTATCTGCGGTTTATAAAAGGAGTTGTTGATTCCTCCGACCTCCCGTTGAACATCTCACGCGAAATGCTGCAGTCAGACAGGCAGATTGATATTATCAACAAAAATATCACAAAAAAAGTCCTCGACACACTGGAAGATATGAAAAAGAATGAATACGACAAGTATCTTTCATTTTATAAAGAATTCGGCAGGATATTAAAAGAGGGCATTCATTTTGATTTTTCCAGAAAAGAGAAACTTGCCGACCTCCTCCTCTTTGAGTCAACGAAAAAATCTCCGGGCGAATACACAACACTTCAGGATTATGTCGACAGGATGCCGGAAGGCCAGGAAGCCATTTACTACATAATAGCCGGGTCCCGTGAGGAGGCTGCCGGGTCCCCTTACATTGAGAAATTCAGGGAAAAGGGGTATGAAGTGCTCATTATGCTTGATGAAGTAGATGACGTCATAATGAACAGCCTGAATGAATACAAGGGGAAGAAAATAAAATCCGTTGTTAAAGGTGATATCAAGCTTGATGAATCGGAAAAGGCCGAAAAGAAAAAAGCTGAAAAGAAATTTAAAGAGCTGATTGAACTCATCAGATTCCAGTTAAAAGACGAGGTGAAAGATGTCCGGCTTTCCGGCAGGCTTAAGGATACGGCATGCTGTCTTGTAGCGGAAGAGGGGGCTATGGATCCTCATATGGAAAAACTCCTGCAATCAATGGGACAGAGCATTCCTGAAAACAAAAGAATCCTTGAGATCAACCCCGGTCATCCCCTCTTTGAGGCCATGCAGGCTGTTTTTGAAAAAGAGCCGAAAAGCCTGATGCTGGAAGAATACATAAAGCTCCTTTATGACCAGGCGCTCCTGCTTGAAGGTTCAAAACCAAAAGACCCCGCAGCCTTTGCAGGTGCTGTGACAAAATTAATGGTCAAGGAAGCGCAAAAGGCTTAAGATTCCCGGCTCGCTTCACTTTTATTTTCAGACACTATTTAGTCCTGTGTCAGCCTGAGCAATCATGGCGGAATACATCTTATCCACAGGATTAAAGCGCTCATCAAGTTAAAGTTTTTCCTGCCCGTTACCGATTATTAATAGTAGATATATCTTGAATAAGCCATAATATGGCGCTAAACTGTTTAAAAATCAAAGAGTTTGGGAATTAAAAGATTTTAGTAATTTTACGATGTATTACAAATTACAACTTAAAATGTATCTTCAGGGGCATACAGACTTAAAGTTGATTGCCAGGGTCTTTAATCCCCATATGTTGATAAACGGCTCGTTTACAAAAGGAATGCCATGTTTGTAATAATCGGAGCAATTATAGTTCTCGCATGTGTTATAGGGGGCTATTCGATTCACGGCAATATCTATCTTCTTTTTCAGCCGATTGAGCTTCTTATTATCGGCGGAGCTGCAGTCGGCGCCTTTATTATACAATCTCCCACAAAGGTATTAGGTCAGGTAGTAAAAAATTCATTCAGGGTTTTATATGCAAAAGGCACGAGCAAAGCTGAATTTCTTGAGATTCTCGGTCTCCTGAACGATATATTCACAAAGATGAGAAAGGAAGGTCTCATAGCCATAGAGGGTGATATTGAAAATCCCGAACAAAGCGCCATATTCGCTAAGTATCCGGGTATTCTAAAAAACCATCATGCCCTCAATTTCATATGTGACAACCTGAAGGTAATCATCTCTACTAATGTAACGCCCCATGAGCTTGATGATATTATGGAATTCGAGATCGAGACTCATCACAAAGAGTCAATGATGCCGTCTCACAGTATAGCAAAGGTTGCCGACGGCCTGCCGGCCCTTGGTATTGTTGCCGCGGTTCTGGGCGTTGTCATTACAATGGGAAAAATAGCTGAGCCGCCGGAAGTGCTTGGAGAAAGTATAGGCGCAGCGCTTATCGGAACATTTCTCGGAGTTTTATTGAGTTACGGGTTTGTCGGTCCGATAGCGACGAACCTCGAATATATTGCTGAAGAGGATATGATCATTTTTCAGGTTATCAAAATTGCGCTCGTATCCTTTGTCGGGGGAGCCGCGCCGCAGATAGCCGTTGAGTTTGCAAGGCGGGTAATTCCTTCAGGTGACAAGCCCGGCTTTACAGAGCTTGAAGAATCCATAAGATAATGGGTAATCAAAAAGCAATAATAATAAAAAAGGTCAAAAAACATGGTGGGGGGGGCCACCACGGAGGTTCCTGGAAGGTTGCATACGCCGACTTTGTCACAGCCATGATGGCCTTTTTTCTGCTTTTATGGCTCTTAAACATGACTTCCGACGAAAAAAGAGTCAGGCTTTCCCAGTATTTCAAACACTTCAGTATTTATACCGAAGGCGGCACCTCCTTTTTGGGGAAGACGAGTGAGATGTTCAGTGATTCCGGGGAAAGCAAAGACAAAGTCTTCAGCAGCAGGTACGGGGATGATGTATCCAATGTTGAAGGTGGAGATAAAACCGTACTTAAAGTTGAAATAGATGAAGCCAGTAAAAAACTGGGGGAAGCTCTGAAGGAAGACTTCAAGGCGAAATTAGGTGATGTGCAGGACCAGGTTTTAGTCGATCTGGTTGATGGCGGGGTCAGGGTGCAGATGGTCGATAAAGACGGCAGTTCAATGTTTGAACTGGGAGGCAATAAGCTGACCCCTAAAGCCAAAAAGGTTTTCCGTGTAATAGGGGCAAATATAAAGCATCTTACTAATAAAGTTGCTATTGAGGGGCACACCGACGCACTGCCTTATGCGGGAAATGAATACAGCAACTGGGAACTCTCCACTGAGAGGGCATCTTCCGCAAGAAAAGAGCTTGAGGCTAACGGACTTGACCCTGGCCGGATTGACCGTGTCTCCGGTTTCGCAGCCACGGACCCCCTCATAAAGGATGACCCGGCAGACCCGAGAAACAGGCGAATAAGTATTATCCTCAAAATCACAAAGGAAGATATCAGGAAATCCTTTAAGAAGACGAATGTGAAAAGTGCATTGCCGGAGATAGATAGAGAAAAAGCTGCCCTGAAGAAAGCCGCGAAAAAGATGGATGAAGAGGGAAGCACCATTAAAATGACCGTGGAAGATTATCCGGCAAGTGACAAAGACAGAGTTGTCGCCGGGAAGAGAGATGATAAACCGGATGTGAAAAAGCCGGCAGTGATCAAGGAACTTTCAAGTCCTGTAATAACTAATGGTCAATGGAATCCTGTACTGGATAATAAGGATGGATGGGGTCCTGTTTCAGATAAATGAAAAGTACTGTTCAGTCACAAACCTTCCTGCATTAAATCAGTGCCAAAGGACGGGCGGCTCACTTTGACGGTGACAGTCTGATAATAAATGAGGTGCCTTCACCAGGTACACTCTTTGCCTCTATAGTGCCACCCTGTTCTGCAATAATTCCGTGGGCGATTGAAAGTCCGAGGCCCGTTCCCTTGTTCACGGGCTTTGTTGTGAAGAAAGGGTCAAAAATTTTGGGAAGTATTTCCTGTGGAATTCCCTTGCCGTTGTCGGATACTGTTATGACAGTCTGTTTTGAATTATCATCATAAGCTGTTTCAAATTCGATCCTTCCACGCCTGTCCGCTTCAGCGATAGCATGCTCGGCATTTATCAGCAGGTTAAGTATCACCTGCTGCATCTGCTGGCGGTCAACGGCAACAGAGGGTACTTCAGCATAATTTCTTATTATTTCAATGTTGGTTGATTTCAGCCAGTATTCATGGAGTTCAATGGTTTTGTCAATGATATCATTGATGTCTTCGACGCCTATTTGAGACGGCGTCTGCCTTGAAAATGTAAGCATGTTTTCTACAATCCTTTTACACCTTATTGCAGAATCATAAATATTCTGCAAATACTTCCTGGTAGTCTCATCCCCGTTTTTCATAAGAAGCATCTCTGTATATCCAATAATACCGGTAAGGGGGTTATTGATCTCGTGGGCGACCCCGGATGTCAATGTGCCGAGAGAAGAGAGTTTATCCAGATGATATACCTGGTCCTTTAATCTTCGGGTTTCCGTAATATCCTTCAATATATAAACAACAGCTTCATGTTCATCAAAATATATCGGGAAACAACTGATAAGATACACAACATTATTTAATTCTCTCTCTAAGGAACGCGGGCAATAACCATCCTTTCCTTTGGGCATTACACACCATTCATGGGGTGCTTCCAGGCCGAAAAGCTCGTAGTACGGTTTCATAATAATGTCGGCCGGCTCTTTGCCGAAAAGGTTTGCAAATGCCTTATTCGTTCTCAATATTCTGCAATCCTGATTTATTACAAACAGGTAATCCGTTATAGCGTCAATTATGTGCTGCCACCATTTCTGGCTCCTGTATATCTGTTTGAACAGCAGTGACTGCCTTTGCAATTCATCATCTTTTTCTTTCTTCAGGATGGATGACTGTATCCTTTCAAGCACGTCAGGCAGTGAATCAATATAATCAGCGTCTTTCAGGATGTAATCGAATGCCCCCCTTTTTATAGCTTCCGCAGCATCCAGTTCTTTCCCTTTTTCGACAAGCACAATAACCGGAATATATAAATTTATTTTCTGTATTTCTCTGAAAAAATTCTGATTGCTTATGGATAGATCGTAATCGATGAATACAGTATCGATTTTTTCCCCGCTCAATATCTCAATACCCTGCTGCGCATCCTGAGTCATGATAACCCCGGCTGAAGGGCAATGATGTTGAAAGGCCTGTTCAAATAATCGGCTGTCTTTAATATTTTTATTTATTAGAAGCGCTTTTGGTATATTGAATTTATTTTTCATCCGGGTTCTTTTCTGCTTTCCTCATCCGTCAGGATTACTATTTCAACCCTCCTGTTTTTCGTCCGTCCTTCCGGGGTATCATTCGATGCAACAGGTCTGTATTCAGAATAACCTATGGTAGATATTCTGCCGGGTTGAATATTATGTGAGCTTATGAAATATTTTGCAACATTTATTGCACGTGAAGCCGACAGCTCCCAGTTTGAAGGGAAATCCCTGTTACTTATCGGGACATTATCCGTATGGCCTTCTATTCTTATCATATTGGGATACTCATTCAGTACAGAAGCTATTTTATCCAGGATATCCCGGGATTTTTCCTTGAGTTCCGCGGAACCGCTTTCAAAAAAGTACTTGTCCGCTACAGAGACAACCACGCCCCTGTTGTCACTTTTGACCTCAACATCCCCTCTTGACTCCGACAATAGTGTTCCGAGCGCATCTTTCATGCTGGATTCAAGTTCTACATTGGTAGGAATGAAGACCTGCACGCCTTCGATAACGGAAAAGGCGTTTCCACGGGAGCCTGATACATTGAAAGCCGTCCTCATTGACTCTACAAATTTGCCGAGCTTGTGTGTGTCAACATTGCTTATAGCAAACATTGCCGTAAAAAAACAGAAAAGCAGTGTCACAAAATCGGCATATGAAACCATCCAGCGTTCAACATTTTCGTGGCCGTTGTTTTTTCTGTTTCTCTTCCTCATAAAAATATAGCGTATTACTGATAGTAAGGAATAATGTAACTACTCAGGCACAAAGTGGCAAAGGCACACAGGCACAAAGGGTGACAGAAATAGAAGAAAAGTTTTTCATCCTTTTTTTCACTTTGTGCCTTTGCCACTTTGTGCCTTTGTGCCTACCCTGAATAGTTACGGAATAATCAATACACAGGGCAAATTATAAATATAAACCGTGCGGTTTCTGCCGCAGGGTAGTTCACTTTATTTCTCTCTGAAAAGAAATGAACTGAGCTGCTCTCTCAGGTAAAAGGGATTTTGCCCTGACTGAATGCCGAGTACTCCATCAATAATCATTTCCCTGATAAATATTTCGTGCTCAACATTGTTTGCAAGTTTTTTTGCTATCGGCAGAAATATCAGGTTCGCCGAAGCAACCCCGTATATTGTGGCGACAAAGGCTATGGCAATGCCCGAACCGAGCATTGTCGGATCACTGAGGTTTTCCATTACATGTATAAGCCCCAGTACAGCGCCGATTATACCGATTGTCGGAGCAAATCCTCCTGCTGCCTCAAAAACTTTTACAGCCCTGTACCGCTCTTCTTCGAAAGTCCTGATCTCCTGTTCAAGGGCGCCCTGAAGAAGCTTCGGGTCGAGTCCGTCAACCACTAACCTCACGGCCCTTCTGAAAAAAAGATAATTAATCTTTCCCGCTTCATTGTCAAGCGCCAGGAGCCCGTCCCGTCTTGCTTTACCGGCCAGGGTTACTATGTCCGCGATAATAAAATTCATTTCAGGCAGCAGTCCGCTCACGTAGAAAACATCTTTTACTGTCCGGGCTGCAAGTTTAAGATCTTTAATTGAAAAACTGAGAAATGTAGCTCCAAGAGTTCCACCGAATACGATCAATGCAGCTGATCCCTGGACAACGGAGCCGATTTTCCCGCCTTCGAGCAGGTTGCCGCCGAAGACTGCGGTTAAACCAAGTAAGATACCGATAATGCTTATTCTATTCATTTGCTCCGTGTTCTCTTGTTTTTCTTATCCTCTCCCTCTGGTTAGAGAGCGTGTACTGGATTATTTCATCTCTCACTGAATCTCCCATATTAAGATATTCAAGTGCAACCTCAAATTTATTATCATCCAGCTCTTTTACTCTTATTACTTCTCCGTATGCAAACACGGCCACAGGAGGGTAGGTCGGCAGTAAAAGTTTTATTTCCATAATATCCTTTACATTAGCGGGATGGTCGATAATAAACCTGATGCCCGATGCGCTGATATTGACTAATTTTTTTTCAGCCGGCAAAAGGCCCTCTTTTTCAAGCATAAGATGATTGATGATAAAATCAAGTCTGGTTTTCATCTCTGTGATCATGCTATATAACTTTTTATACTCCGGGCTCTCCGGGGAGTTCTCTTCCGGATCATTATCAGGTGAACTTGATACATCCGCCAGAGAAAATGCCTTGGAACTGCTGACGTGCTTCAGAAACTCCTCGCTCTTTTCGTTGTCAAGGCAGACAGAATCAACAACAACGGATATCACATCATCAACCCTGAAATAACTTCTCCTTTCTTCTTTTCCCTGTGTATGGTTTTTTTCAGCTGACATTTATTGCCTCCTGATTAATTATTCTTATACTGCTTTCCCGCAGAATTACCTGTTTTTCAGATCATTCACAAGAGAACTGTATTTTTTTATTTTTTCATTTACATCAGGGGGAGCTGTTTTTTCCTTTAAAGACCGGGCCTCACCTGCATCAATAATATTGAGTTCTCTTAACTTTTCAATCATATCACCGGGCTCAGGCGTTACAACATTGCCCCTGCTGTTACCTGAAGTTTTAGCATGCTCAAGATCCCGGTATGTCTCTTTCAGCTGACTTGAGAGATTTTCATTTTCCTCGATTAAATTCATCATCTTATATGCATTCCTGACTGATAATAATAATTGCTGCATTACAAAAGGCTTGACTATATAGTCATATGCGCCTTCCTTCATTGCCTCAAGCGCTGTATCAAGTGTTCCATAGGCAGTAAGGAGAACAACGGCAATTTTGGGGTTCATCTGTATTGCGGCCCTTAATACATCCATCCCGTCAGCTCCGGGCATTCTGAGGTCAGTGAGCACTAATTTTATCTCTTCCAGTCTGAGAAGTTTTATTGCTGCATGCCCGTCTTCCGCTACAACAACGGAATATCCTTCTTCTGAAAGAAATTTGACAATCACATCCCTTACTATTGCATCATCTTCTGCAACGAGAATCCTGAATTCATCTTTTTTCAATCTCTGATCGACCTCCTTAGCCCTTTCTTACACGCTCATGTCTCAATAATGCAACCTGAAAATTGTTTCCCCCCTCTTTTCTTCTTATCGGGAAATAGTGAAAAAACTTTAATAATCAAAGGTTCTTGCAGATACCCTCCTTGCCCGGTCCGGTTTAATAACCTTGACAAAAAAAATTGAATCGGATAGCCTTATGATTAATTAATACTCGATGAAATGCCTGCTTATTTCACTACAGTCCAATGCCAATGTTAATGCCGTAAAGTATATTGCAGCCAGTGTGCGCGATAAAGGGCATGGTGCGCGCATCCTGCTCTTGCCGGGCTATCTGGAGCCTGCGTTGAGTCCGGCCATAGAAGATTTTATCAGGGATTATAACCCGGATTTGATCGGCATAAGTCTTATGTCTTTCGAGTTTTTTCCTTCAAAAAACCTCTCTCTCCTTTTACGGAAAAAATTCCGGATACCGATTATATGGGGCGGTGTGCATCCGACAATGAAGCCTGAAGAATGTCTGAAGTATGCCGACTATGTATGCGTGGGGGAGGGTGAGAAGGTTATTGTTTCATTACTGGAACATATTCGTGACAAGGGCAGGCATATCCCTCCCGAGCTGCCGAATCTGTGGGTAAACAATAAGGGAACAATAATAAAGCAGCCTCTCGGTCCGCCTGAGGAGAATCTCGACAGCCTCCCCTTTAAGGAGTATCTGCCGGATTATTATTATGTCTTCCATAAGGAGAAGGTTCTTAATTTTGCCAAAAACCCGGGCCTGCTACGCAAGTATGCCCTGTACGGCGGCATAAGCCATATGATAATGACGTCAAGAGGCTGTCCCCTGCAGTGCGCATTTTGCGGAAATTCTTTTCTTATGAATGTATATGGGAAAAAAATCAGGAAAAGATCGGTGGATAACGTTATAAACGAACTGAAAGAAGCAAAGAAATATCCGAATATCCTGTATATAAATATAGAAGACGACTGTTTTATCGCGCATACCCGGGAGTGGATACAGAAATTCTGCGATGAATACAAAAGGCATATAAACCTGCCGTTTATGGTCCGGGTTATTCCTACCATGTTGGACAGGGAAAAATTATCCATGCTCAGGGATGCGGGGCTGAGCGGGATTCTCATGGGGATCCAGAGTGGAAGCGACCGTGTGAATTTTGAAGTTTATAACAGGCAGATCCGTTTTCCATCGGTTATGAAGGCCGAAAAAATGATTGTGGAGGCCGGGGTTGCCCTGTATTTAGAGCTGATTGTGGATAATCCTTATGAGACCGAGCAAGACATGATGGAGACTATTGATTCCATATCCAGGCTCAAAAAGCCGTATGTAATTTCCCTTGCGCACCTGACTTTTTTCCCCGGAACCCCTCTCTCAGAGAGGGCGTTGAATGACAAAATCATCGACCGTGATGCTTACCTGTACAGATATCTCGGCAAGATTGATGAAATCTATTTGAATAAATTGCTCTGGATGACCCCGTATGTTCCCCGTTTTCTTGTGAATTATTTAAATAAACCGAATGAATCACGAAAACAGGTTCACAGACTGTTGGTGAATGTTCTGGATTTCCTCGTCAAAAGGTCTGCCGAGCCCGCTGTATATCTTTTCATTGTAACAAGGTCGTTAAACTATAAATTAAACTGGACGGCAAAGATTGTTCTTGCCAACTGGAGGACTGCCCTGTCAAAACTCGTCTTTAATTATTTAGGGATGGGCGACCTGGAATATGATCAAAAGCTTTCAATGGCCAGAAAGAAAATGCCGGAGTTGTTTGAGAGCTAAACTGAATCAAGAGGCAGCGGCACATCCATCACCTTCCTGAAGCTCTTTCTATGGATCGGGCACGGCCCGTACAGCTTTATACATTCAATATGCTCTTTTGTAGGATATCCCTTGTGTCCTTTAAAATTATATCCAGGATACTTTTTGTGGTAATCAAGCATGATATCGTCTCTGACAACTTTTGCAATAATGGACGCTGCTGCAATTGACGCACTTACAGACTCTCCCCTGATTACTGATTTCTGTTCGAGATCAACATCCGGGAGCGCAACAGCATCAATAAACAGGATGTCCGGTTTTGTTCCTAAATCTTCCACAGCAAATTTCATTGCACGCCTGGTAGATTGAAGTATGTTGATCCTGTCGATAGTAGTTGACTCTACTATTCCAACGCCCACTGCTCCGGCTGTCCGGACAATCTCCCAGAAAATTTTTTTGCGCTCTTTTTCAGGAGTCTTTTTTGAATCCCTTAACCCTCTTATAACAATCCCCGGCAAAAGTATTACGGCAGCAGCCACCACGGGACCGGCCAATGGCCCCCTGCCTGCTTCATCAATGCCTGCAATTACCCGGTATTTCCGGCGGAGGTTTTCATCATTCAAAAAAATGGTAGGGGTGTTTTCATTTAATGGAGAATTTCGGGAGGACATTTTAAATTAGGAATTACGAATTAGGAATTACGGGTTAATCCCTCCACTTTTTTCAATGGGGAGTAGTTATCTTCTTTTAAACTTTGTGCCTTTGTGCCTTTGCCACTTTGTGGCTGAGCAGTTCATTTCCTGCTGAAAGCCTTTTCTTTCACCTTGGCAGCTTTACCCTTCTTGCCGCGCAGGTAATAGAGCTTCGCCCTTCTTACATCTCCATGCCTGACAACTTTAATTTGCTCGATCAGGGGCGAAAGCAGAGGGAAGATTTTCTCCACGCCGATACCATAAGATATTTTCCTTACCATAAAGGTCTCGCGGGTACCGCTGCCTTTTCTTGCGATACAAATGCCCGTGAATGTCTGGACTCTTTCTTTTTCTCCCTCTTTGATTTTCATACTTACACTGATTGTATCTCCGACCCGGAAAGGCTGTATCTCTTTTTTATATCCCTCTTCTATAACTTTAATAGCATCCATTTTTCCTTTTTTCCCTCCTGCTATAAATTGAGTATAATTTATATCCCTTTCATGTTCTGTCTCAAAATCATCATGAAAACATGAAGCATAGTAGGATACCAGCTAACCATGTACGAAATCAAGCATCTTCATCATATGCATCAATTTCAGAAAGTATTTTTTTGTCCAGCTCAGTAAGCTCCATCTTCTTAATAATATCCGGTCTGACCTTCACTGTCTTTTTGAGCGCCTGTTTTCTCCTCCAGTATTCTATTTCCTTGTGGTTTCCGGAAAGGAGCACATGAGGGACGGATAACCCTCTGAATTCCCGCGGTCTTGTATAATGGGGATAATCAAGCAGCCCCCATGAGAATGATTCATCCTCAATAGACCTCTCATCACCCAGCACACCGGGGATGAGTCTTGTTACAGCATCAATTATAACAAGAGCCGCCAGTTCTCCACCCGTTAATACATAGTCACCAATTGAAACTTCTTCATCCACCAGCGTCTTTACCCTCTCATCAATGCCTTCATAACGGCCGCAGATAAATACAAACCTTTTTTTTTCTTTTGAGTAGTCTTCGGCAGAGGCCTGATTAAAAGGCCTGCCCTGGGGAGTCAGCAGAATGACCTTCCGCTGCATGCCGTCTTCATTGAGAAGGTCCATGGCCCTGAATATCGGCTCCGGCTTCAACACCATGCCTGCCCCTCCACCAAAAGGATAATCGTCAACAGTCCTGTGCGGGTCTGAGGAAAAGTCTCTGATGTTATAAAGCTTCACATCAAGGAGGTTCTTTGCACGGGCCCTTTTTATGATACTTTCGTTAAGATAAGCAGTAAATATGTCGGGGAAGAGAGTTAAGACATCACACTTCATTTTTCAGGACACACAAAATTCTAAAGGAGAAGGGGCGGTCCCTTCTCCTCATTTATATTAAGTAATTATAAATGTATGCTTTAATACGATGGAATAAATCAGCTACTCGAGTATCTCAAGCACGCAGCGCTTGCCGAGTTTTGTGCCTGCAGCGCTCAAAATAGTCCGCATTGCCCGTGCTGTCTTTCCCTGCTTTCCGATAACCTTTCCAAGATCACTTGTAGCAACGCGCAACTCATATACAGTAGTTCTTTCTCCTTCAACCTCAGCAACTGAGACGTCCTCCGGTTTATCTACCAGGGATTTTGCTATGTCTTCAATCAGCAGTTTCATACCCACCTCCATTTGCATTTAGGCTGTTTTCTTACACGCCCGAAATTTTCAAAAGTTTTTTTACAACAGAAGTTGGTTGTGCGCCACAGCCAAGCCAGTATCTGGCCCTTTCTGCGTCAATTTTCACTTCAGATGGATTTTTCAACGGATCATAAGTTCCGATAATCTCCAGAAATGGCCCGTCTCTCCTCTTCCGTGAATCAGCCACTATAACCCTGTAAAAAGGTCTTTTTTTGGCACCCTTTCTTGTCAGTCTTATCTTTACCAAACTACTTCCTCCGAGTTGAATAATTATTAATAATACTAATGATACATGATAAATGACAGATGATTCAAGGTTAAATAATAACCGTTTTTCTGAACTCCTGTATCTTGTATCAAATGGATTCGCCGGGGCGAAAAGAGTTGCTTTGGTCTGAATCAGTTAAAAGTTAAACTGCGGCATCCTGAGTCCCTTGCCGCGTTTAAGCTTTTTCAGCATCTTCTTCATTGCAAGATGCTGCTTTACCAGCCTGTTTATATCAGCAACCGTAGTCCCGCTGCCGGTAGCTATTCTTTTCTTGCGACTGCCGTTCAGTATAACATAATTTTTTCTTTCCTGCATTGTCATGGAATTAATTATCGCCTCTACTTTTACGAATGCCCTGTCGTCTATATTAACTCCCTTTAACTGCTTGCCCAGACCCGGAATCATGCCGAGAATATTCTCCAGGGGGCCCATCTTTTTAATCTGCTTTATCTGATTTACTAAATCCTCGAATGTGAACCTGTCTTTTTTTATTTTATCTTCTAATTTAAGTGCCTCTTCCAGATTAACCGCTTCCTGTGCCTTTTCAACGAGAGTTACCACATCACCCATACCTAATATTCTCGAGGCCATTCTCTCAGGATGAAAAGGCTCAAGAAAATCAATCTTTTCCCCCACGCCTATGAATTTTATGGGTTTGTCGGTTACATGAACAATCGAAAGGGCTGCGCCGCCGCGGGCATCTCCATCCATTTTTGTGAGAATGACTCCCTGAAGATCAAGTTTGTCATTAAATGACTTTGCAATATTTACCGCATCCTGTCCTGTCATGGCATCGGCAACGAGAAGTATCTCATCCGGTTTTGACTCTCTTTTCAGGTCCTCAAGCTCGTCCATCAACTGCTCGTCAATATGGAGTCTGCCCGCAGTGTCAAGGATTAAGACATCTCTTCCTTCCAGATTTGCTTTTTTCAGAGCCTCCGGGTAAATAGTGACGGGATTATCTCCCGGTCGGGTTGCATGCACAGGCACGTCAATCTGTGTGCCGAGTGCTTTAAGCTGGTCAATGGCTGCAGGCCTGCCGGTGTCCAATGCCACAAGCATGGGTCTTCTGCCGTCTTTCTTGAAATTGTTTGCAAGCTTTGCTGCCGTGGTTGTCTTGCCGCATCCGTGAAGACCCACAAGCATAATAACTGTCGGGGGGTTGGGGGCAAGCCTGATCTTACTCTGCCCTCCGCCCATAAGTTCACAGAGTCCATCATGGACGATTTTCACTACCTGCTGTCCGGGGGTGATACTCTCAATTACTTCTTTGCCTACGGCCCGTTCCCTGACCTTTTCAACAAAGTCCTTAACCACCTTGAAGTTGACATCAGCTTCAAGCAGGGCCATCCTGACTTCTTTAAGGGCTGCAATAACGTCTTCTTCTTTGAGAAGACCACGGCCCTTTAATTTTTTGAATATACCATCTAATCTGTCTGATAATGATTCGAACATTTTAATTAATTAGAGTCTGTGTATAAACTTGATTTGTCTGTCATTCCGGCAGTCCTTAAGCCGGAATCCAGTATTTTCAACAAGTTATGGATGCCCGATTAAAGACTTCGGGCATGACAAAAATAAAAAGCGGCAATTTATACAAAGACACTACTCAGGAATTATTCGTAATTCGTAATTGTTTTAAAAATTTCCTTCTATATACTTTTCTGCTGCAACGCCGGCTGTGGCTCCATCACCGACCGCTGTAGCTATTTGTTTTAAGGGTTTCGCCCTTACATCTCCTGCTGCAAATATGCCGGGTGTTGAAGTAGACATGTTCTCGTCGGTAATTATGTAATTGTTTTCATTGAGGTTTACCAGCCCCTTAAGAAACCCGGTGTTCGGGTTGTATCCTACATAAATGAATACGCCCCGGACTTCAAGCCGGGATTGTTCAGCGGTTTTGATATTTTTTATATGTAAGGATTGAACACCGCTGTCATCTCCTGCTATTTTTTCAGGAACAGAGTCCCATACTAATTTTATCTTTGGATTTGCAAATGCCCTTTCCTGCAACACCTTTGTTGCCCTGAGCCGGTCTCTTCTGTGTATTATATAAACGGTCTCTGCAAATTTGGTCAGAAAAAGCCCTTCCTCTACTGCTGAATCCCCTCCGCCTATAACAGCCAGTTTTTCATCTTTGAAAAAAGCCCCGTCACAGGTAGCACAGTATGAAACCCCTCTGCCTCTGAATGTATCTTCCCCTTCAATTTTCAGAGGTCTCGGATTTGAACCTGTGGCAAGAATAATACTTTTAGTCTCGTATTGGGTATTATCCTCAAGGGTTATTTTTTTAATGTTGTCATTCAGAGAAATATCAGCAACAGAACCCTGAATTATTTCGAGTCCGAACTTAGTTGCCTGCTTTTCCATTTTCTGAGAAAGTTCAGCCCCTGAAACACCTTCTTCAAAACCGGGGTAATTCTCTACCCACTCGGTAGTCATAACCTGGCCGCCTGTGAAGCCTTTCTCGATCAGCAGGCTTTTAAGCCTTGCCCTTGAAGTATAAAGCCCTGCTGTCAGACCGGCAGGGCCTCCTCCGATAATTATTGTGTCATACATGATTTATCTGAATTTATCCGATTAAAGAATCAAGTTTGGATTTAAGCTGAGCCTTCGGCACAGCCCCCACTACCTGATCCATAACTTTACCTTCTTTAAAAAACATGAGGGTAGGGATGCCCCGAATATTGTAGCGGCTTGCAAGATCAGGGTTCTCATCCGTATTTACCTTTGCAAAGATAACCTTGCCTTCATATTCCTTTGCAAGCTCTTCAATAACAGGAGCTATTATCTTGCAAGGGCCGCACCATGTTGCCCAGAAATCAACCAGTACAACACTCTGCGATTGCAAAACGACCGAATCAAAAGTATCAATCGAAACACTTGTAACTGCATCTGACATATTAAAAGTCCTCCTATATTAATTTATAAATAATATTCCCCAAAAAACTGTATAAATTATATGTCTTATATAATATCTTTGTCAATTTTTAAAATGAGCATTAAAGCATTAAATATTATATATACCGGCAAAGTCAAAAATCGGTTTCAATCAGATTTTTCGCAGGCAATTCGTCAAATTGACTTTTGCCCTATGCCTATCTAAACTAAAAAGCTGATAATGATAATTGAAAGTATTAAAGAAGGCTTCAAGCTTGCCAATAATAATTTACAATTGGTGCTTATGCGCATAGCTGTTACAATTATCAACCTGATTGTTTTATTTATTTTTATCGGGTTGCCGGTTATTGCAGCGATAGCGTACTTAGGATTTGACCTGGCTCAGGCAAAGGATTTGCTCCCTTTCCTTGTTAAGAATCCATTTGAATTTATCTCAAAGTATCTTGCTCTTATGTTTATTATCGGCACTTCATTTGTATTTTACCTGATATTCACATCCACATTATTTTTATATGCCCTGGGAGGGACATTAGGGGTATTAAAGAACTCTGCTGTTAACATACAGTATAAATTTTCTATCTCCTCTTTTTTTAAAGAGGCTAATATTAATTTTTCGAGATTGTTCCGGCTGGTTTCTCTTCTGCTTTCTGGCGTTATTGTGCTGTTTCTTTTATTTATTGTCTCAGGGGTAATTGTTGCTGTTGTTATGCAGGCTGTAACAGAAGCAGGAAGCGCGCTTGAAATGTTTTTCAGTTCATTTGCCATGCTGACCATTGTAATTTTCAGCATAATAATTGTTGCTGCGGGTTTTATATTTGCCGTTTACTCAATGATAGCTCTGGTTATAGAAGGAAAAGGGGTAATGGATTCTATCCGGAGTGCATTTGATTTTTTAAAAAAAATGCCCCAGGCACTTTTGTTTTACGTGATTCTGTTTATCGGAATTATTGCCGTGAATGTTATATTCTACGGCATTCAACTATCTTTCAGTGTGGTACCTGTTATGACTCCCCTGATTTACCTTTTGAATGTTTTTTTCCAGAATTACCTGGCGATTGTTCTATGGAGCTCTTTGATCGTTTACTACATAAAGGGCACGGATTACCCTGTCTATTATGCGGGATATGAAATTTGAAAAAAGAGATTGTCCGGTCCTCGAAAAAATGCTTTTCAATGAAGATTGTTAAATATTCAACGTCTGAAATTCCATTCCTTAGTTGAATACTTCCTGAGTTCAAGTTCTTTTGCAAGATTCTGTTCAAATTCCGTCGGATTGTCCGGGATCATTTTTATCTTCAATGTTTTCTCAAAAGACTCTTTTAATGAGTGCCCCAGGTCATTGAAAGATATTTCCGGGGCGTAATCTTTGATTGCGCCTATATCCTTAAAATTTTCTGTATCACTGCTTCCCAGGGCATTACACAATTCTCTTGCATTGAAGCCCAGAAGTATGGAGCCGTGTTGCAGAAAACCGTTTTTATGCCGCTTCTGCGCACTGCCAACTATTTTCCTGCCCTCAACGGTGACCTCCCCGTATGATACGGCTTTGAAGCATGCAGGGTTTTTGTCCCCGGTATTTCTTTTCTTTTTAAATGAAATTTTTGCATCTATGCCGTTAAGTTTAAGTCCCGATATTATGGCATTACTGATAACAGTATAATTTTCAAGCAGGCTGCCGTTAAACAGTGAAGAACCGGATGTGGAAATACTGTAAGTCAGTTCCGAGTCATGAAGAATCGCCCTTCCGCCGGTCTGTCTTCTTACTACAGGATATCCCTTCTTATCGCAATAACTAATATCTATATCCGAGACCTTCTGGAAATATCCGATACTCAGTGACGGCCTGTCCCATTGGTACAATCTGAGGGTAGGGGGGGAGAGCTTTTGTCTGACTGCCTCTGAAATTGCCTCATCAAGGGCCATGTTGAAAAAGGCATGATTCGTCCCCTGGGTAATGATGCGCATGAAATTCATTTAATTTGTGAGTTGCTTAACTTGAAGAGTTAATCTTTTTTGAGAATGATCTTGTGTTTGATAAGGGAAATCTCTTTTATTGAGCCTTCGAAAAATTTTTGCTCGCCGAAGAGATTTCTCATGTAGATTTTCCCTTCTTCAGGTTTCAGGATATCTACATTTTCCAGGTAGAGTTCTTCTTTTCCGTCTTTTTCAATATATGCATTTGCTTCACACATTTTTAATTATCTCCTTTATGTTTTGAATTAATTCATCTATCAGATGCGGCAGAGGCTCCCGTCTGAATCCTATAATATCTACCTGCTCCTGGTTGAGCGGTATTAATAATTTCCTTGCAGGGCTTGATGATACAGCCTCAGCCATCTTAGCGGTCAGTTCACCGAGCATTGCATTGGGCAGCATGATACTGATGGGTCCTGTGATAAGGTTAACTTTCCCGGCATTCCGGATTATGGCATTTTCCCCGCTGGCGCCCCTGTCAGCCCCTGCTTTCATCATAGCTGTTGTAGCTGCTGCATTTGTTCCGAGGGCGGTTATTTCAATCGAATCCCTGAATTCTTCCCGAAGTCTCTTTACGATAAGGCTTCCAATGCCGCCTCCCTGACCATCGATTGCCGCTATCTTTAACATATTGGAAATTATAAGGGAAAAGAGAGAAGCAGTCAAATAACGTAACTGCTCAGGTCATTTTAAACTTCAAAAGCGGAGACTTTATATTAAATTTAAAGAACAGGGAAAATGAGGTTGCCTAATTAAAGCTGAAATTTTATAATATCCCGTCCTTTTTTATCTTTTCTATAAAATTATCTGAATCTGGAGGAGTAATGAGACTTGAAGGTAAAAATGCTTTAATTACGGGTGCAGCACAGGGAATCGGCAAGTCCGTCGCACTCGAAATGGCAAAAGAGGGCGCTAATGTTGCCATAGCTGATCTGAATATCGAAAGTGCGCAGGAGACGGCGCTGGAAGTAAGCGCCTCCGGTGTAAAGAGCATAGCCATAAAACTTGACGTTTCAAAACAGGATGATGTTAGAGCCGCATTCGGAGCATTTACCGGAGAGCTCGGCGCACTTGACATACTCGTTAATAATGCGGGAATAACAAGGGATACAATACTTCTCAGAATGAAAGAAGAAGACTGGGATGCGGTATTAAATATTAATCTGAAAGGCGCATTTCTGTGCAGTAAAGAAGCAATAAAAATAATGGCCAGACAGCGCTCAGGAAAAATCATAAGCATATCCTCCGTCGTTGCCTTCATGGGTAATCCCGGACAGGCAAACTACAGTGCTTCCAAAGCCGGCCTTATCGGCCTGACAAAAACCATTGCAAAGGAATACGCCGGCCGGGGTATCAGGGCGAATGCAGTCGCCCCCGGATTTATCCGGACAGCAATGACCGATATACTGAATGATGAAGTCAAAAACGAAATGAAGAAGGCCATTCCCCTCGGTCAATTCGGCACACCTGAAGATGTAGCAAATGCAATAATATTCCTTGCTTCAAAAGAAGGCGATTATATTACCGGCCAGGTCATTCATGTAAACGGCGGCATGTACATGTAAAGAGTAAGAAGATGAGATTATTTATAGTATTATAATTTCCGGGCAAGATTGCTTTGTCAAATGAAGTTCCTCGCAATGACATTACGAAAATCTTTTCTGTCATTGCGAACGAAGCGAAGCAATCTCAATGCGTTACAAATTCACCGTGAATTGTTGCTATTGATATGCTCATAATGCATTTTACGGGAAAAAAATGTATAATGATGTTTCCGTTATTTTGAACTTAAACTAAATGGAGGTGCTGGATGTCAGTTGAAGCAAAAGTAAAAGATATAATAGCAAAACAGCTCGGTGTCGATATGGAAAAGGTAACCCCCGGGGCATCTTTTATAGAAGATCTCGGCGCTGACTCACTTGATACAGTTGAGCTTGTAATGGCTTTTGAAGAGGCATTTAATATCGAGATTCCGGATGAAGATGCGGAAAAGATATTAAAAGTCCAGGATGCCGTCAAATATATAGAAGACAAATCAGGCAACTAAGCATTTCTGAATTCTTAGGGATCAATGGAACACAAAAGAGTTGTAGTAACCGGTGTGGGAATGATAACTCCCCTCGGAACCGGAACAGAAAAATCATGGAAAGGCCTCCTCGAAGGTCGGTCGGGCGTCAGGAAAATAACACACTTTGACCCTGACGGCATGATATGCCGGATAGCTGCGGAAGTCCCTGATTTTGAGATTGACGATTTCATAGATGTTAAAGAGCAAAAAAAGATGGACAGGTTTATCCATCTTGGTCTTGCAGCAGCAACATTGGCAATGGAAGACTCAGGACTTAAAGTTACGGAAAGCATTGCCGACAGAACAGGGGTAATTGTCGGGGCCGGAATGGGCGGCCTCCCTGCAATTGAGCGTTATAATCAGATACTGAATGAAAAAGGCCCCAAAAGAATAACCCCTTTCTTCATACCGATGACTATAATAAATCTCACCGCGGGCCAGATATCTATCAGATTCGGCGCAAAAGGGCCGAATACCGCAGTTGCTACGGCCTGTGCAAGCGGCACGCACTCAATAGGTGACGCATTCAAGCTCATCCAGAGGGGAGTTGCCGATGCAATGATCTGCGGTGGATCCGAATCTGTTATAACACCGTTAGGCATTACGGGCTTTTCTTCCATGAAGGCGCTGTCCACAAGAAATGACGAGCCTGAAAAAGCAAGCAGGCCGTTTGATAAAGACAGGGACGGCTTTGTTATGGGAGAAGGCGCCGGTATTTTAATCCTGGAAGAACTGAAATATGCCGTGAACAGGGGGGCAAGGATTTATGCGGAGATAATCGGTTATGGCCTGAATTCAGACGCATATCACATAACAAGTCCTGCGCCCGATGGCGAAGGCGCTGCAAAGTGCATGGAAGCTGCATTAAGGGATGCCGGTATCCGCACTGAAGAAGTGAATTATATAAATGCTCACGGAACCTCGACAAAATACGGCGATGAGCTGGAAACAGCAGCGATTAAAAAGGTATTTGACAGACATGCCTTTCAACTATGTGTGAGTTCAACAAAGTCAATGATCGGGCATCTCCTCGGCGCATCCGGTGGGGTGGAAGCTGTAATTTGCACACTCGGCATCTTTAACAAAATTGTACCGCCGACCGTAAACCTTGAAAATCCCGATACCGGGTGCGATCTTGATTATGTGCCTCTGAAAGCAAGATCCCTTGATATAAATATAGCGATGTCCAATTCTTTTGGATTTGGTGGAACTAATGCGTGTATCCTCTTCAAAAAATTTAACCGGGCTTGAAAACTCTATAGGGTATACTTTTAAAAAAAAGTCTCTGTTAAAAGAGGCCCTTACTCACAAGTCATATGCCCATGAAAAATCGAGGGAGAGTATTTTATTTAATGAGCGTCTTGAATTTTTAGGCGATGCTGTTCTCGAATTAATTGTCAGTGAAAATCTTTTCAGCGCCCATTCGGAATATACTGAGGCGGACCTCTCTAAAATTAAGGCATATGTTGTGCAGGAATCAACACTGGCGCAAACTGCAAAAGACCTCGATATAGGTGCATATCTCTGCCTGGGTAAAGGCGAGGAAATAACCGGCGGCAGAAAAAAGCCTTCCCTTCTTGCCGACGCCTTTGAGGCGCTCCTGGCTGCAATTTATCTGGATGGGGGATATAAAAAGGCAAAAAAATTTGTGCTCGATCACTTAATGAATAAAATAGAAGAGATTGAGGCAAACAGACACATATTTGATTTCAAGACAAAACTCCAGGAAATCGCACAGGCGCAATTCGGTGTCCTGCCGAGATACATTATTCACAAAGAAGAGGGCCCTGAACATAAAAAGACCTTTGAGGTAAAAGTTTTTATCAAGGACGATTTCCTCGGTTCCGGTAAAGGAAAGACTAAAAAAGCCGCAGCACAGAAGGCTGCCGGGGAAGGGCTGAAAAAAATCGAAGAGGGCAATGAAACTAACTTATAAAAAATCAGGAGTCGACATAAATAAGGGTAATAAATTAGTAGATATAATCAAACCCCTTGCACGTTCAACCTTCAAGCCTTATGTTATGTCCGACATTGGCTCTTTCGGCGCTTTCTGCAAATTAGATACATCCCGTTATAAAAATCCGGTTTTAGTAAGCAGTACGGACGGTGTCGGCACTAAATTGAAGATTGCTTTTATGCGCAACAAACATGACACAGTAGGCATTGACCTTGTTGCCATGTGTGTAAATGATATTCTCACAAGCGGGGCACAACCTCTTTTTTTCCTTGACTACTTTGCATCAGGTAAACTTTCAACAAAACAGGCAGCGGATGTTATCAGGGGCATTGCCGAAGGCTGTAAAATGGCGGACTGCTCGCTTATTGGAGGGGAAACCGCCGAAATGCCCGGATTTTATGATAAGGGAGAATATGACCTGTCCGGGTTTGCAGTCGGTGTTGTTGACGGAAAAAAGATTATAAACGGTTCCGGGATCAGGAACGGAGATGTGCTTATAGGCCTTTCTTCAAGCGGCCTTCACAGCAATGGCTATTCACTTGTCAGAAAACTATTCTTTGACATAAAAAAATACGGTCCCGGAAAAAGAATAAAAGAACTTGGCTGCACAATCGGCGAGGAACTTCTGAAACCGACAAAAATTTATGTAAAGAGTATTTTAAAAATCATCCGGAGTTTTAATGTGAAGGGGATAGCTCACATTACCGGCGGAGGACTCACTGAAAACCTTCCGCGCATACTCCATCAAAAGGCAAAATTAAAATTTGTCATTGAAAAAGGAAGCTGGCCGGTTCACAAGATATTTGACCTTGTTCAGGCAATGGGCAATGTTCCTGATGATGAAATGTATAAGACCTTTAATATGGGAACAGGCATGGTTCTGGTAGTAAATCAGGCCGATTCTCAGAAAATTGTCAAAAGACTTAAATCCCTTGGAGAGAATGCATTTATAATCGGCAGGGCAGAAAAGGGCAGGGCAGGGATTGAATATGTCTGAGACATTAGTTTTAGGAGTTCTTGCCTCCGGAAGGGGCTCAAATTTTCAATCTATAATTGACAGCATTGATTCAGGATTCTTAAATGCAAAGATCAGTGCTTTGATAACGGACAATCCTGAGGCATATGCAATTGAACGGGCCGGAAAGCATAGCATAGAAGCGCTTATTATAAAGCCGCGTGATTTTTCAGACAGGAATTCATACTATTCTCATATTGCAGGGGAACTTAAAAAAAGAGGTGTTGAATTAGTTGTACTGGCAGGTTTTATGAGGGTTGTCGGAAAGGCGCTTATCGATGAATACCGGAATAAAATAATGAACATCCACCCTGCGCTGCTTCCTTCATTCCCCGGTCTTCACGGCCAGAAACAGGCTGCTGATTACAGCGTAAAGATTTCAGGCTGCACTGTTCATTTTGTAGATGAAGGCATGGACACGGGACCGATAATAATACAGGCAGCAGTGCCTGCATATCACGATGACACGGAAGAGACCCTCTCCGAAAGAATCCTCAAACAGGAGCACAAAATCTTCCCTTATGCGATTAAGCTTTATTCAGAAGGCAGAATCTCTATTGAGGGAAGAAAAGTTGCTATAAGGGGATACAGGGAAGATTCTGTTATGATTAACCCGCCGCTTCAGACCTGAAAGCATAGATTCGATCTTCGTGACTATTTCAGATTACGCCTGATTTTGATGTTGCCGCACACCAACTCACCAATGATAAATGGATGTGAAGCTACAGATTCATCTGTTTATATGCATAATATGTACTTTTATAGTTTTCTGCATAATACCAGATTTACCATACAAAGGAAAAGATTTTTCCTGCTATTTACGCCTCCATCGTGTTCCTTATTTGTACTACCCGTATTATGGTATAATTTTATCCGTGATTACATTTAATCGTTTGACAGTATTGGCAGTTCTCTTATTGTTTTTTAATGTTCATGCCTGCAAGCAGCCCCTCCCCCAGGCTGATGCAAAACTGAAAATCCTTACAACCATTCCTCCTCTTTACAGCTTCACAAAAAACATCACCGGAGATCTGGCAAGTGTTGAAAATCTTTTGCCTTCAGGCGCCGGGCCTCATGAGTACTCTTTGAGTCCGGAAGATGTAAAAAAGGTCGCGGAATCCCGGATTCTTATTATTAATGGTGTTCATCTGGAAGCGTGGCTGCAAAGACTGACAGGCTCTGTTGAGGAGATCAGAGAGTCCGGACATACTGACAAAGAAAAATTGATTATTGTTGATACAAGTATTGGCGTCAGGATTATTGATAATGATCCTCATATATGGCTTTCTCCGAAGAATGCCGTAATCCAGGTAAAAAACATCAGGGATGCCCTGGTAAAAGCCGACCCCGCCAATAGTGAATTATATGTAAAAAATGCTGCTGAATATATCCGGCGTCTTGAAAACCTGGACAGGGAAATAAAGGATGAAATTAAAACATGGAAGTCGAATCAGTTTGTTGCTTTTCACCCTGCGTTTAAATACTTTGCCAGGGATTACGGCCTTAAGCAGGCTGCGGTAATCCAGGAGACTCATGAGATAGAGCCGTCTCCCAAACATATAGCCGATGTCATAGAGACAATAAAGTCAAATGGCATTAAAGCCATTTTTACAGAGCCTCAAATTTCCCATAAGATAGTAAAGTCGATTGCGGATGATCTGAATTTAGAGGTATACAGCCTTGATACCCTTGAGACAGGTTCGCCCTATAAAGAATGGTATGAAGATAGAATGAGGTCAAACCTCGCAGTCTTAAAAAAAGCCTTAAACCGGGAAACTGAATGAAGGCCCTGAGTGTAGAAAATCTCTGCGTTAAGGCTGACAACCGTCACCTTTTGGAGAACATCACTTTTTCAGTGGAAGAAGGCAGGATAGTAGCAATTATCGGCCCTAACGGCGCGGGCAAGACTACATTGATTAAGGCTATTCTCGGACTTATCCCCTATCAAACCGGTTCGGTTTCTTTGTTCGGACGCCCGTTCAGGCATAACAAGTCTCATACTAAGGTCGGCTATGTTCCTCAAAGACTCGAATTTGACAGGACATTTCCACTGACAGTTTCGGAGCTTCTGGGTTTTACTGTCCCTCCAATTTATTCATTCCCTTTTCATAGAAAAGGAAAAGAAAAAAAATATATAGACAGACTGCTGAAAACTGTCGGGGCTCAGGATTTAAGAGACAGGGGTATCGGCAGCCTGTCCGGCGGAGAACTCCAGAGGGTCATGATTGCCAAGGCGATTGTTAATGAACCGGGGATACTCTTTCTGGATGAGGCCGCATCAGGTGTGGATATCGAGGGGCAGGAAAAGTTTTATGATTTAGTCAGACGCCTTAATAAAGAAAAAGGTTTGACCGTAATCCTGATCTCCCATGATCTGAATGTGGTTTACCGTTTTGCGGATGATGTGCTTTGCCTGAACCGGAGACTCGTATGCACGGGCAGCCCTGAAGACACCCTGACAAACGAGGTTATAAAGAGTGTTTACGGAGAAATGATGGGTGCGTATATCCACAGTTGCCATGAGCATGATTAGTGAATTTTTATCATATCCGTTTATCCAGAGGGCGTTGCTGGCTTCAGTGATGGTCGGCATTCTCTGCCCTTTTGTCGGAAACTTTGTAGTGCTCCGCAGGATGTCCTTTTTTGCAGATGCAATATCACATTCAGCCTTTGCCGGAATTGCGGCAGGAGCCATACTCGGAATCGACCTTTCAGTATCATCTGTTGCCGTGGCAATACTCATCGCATTATTAATAGCTTTTCTCTCTGAAAAAACATCTCTGTCACACGACACGGTTATAGGGGTCGCATTTTCAGGCGCTATTGCCACCGGCATGCTTATTGTAGGAATGCTTAAAGGTTACAGGGCTGATCTGTTCACTTTCCTGTTCGGAGATATTCTTGCTATAACAAACAGCGACCTGTTATTGATTTTTGTCATCAGCATACTGACTGTCGCAATCCTTCTGATATTCTTAAAGCCCTTTCTCCAGATTACATTCAACAGTGACCTGGCGCGGGTGGAGGGCATTAATGTCCGCTTTTTTGAATACCTGCTTTTTTTAATCATTGCAATTGTTATAACAGTGAGTCTTAAAATTATCGGTATTATACTTGTCACATCACTTTTGATTGTTCCTGCTGCATCTGCAAAAAATCTTGCCTCAAGCATGAAGCATCTCTTTGTTCTCTCAAGTCTGTTCGGAGTAATATCGGGAATTGCCGGTCTTGCAGGCTCTGTTTATCTCAACACCTCATCAGGCCCGACAATTGTCCTTGTCAGTATAGGGATATTCTTTTTAACCATGCTGAAGCGCGCACGTACTTAGAAAAGAATTAACCGGTTGGATAGCCCAGTCCCGGGGCAGGGACTGATATGCGGTCATTCAATCTGCTGACGTGCTCCAGAGCCTGCGGAGTTGCTATTGCCTGGGGCTGAGGTGCAGCCTGTGACTGTGCCCTTGCAAGACCCCACACCACGACAGAACACCCGGCGGCAACAAAGCATAAGATACCGGAAAATACAAAAGCCAGTACATACTGCCGGCTTGCGTCATAGAGCACTCCCCCTACAACAGGGCCGAGGATACCGGCGACACCGTATGCAGTGAATATCCAGCCGTAGTTCATACCGAGGTTTTTTGTTCCGAAATAGTCGGCGGTTGCTGACGGGAATAAAGCAAAATTCCCGCCGAAATTAAGCCCTACCAGAGCGGACGCAAGAAAAATGGCCAGGTGTGACTCAACATTGACAAGGAGCATAAAGGCCATGCCCTGTGCAAGGAACATTATCATCATTGCCCGCGGCCGGTCTATAAAGTCACTAACCTTGCCCCAGAAAATACGGCCCAGTGCATTGAAAATAGCGAGAATACCTACAGGCTCTACAAACCGTCCGAAAGAACCCATCCATGCGGGCGCAAAAGTTTTTCCATTGAGTATGGCCCCCATCAGGGGTTTCCACTGGCCGATAGCCATCAACCCTGAAGTGGCCCCGAAGATAAATGTGAGCCATAACATGCAGGCAAGAGGTGTGTTCAGCATTTCTTTCCACCCGGTATCAACTTCAGGGCTACTTTGAACTTTACCGGTCTGCCGGCCGGGAGGCTGCCATCCGGTTGGAGGATTACGCAGAAGCGAAGCGCCGAGAATAACGAAAACAGCGCTGGTAATACCATGAAGGACAAAGAAGCTCTTCCATCCGATTCCAAATCCGCTCCCATGGGAAATCCCGAGGGCTGCAAGGAGTATCTGCGATATCCCCATAGCCTCTGCCCCGTTTCCCGGAGGCAGCAGGAGAGCAGACGCCGGGCCTGCAAAAAAGAGCGCGCCTGCGCCAAATCCTGCAACGGATAAACCTGTAACCAATCCCTTTTTATCAGGAAACCACTTGACTGCGGCAGCGATAGGGCAGACATATGCAAATCCAATCCCTGCACCACCTATAATGCCGTATGTCAGATAGAACGCCCAGGGACGGCTCTCCTCAATCAGCAGCGAACCGAGGAGGAAGGAAATTCCAAGCAGGATGCCGCCTATGGAGGCGACCTTCCGGGGGCCGATCCTGTCCTGCAGACGGCCTGCCGGTATCATAATGATAGCGAAAGATACAAGGGCAAAAGAAAATGCCCACTGGGTTGTTGTGCGGCTCCAGTCGAATTCCATCTCAAGGGGTTTGACAAAGACGCTGAAAGCGTAGACAGTCCCCAATATAATCTGAACGATCAGCGCCCCGGCCAGGACGGTCCAGCGGTTTGTTCCTTTTTCTTTAGCCATAACTGTTCTCCCATGCAGATTTCAGGTTCAAAGGTACTCGGCATCTATAACTAATTACTATTCGGCAGGTTCAAATAAAACTTTAATAATAAAAATTTTATTTGAAATGTGTTATGGCTGACACAGCTTCGAAGTTAAATGTAATCCCGGTTTCTAACCGCCGATTATACTCCTGTCTTCTTCCATGGCTTCAAATATCTCCCTCCGTAAGGCCGGATAAGTAGTGGATATCCACTTATCACCGAAGTGGCGCGACAGAACATTGAGGGCTTGTACGTTGTCGGTCTCTATTATAAAGATAATTTTCAAGGGTGATTTGCCCACTACTTCGTACCTGTCAATCGTTTTACACATTTTCTGGAAGGTCTTATCTTTACCCTTTTTGTACCATTCTTCCCTTTCCCTGTTTATTGCCTCAATTGATATTCCTTCTTTTGCATCAAATATGGATATGTAGAGCATGGAAACCTCCGTTGTTAGTTATGGATTATCAGTTATTCGAATAACCGGTAACAGTTAATGTTTGCCGATTTTCCTCCCCTCTATAAGCTTCTCCACAACAGACGGATCAGCGAGTGTAGAGGTATCACCAATCTCATGTTCTTTGCCCTCGATTATCTTTCTCAGTATCCTTCTCATTATTTTTCCGCTTCTGGTCTTGGGCAGCCCGTCCACAAACTGTATTGCATCCGGTTTAGCAATGGGGCCGATATCCTTTCTTATCTGTGCAACAAGCTCTTTTTCGAGTTCCCCGCTGCCGCTGAAACCACTGTTCAAAATGACGAAAGCATATATGCCCTGTCCTTTCACTTCATGCGGGAAACCGACAACAGCAGCCTCTGATACCGAGGAGTGGGCAACAAGAGCGCTTTCTATCTCGGCAGTACCCAGCCTGTGACCTGATACGTTTATTACGTCGTCAATCCGACCCAGTAATTGATAATCCCCGTCTTTATCGACCTTGGCGCCGTCACCGCTGAAATAGGCGCCCCTGACCTGCGAGAAGTATGTTTCCTTATAGCGTTTGGGGTTGCCGTAAATGTTTCTTGCAATACCGGGCCATGCTTTCTTAATTACGAGTGCACCTTCTGCCCCGGTCTTGACAGGGGAACCATCCGCATTAACTATCATGGGTTCTACACCGAAAAAGGGCCTGCCTGCATAACCGGGTTTCATCGGCACAGCGCCGGGAAGTGAAGAGATAACAATTCCCCCTGTTTCAGTCTGCCACCACGTATCCACTATAGGACACTTTCCCTTTCCGATATTCCTGTGATACCAGAGCCAAGCCTCCGGGTTTATAGGTTCACCGACAGAGCCCAGCAGCCTGAGACTGCTGAGGTCTCTAGTCTTCGTCCAATCATCTCCTTCTTTTGCAAGCGCCCTGATAACCGTAGGAGCTGTGTAAAATATATTTATCCTGTACTTTTCCACTATCTCCCAGTACCTGTCGGGCCGGGGGTAAGAAGGAACGCCTTCAAACATTATGCTTGTTGCTCCGTTACTCAGGGGGCCATAGACAATATATGAATGTCCTGTTATCCATCCTATATCGGCAGTGCACCAGTAAGTGTCCTCTTCATGGTAATCAAAAATATATTTGAAAGTCGTCGCTGTATAAAGGAGGTAACCTGCCGTAGTATGAAGCAGTCCCTTAGGTTTTCCGGTGCTGCCGCTTGTATACAGGATAAAAAGGGGATCCTCTGCATCCATCTTCTCCGGCTCACACCATGATGATATATCTTCCCTCCTGAGTTCGTCTTCTGCAAAATAATCCCTGCCCTGTTTCATTGCAACGCTTATTCCTGTTCTCCTGATTACAAGACAGCGCTTTATACCGGGCGTTTCTTCCATTGCAATATCTGCATTTTTCTTCAGAGGAATCACCTTTCCCGACCTGAACGAGCCGTCGGAAGTAATGAGAATTTTACCGCGGCAATCATTGATTCTCTCTCTGAGGGCGGAGGCGCTGAATCCCCCGAAGACTATGCTGTGAATGGCGCCGATCCGGGTGCAGGCCAGCATGCCGATAGCAAGCTCCGGTATCATGGGCAAATAGAATACAACCCTGTCGCCCTTTTTGATCCCTGATTTTTTCAGCAGGTTGGCAAATCTGCAAACAAGGCGGTGGAGCTCCTGGTATGTATAGGTTTTATTCTCTCCGTCTTCCGCTTCCCAGATGAGTGCAGCCTTGTTCTTTCTCGGTGTATTTAAATGCCTGTCTATGCAGTTGTAAGAGACGTTTAATTTGCCGCCTGTGAACCATTTGATTTCCGGTTTTATGAAGTCTCTTTCAACAACTTTATTCCACTTTTTAAACCATGATAAGTTGTCCCTGGCCATGTCTGCCCAGAAACCCTTCGGGTCCTCCACCGATCTGAGGTATAAGTCTTCATATTCTTTCCTGCTCTTAACAAGTGCATTCTTTGAAAATTCTTTGGGCGGTGGAAAAACTTTCTGTGCTGATTTTAATGCCTGGCTGGATTTTTTTGCCGACATGCCTTAATCCTCCTTGCAGATTTTAACAGGTTAATAAGAGCGGTAAATTTCATCTGTTTCTATATCCGGCGCGATGCATTTTCCATTTCCCGGACAACGTTATCCGGCTTGCTATATCGCCCCGGGCATATACATAAACCTTTTCGGTAAAATCCATACGGGACTTGAGTATGGTTATGGATTTCTTAATAAATGTTATCATAGATTTATATATTTGCAAAAAACCGTCAAACAAATAATGCTCACAAAAAACGCTGCATACCGGCAGGAGACTGTCCGGCAGGAAATAATATCCGTCCTTAAAGGGCAGACTCTGTCGGTTAAGGACATATCCGGCACTGTCAGGGTCTCTGAAAAAGAAGTGTATGACCATCTTTATCATATACAAAAGACTATCAATAAAAAAGGCTGCACACTTGTTGTTACTCCTGCTGTATGCAAAAAATGCGGATTCACGTTTAAGAAAAGAGAGAAACTTAAAAAGCCGGGCAAGTGTCCCATATGCCGGAGTGAGACAATAAAAGAGCCGTTTTTTTCAATTTGTACACTAAGCCCTGGTTGAATTATTTTTTCAGACTGTTATAATAGAATTTTCAAGGGATCGGCAGGCTAAATAATCGCATGACAACTGTTATTAATCTGAATATTCTGAACTTTTTCAGACTGAAGCTTAACAAGTATACAGTTAATGATGTGCGTTTCAATACGCATAATGACATACGTTTAAATCCCCGGCATTCAGATGGAAACAAAAATCATTCTCCGGAAGAAGAGCATGTTGTTGATGTAACGCCTTACAGCAAAGTTGTGGCTGATACAGGGACCGGGAATAATAACCGGGGAGAATTGACCATTCCAAACCTCAGTCAGGCTGAGCCGGTTATTCAACCGGCCGTAATCGATAGAACCTATGACCGCAGAGGAAATACCGTTCAATACTTTCAGGCTAATGGCGTGCACGTAGATTCATATGTTTAGAGTTTGTGTATAAACATAACAATTGAGCCGTCATTCCCGCATTCTGTTGAGCGGGAATCCAGTGTTTTTAAAGACTTCGGGTATGACAAAAACAAAAAACGGCAATTTATACACAGACTCTATTTAGTTACTAAAAGCAGGATGGCGATTTTGATATTTCGAAGCACTGCTGCAACCACCTGAACCCTCCATTCATTGAATCGTTCAATAAAAATCAACCTTGAATGTGGAATAACTAATCCTGCGCCCACAGGCCGGTTCTGAGGATAGATCATTACGTTTTCAGCATATAGGGAATATCCCTATAGAAAAAATATACTTTCCCCTCTAAACAAAACAATTCATTAAGCCGATATGATGGATATGATTTTTATCATTAAGTCTCAATAAACAACTCTAAAGGAGGAAAGAGAAAGATGAAAAGAAAAATTATCTCAGTAATTTTCTGCGTTTTGATGCTTGCAGCCACCCTGGCGGTTACAGGGTGCGGCGGCAGTGGAGGCAGCAGCACGAGCATAAGCGGCAGCGGAGAGTAAAAATAAATTAAATTTATGGAGGAAGTTAAATGAAAGCATCCAATACTATGTCCCGTTTTTTAGCCGGCATGACTATGTTTGCAGTATTGATATTCACCGGCGCTATTGCCAATGCCTTGACATCAGGTGAAACCTACACAATTACTGTCCAGAAAATAGATTCAGACGGCACAGTGAATTCAAGTGCGTCATCTGATTCAGCTACTGCTGATTCAGACGGCAAGGTTTCCTTTACCTTAAGAGGCATCCCTGACAACAGCTCATGCAATTTTCTTCTGATAACAATCAAAGACAGCAGCGATAATATTGTACGGCGCTCCATCTCCCCCTGTCCGAATTCCGGTGAGTCACTGCCTGTAGGTGTGTCCGGCCTGACAAACTCCCAGACGAAGGCCTTACTGGCAGCGCTGGAATCTGCAGGGACAGACGACCCGATTCTTGCCGTTTTCGGATTTGTGGTAGTCCGGTCAACATCAGCCACTTTATCCGAGCTGACTTTTATGGCCGACCTTGTCAACCAGGGTATTAACAACAGCGGAGGTTTTATCGATTATCTGACAAGCAACGGCGTAACAAGCACGCAGATAGCAGCATATAAAAGCAGCATAGTATCTAAGCTGGCTGATAAAAGCAGTGGATACAGTAAATTTATAAAAGACTCTGTGGATGCAAGCACGGATGCCGAGAAATTAAATGCCCGGGGTGAAGCCGCTTCAAAATTATTATTGGTGCTGGTTGAGGCAGCCACTACAGCCGGGTTTTCACAGGACAGGGTTTTAGAGGCGTTTAACGGCATGGGGTCGATTGTTGTGCCTTTGATGAATACGGGAGTAACTAACGGCGACATATCCAGCGCTACGGCAAAGATGATTGATTCAAGTATAGGCGGCGGAATTCAGAAACTGAAGGCGGACAAAGATATTGAAAAATACTCGACGGCGCTGACAACGCTTGGGGCTTCAGGTGATGATGTGACAAATTACCAGTCTGCAGCGAATACTCTTTTAAATACAATGGTTAGCGCATTTCAGGCATTTGAACAGGTTTTTAACGGCAGCGAAACTGAATCCGGGATTCAGGCCGTTCAAACAACATTTGAAGCAACCATGCAGGCTGCATTTGAGCAGTTTATGACGGATACCGCTGCTTCGGACAGCCGTATATCTACTATGGTATCGAATATCAATGCTGACGCTCCATCAGCCGTATCAGCGGCTGACTTCAAGTTTTACAAGTCTGATGGATCCCAGGTAAACTGGCCTGTTACCATGGCGGTAATTGTTGACTGGGTATCGGCTATTGCAGCAAACGGCGGTGGGATGACCTACACGCCTGATAATACAACCATCCCGAGTACTATGACCTGGCTGGGCACCTGTTCTGTTAGTGGATATTATGACAAAAGCAGCTGTGAGGACGAAGGAGGCGGAGACTGGACACCGGGAAGGACAGATTTTGAATCACAGGGAATAGACGCGAGCTATGCCTCGATATTCGCCATCCAGGAAGATATCATGATCCTCGAATTTGTACGATGGGGATCGCAGGAAGCAGCCGGAAACGACATGAGCGCCCAGGAGGCCCTTGAGAAGAGTTTTTCCGATTCCGTAGCAGCTTTATCAAGTAATATAGGTGGAACAACCGACGGCTCAACCGCAATCAGCAGTACATTGAAGTCAGCGGTTATCACCCTCCTGAAATCACCTCAGTTTTAAAGTTGCAAAAAAGGGGCAGTCTTGATAGACTGCCCCTTTTTTAAGACCTGAATATCACGATATTATTTCTTTTTTCATGCCCTGCTGTTTCTGATCGGTGAGTATTAATTTACTGCTTTTGCCCTGCTGCAGGAGCAGCAGGGTTCTGAACCTCCCCCTGACCGGGAGCCGCAGGCTTTTCCTGAAGCGGGCCGGATGTTGTGTCTGCAAGAGGGTTGGCCGGGGATTCTTTGACAGGCACTGAAGACATGACAGAGCCTCTCCTGACAGAGATTATTGCAAGCGACAGGGAGGTAATCATGAATAAAATGGCTGCAGCGGTTGTCAGCTTGCTGAGAAAAGTTGCAGCGCCCCTGCTTCCAAAAAGGGTCTGGCTCGAACCTCCGAACGCAGCGCCCATCTCAGCGCCTTTGCTGCTCTGGATCAGGATAATGAAAATCAGAAATAAACATACTATTAAATGGAGTGTAAGCACTGCTGTAAACATTTATTAATATTCCTTTTTATTTTTTTATTGCGCCTGTGACTATTCCGGCAAAACTGTCGGGTTTGAGGCTTGCGCCTCCCACAAGCGCGCCGTCTACTTCAGGCTCTGACATCAGTGATTCTATGTTGTCCGGTTTAACGCTGCCGCCGTACTGTATTCTTACAATGTCAGCGCCGTCCTTATTTTTTCTCAGCCATTCACGGATATATGTGTGTGCTTCGTTGGCCTGTTCTTTTGAGGCTGTCTTTCCGGTGCCTATAGCCCAGATCGGCTCATAAGCGATTGTTATTCCGTCAAGTGATAAATCTCTCAAAGAACCGGCAAGCTGCCTGTCCAATACCTCGAAAGTCCTGTTCGCTTCTCTTTCATCCAGAGATTCCCCGATACAGAGGATTACTTCAAGATTATTGTTCCTGGCGGTCTTAATCTTTTTATTTACGATCTCATCGGTTTCCGAGAAATACTGTCTTCTTTCCGAATGTCCGATGATTACGCAGGAACATCCCGCAGACAGGAGCATGCCCGGAGAAATTTCGCCGGTATAAGCGCCTTTTTCCTCATAATAGACGTTCTGGGCTCCAAGTATGACATTTGATGATTTCAGAAGCCGGGATGCGGCTGCCAGAGACGTAAAAGGCGGTGCAATCAGGATGTCGACATCCGTAATATCCCTGACCATCGGGAGGAAGGCATTGATAAACTCCCCGGTTTCCTCAATGGTCTTGTTCATTTTCCAGTTTGCTGCTATATATGGTTTTCGCATAGAGAATAATTTAGTTGAATTTACCCTTCAAAGTCAAGTCAACGCATTGGCCTCACGAAAAATATAACTGCTCACACAGGCACAAAGGCAGAGAGTATCAAAGGAAAAAAGATGAGTGCGTCAAGCAAAGCTAAAATAAGCAAGCTGGAAAATCCGGCACGTGTAGCGGCTAACCACCGGCACGGAACTAAACCATGCGTATGAGGAGGCAACGAAACATACGAAGCCATGGGGAGGGCAGAATGTCAGCCACAACGCAAGTGAAGGTATTGAGCCCCGAAATTATCCTTATTGCATTGGGTCAAGGGTTTCATTTCCTGGAAACCAAAATCAGGAC
>BDSY01000078.1 GCA_002897895.1 bacterium BMS3Abin06
TGTCAATTAATTCCGGGCTCATATCTGAAAAATATCTTCTGTTCGACTTGTTGTTGAGGTTTATTTTTTATATTTACAGTAAATTTCCCGGTCTGCCTGTTTTTTATGCACTCAGCGAGAATTGCTGCTTGTTAAGCTTGAAACTTGTTTTTGTTATCATGCATAATATAGATGCATAACCTTAAATGATAAGGGCAATTTTTCAAAAAAACTTTCCGAATATTGCAATAATAAAAAATGGAAAAAAATCTACTTGATTACTGGATAGTCTTATACAAAAGAAAAATATCTATAGTCATTATAACTTTTATATCGGTTATGACAACTATAGCGCTAAGCTTATTGTATAAGCCTGTTTATGAAGCAATAGCAGTTTGTTATGTGCCTGATAAATCACCCGCAATGTCCTATATGTCAAGCAATTCATTAGGGGAGTTGGCGAGAGCCAAATTAGTGCCGAAGCCTGTTGAAGATGAGGCCGGGCCATATATCGGCATATTAAAAAGCAAGAAAATTGCTGATCTTATTCATCAGGAGTTTCCTCTTAAAAAGGTTAATAAATTACTTAGGTCTGATATCTCTTTTGAACTCACAGATGAGTACTTGCTAAGGATATATAGTAAGGACAATGATCCTGTGCTTGCCGCAAATGTCGCAAATGCCTATGTAAAATACTTGAACTCGTTTCTCCAGGATGCATCCATGAAAAATCTTGAACTGGATATTCCTATGATTAAAGGGGAGATTTCCGAGACTAACGAGAATTTAATTGAGGCAGGTAACGCGCTGAAAAGGTTTGAAGAGGAAAGCAATATTGCTTCTATAGATGAAGAAATAATGCATCTTACCTCCCAGAGATTTTCATTTCAGGGGAAGCTTGAAGATACTAATGTTCTCATCAGGGGAAATGATGGAAAAATCAAAGCATTTGAAACACAGCTTAAAAAAGAAGGAATTCTGATTGCTGAACAAGAGTTTTCTTTAACTAACTCATTAATTGATTATCTTCAGAAGAAGCTCTCGGACTTATCTGCACAGATTTCATCTGCCTTGGTTGAGTTGAAAGAAACTCATCCTGATGTAAAGATGTTGAAAAATCAATATAAAGAGACATCGGAAATATTAACACGGGAGATACAAAATCTTGTCTTATCTCAGATAAAGCCGGGCGATACCTTTTATGAACAATTAAGACAAGAGCTTGCTGATTTGGTTATTGACAAAAACAAACTACAGGCCACTTTGAAAGGTTATTCAGAGGCAATTGACAGAATAAACGAAAGACTTAAAAGATTGCCATATATAAAGACTGAATGGGAGAGATTAAATGAAAATATGGAACGATATAAAAAAATTTACGAACAGCTCAAGATGAATCTTCAGGAGGCTGAAATGCAGCAGGCGCGCCGGATACAATTTGTAGTGGTAGTAGATGAAGCTAAACCTCCTGAAAGCCCCTCCTTTCCTATATTATGGCTTAATGTAATGGTGGCTTTATTGTTTGGTTTAATAGCAGGTGTATTTTATGCCTTTTTTGTAGATTATATTAACGAGACAGGAAAGATAAGGACGGCTAAGATTATAAAGGAAGTTATCTCAAAAGAATAAATGGCATATCCATCGGATGAAATCAAGGAAGTCATTGAAAGGGTCGAGAATGAGAGAGCATCAGATGAACTTTCTTCACTTGAGCATGAGGAGGGGTTTGCAAAAAAACAGCTTACGCTCACTGAGAGGAGCAGGGTATACCTTGAGTTCCTCGGCGAGCTGACTGTTGGAATCGGTGTTGGAGTTTTTTCCATGATATTTAATTTTATCCTGTTTGTATGGTTACTGCACATAGAGTTTTAAGCCACGGATTTACACGGATGCACACAGACAAATTTAAATACAAAAGCGATCACAGTAGATTTGTCTTTGATAACAAAAGAAAAAATCAGCGCTCATCTGTGGCTGAGCAATTACGGTAATGGGTAAAAAAGAAAGAAAAGAAGAATCGGCTTTAATTAATCAGATAAAAGATTATAAACGCAAGTTCAGGGATTCTTTAAAAGAAAATCTCCTTAAAGAAAGAGAGCAAAGACATAAAAAAGGAGAGGTTTTTTTTAAAGGTCTCTGGGTCCCTGAAGATAAGCTTTTAACTGTCCGGAAAAAGCTTAAAAGGAGAGGATTGGTAATTTTTCTGGAAATACATGCCCTTGTCTTTATTTTATTGCTTTTTAACTATTTATTATGGTTCGGGTTTGAGAGATTTCTACTGCCATAACTAACCTGTCAAGCATCAATTTATTCATCAATTAAAAATAATTTTACAACGGAGTTTTCTTGATTTTTTCTATGGTTGAATCAGGATAAGCGCGAATGGTTAAAAAATGATTATCTTAGGCATAAATAACATGCATGACGCATCGGCAGCCATTGTAATTGACGGAAAAGTAATTGCTGCGGCTGAAGAAGAAAGATTTACAAGGGTCAAACATACGAGAGGCTTCCCCAAAAATGCCATGCAGTTCTGCCTTGATTTTGCCGGGATAAAAATCGGTGATGTTGATATTATCTGTGCGTCATGGAGGCCGTGGGCCCTCAGGGTAAGGGCCACACAGGCGCTGAAAAGCCTTTTCACATCTCCTGCCCTGTTCAGGGCGAAAACCTCAAGGGGCATGGGGCAGATGCAGAATGAATGGGCTGAACTTTTCAGGTTCAGGCGCACAATTGAAAATCATTTTGGAAAAGGAAACTATAAAATAGAATTTGTAGATCATCATCTTTCCCATGCTGCATCCGCTTTTTTATTCTCTCCTTTTGAGAGGGCGGCTGTTTTGACTGTTGACGGAGCGGGCGAGGCGGATACGACAGCGCTATGGATCGGTGATGGAACAAGCATCAAAAAACTTGAATCAATCAGGCTGCCGTATTCTCTCGGACAGTTTTATTCGGCTGTAACGGCCTTTCTTGGTTTCAAGGTTCAGTCGGACGAATATAAGGTGATGGGGCTTGCGGCTTATGGAGAGCCTGTATATGCAGATTATATCGGGAAGAACGTTATAAAGCTTCTTCCCAATGGTCTTTTTAAAATAGACCCTTATTTTGCAGATTATCATCTTGCACGTGACGGTGTATTTCGTAAAACGGCTATTGATGTATTTGGAGAGCCGAGAAAAAAGGAAGAAGAAGTTACAAAACGGCACATGGATATTGCCGCCAGCGCGCAGGCAGTTGTTGAAGATGCTATCTTTCACGTAGTTAATCACTTATGCAAAATAACAAATCTGGATAAGTTATGCATGGCCGGAGGGGTTGCCTTTAATTGTGTTGCTAATGGAAAATTGTTCAAGAAAACATCTGTAAAAGATGTTTTCATACAACCTGCTGCCGGGGATGCAGGTTGTGCATTAGGTTCTGCATTGTATCTCGAACATAAAAATACGGGAAGAGAGAGGCAATTTAATTTAAATAATGCTTACCTGGGTCCGTCATTCAGTTCATCAGATGCTGAAAAGGCATTAAAGGATATGAATATCCCATATGAAAAACTTCCTGAAGATATACTCTTCAGCAGAACTGCCGGGGAACTTGCTGACGGCAAACTGGTCTGCTGGTTCCAGGGAAAGATGGAGTGGGGGCCAAGGGCGCTGGGAGCAAGGAGCTTGCTTGCAGACCCCAGAAGGGCTGAAATGAAGGATATAATTAATGAAAAGGTTAAACAACGGGAACAATTCAGGCCATTTGCACCGTCCATTCTATCTGAGCATGCTCACGAGATTTTTGAGTATTATCATAATTCTCCATTCATGATTTTTACCTTCCCTGTAAAGAAGAGTATGGCGGATAAGATACCGGCAGTGGTGCATATTGACAAGACTGCAAGACCCCAGGCTGTATTTAAAGAGACTAATCCCGGGTATTGGAAGTTGATAAATGAATTCTACAAAATTACAGGTATTCCACTGCTTCTCAATACATCATTCAATGTCCAGGAGCCTATAGTATGTACGCCTAAGGATGCAATAACCACTTTTCTGAATACAAAGGTGGATTATTTAATCCTTGAAGACTGCATGGCAAGGTTGCCGGGATAGCTACATAACAAAAAAGTTGAACAGAAAGGATCGAATGAAATCGACCCCTTCTGTCCGCTATCCTGATCCCAGGTTTTTCAGACAGTCACGCGAAGGCGATTATCATAGATATCTTTTGTGTCCTCATAGTTGTTCTTCAGATATTCACGGTTTACGTAGATCTCTTTTTTGACATCGGGATGACTGTTTAGATATTTGCGGTCTGCATGGATCTCTTTTTTGACGTCGGGATGATTGTTCAGATACTTGCGGTCTGCATGGATAGCCTTTGCGTCATTGGGATTATTATTTAACCACTTACGGTGTGTGTAGATGTCCTTTGAGTCAACGGGATTATTATTTAACCACTGGCGGTGTTTGTTGATGTCTTTTGAGACTTTGGGATTATTTTTCAGGTAATCACGGTTTTCATACGCTGCCTTTGCCACCTGGGAATCAGGGGCTATACAGTTTCCAACGGTACCAATACTCATTTTGAACCTCCTTTGCAATTTTTAATTTCAATTGATAATAAACTTCAATTATGAAACATACTTTAATCACCTCCTTTTTACACAAAGTTATTTTTTAATCCTTGACAGTAATAATCATGGTTAGCAATAATAATGCCAATATAAACTTAATATAAATTTTCTAATTATATTTAAGATGGTATGTCCGATAACCTGATTCCTGTTAATAGTCCTGATGTATTGTTATGATAATTTTTGGGTAATTTTTGCTCAGTCCCGGAAAAAAATTCACAACAGCCTGGATGTATTTTGCTGATCTGCCGGAAAGTAAAGTATTAAGTGATAGGGGAAAGAAATTAAAAAAGTGCTGGTAAAGAGGCAGGGAACATTATGAATTATTTGCAGTTTGACAGGGTTATCACTCTTGCATCAAAGGACACAAAAAAAGGAGCAAGAATTGTTGCAAAGGTTTTCTACCGGATATTGCGAAAAAATGGTTTCTCGGAGAATCAGATTATTGATATTGCAACAAATATACTCAACTGTTTGACAGAAAGCTTAAAAGGTTATGAAAAAAAGATAGAGAAAACACGTAAAGAAGAAAATGATGAGGAGTGTCCTCGAAATTCGAGCGATAAAATTTAATAAAAATGCAGCCCGTTGCAGGAATCCGCAAGCCAAAGAAATCGTGATGGAAAGGAGGTGGCGGATTAAAGCATATAAATTTGCAGAGCCCTTCCTGCTGCACCAAATAGAAGGGACAATCCCTCTTTGAGGGTAACTTATGACTTTTTAAACCAGGGGGTTATTATGTTTATCAGGGACTTACCGAAAGTATTATTTTTAATTCTTGCAACAATAGCATTCCTTATCGGTGGAGTGACATTTTCCGGGGCCAAACAGCTGCCTATCACTACCAACTCCTGCAGCGTGGCTGACTTCGGATCGGCCAACTCTACCGGACTGGGATATAACAGTGCATCCGGGAGTCTGGCCGTGACTGACAGCTACGATGATGAGGTCTATATCTACGATTCCGACTGCAACCTCATATCAAGCTTCGATACGGCAAGTTTTGCCCTTCCCGCATGGGAGCCCGAGGACATCACCTATAATCCTGCGGACGCCATGTACGCCATAGTGGACGCCTATCAGGATGAGGTTTACTTCACCGACACAACGGGGACGGTTCTTGGCAACTGTGACATAGCAGTCCTCGGCTCTACGTCACCCAGAGGTATAGCCTATAACACGACTTCCGACAATTACGCTATTACGGACAACGGCACTGACAAGGTCTATATCATCGATGACAGCGTAATGAACGGGGGGTCATGCAACCAGTTAAACCAGTTCGACACTATTGTATTCGGGAGCGACAACCCCAATGATATTACTTATCTCCAGGACACCGATGAGTACGCCGTAGCGGACTGGAACGACACGGAGATATATATCATCAGCACCTCCGGAAGCCTCAGAACTCAGTTCGATACCTACTATGGGCTCGGGAATTCCTATCCTGCCGGTGTGGTATACGTGTCCTCGGAAAAGAGGTACTATATAGTGGACAACTATAACGTATCCTACCAGGTCGACGCCCGTGGCACCAGTGAATTTCTCTGCGACACAGGGGGGCTTGGAAGCCCGGATCCTTCGGATGTGACATTCAATCCGGGTACGAACGAGATCGCGTTTGTGGATAATACATCGGATACTGTCTATATTCTGGACCTAATAGATTTCGGCGGCACCCTCATCTGCGTACCCGACCGCCAGTTCAGCACCTTGACTTTCGGCTCTGACAACCCCACGGGTATCGCCTACATCCCCACAACAAACCAGCTCGCCATCACAGACTACTACGACCACGAGATATACTTTGTCGGATACGACTCGGAAACACTTGAAGACCAGTGTGATACCGGAGCGCTGGGAATGCACTATCCGCAGGGGATAGATTACATAGCCCAGCTTGACAAGCTCGTAGTGGTCAACGACCAGGACGACGCCCTCTTTCTGATGGACCGCTCAACATGCGAACCTGTAAACCAGAACGCTCTCGACACCCTTGAGCTGTGGGGGGGCGGCACCAGTATCCCTGGAGCGGCATTCCAGGCAGGAGGCGGCAGATTCCTTGTTGCGGATAACAGCTACGACGAGGTGTATATCTCCAATTTCGAGGGTTTCAGGGAGCGCAGGTTCGATACATACGGTCTGGGGCTTGCGACCATCTCCGGGCTCACTCCGATGCCGGGTGGGGAACAGTTCCTCGTGACCGATGCGGGTCTTGATGATATCTATATCTGGACCATCCCGCTTCTTAAAGAAGCGCCTTTCTCCATATCCGGCCAGTACACATCTTCAGGGCTTGGCGGGACGATGATGCTCTTTGAAAGGGGCGGCGGCCATTTTACGGGAACTTTCGATACAGGAACCATTACTGCCCCGATCTTCGGATATTATGATGCGGCAACCGGAAACATTTCCCTGGGCGGTACGCTTCCAAACGGCGTGCCTATGGTATGGAAAGGGACGGTTTCGTCGGATCTCAATACGATAACCCTTACAGGCTCTCCCATCGGGACATTGACACGGGTCTATTAGCAGGATAGTATTTATGGCTGGGCTCATTTTAACAGGGACAGCCTGTTTTTAAAAAAAGGAGGGGCCGTGCGGCCCCCTCTTTCTTTAAGTTTTTTCCGGGTGAGTGAAAATTTTATACAGAAATATGCTATCTTGTTAAGAGAAGTTTATCTCTGACATTGTTTGGTTCAGCGATTATTTTAATAAGATAAGCAGGAAAGAATAAAAGAGGGAGGTGAAGCTCAAATCTATAAAAGGCTTGTAAATCCTGATAACAAAGAAAGGAGCGAAGTGATGAAAAGAATAAAAAGAATTGCCTTGATTATTGCCATAGGATTAGTGAGCTTAGCTATAAGCCATGTGGATGTATATTCACAGGAGAGACCGGAGTATTTACCGGGAGAACTTCTTGTGAAATTTCAGGACGGTGTTTCAGGCGCTAAGATAAAAAGCTTGATAGCCGGCAATGGAGCCGGGGTTGTCAAACGGATAGGTTTAATAGATCTCTACCACCTGAAACTGCCTTCATCTTTAAGCGTTGAACGGGCGCTCACAGTGTATCGGAACAGCCCTTTGGTGAAATATGCAGAACCGAATTATCTGAGATATCCGGATATCATACCCAATGACCCGAGCTATCCTGAAATGTGGGGATTAGATAATACCGGACAGACAGGGGGGACTGCTGATGCTGATATTGATGCCCCGGAGGCATGGGATATTACCACAGGAGGCCCTGATGTAGTGGTGGCCGTGATTGACTCGGGCATGGATTTAAACCATGAGGACCTTGCAGCCAATCTCTACACAAACCCGGGAGAGATAGCCGGCAATGGAATAGACGATGATGGTAATGGTTATATAGATGATGTGAACGGCTGGGACTTTGCCTGGGATGACAACGACCCGACAGATACCGATACCGCATGCGGCGGGCATGGAACGCACACTTCAGGAACAATCGGGGCAGTGGGAGACAATGGTATCGGGGTGACAGGAATCAACTGGGACGTCCGGATCATGCCGCTGAAAATATTCAGAACATATTTCCTTATATTCTGTTCAGCCTCATCATCAGACATTATCAGTGCGATAGAGTATGCCTCTATGATGGGTGTTCGTGTTTCCAATAACAGTTATGGAAGCACCTCATATAGCCAGGCAGAGTACGATGCTATCCAGGCATCAAGAAGTGTTTTTGTTGCTGCTGCCGGAAATGATGGTGCAAATACAGACGTAAGTCCTCAGTATCCTTCAGCTTATGATCTGGACAACATTATTTCAGTGGCGGCTACGGATGATGATGATCTGCTTGCCTATTTTTCCAACTATGGAACAGCCTCCGTAGATTTAGCCGCGCCGGGAGTCAGTATCCTCAGCACGCTTCCCGGAGATACATATGACCTGTACGACGGCACGTCAATGGCCACTCCTCACGTAGTGGGCGTGACAGGCCTGCTCCTGTCTCAGGACCCTGCTTTGACCGTAAACGAGATGAAGTGGAGAATACTTAATGGGACTGACTCCAAGGGGCTTCCTGTGTTGACGCAAGGCAGGCTGAATGCAAACAATACACTCGGTTTTGGTCTTGCATTGACCGATGTTACGGTAATAGTGACACCATTGGGTCCAACCACAGTCTCTCCGGGCGACACCATTAATTACAATGTTGCCCTTACAAATAATACCGCCTTTTCCAAAACCGTAGAAGCCAGGGTATTTGTACAATTACCTGACGGCAGCACTGTTGATTTAGAAGGGCCTGGAACCTTTATCCTTCCTGCTAATGGAACCATAGATCAAGACTTCTCAAGGGTAGTCCCTTCAGGTGTTAACACCGGTACCTATACTCTCTTTGGACAGGCTGAGAGTACAAACAGTTTTGATGAAGACCCTGTAGATTATGAGGTAGTGAGGAGAGAGCTGTCCAAATAGATCGGGGGTGATGTTTTTTAAAAGAAAGAATATAAGGTGTTTGGTTGTGTATTTTTTTAAGAATGTCAAAAACAAAGGGGAACTTTTCGATTGAGGGTTCCCCTTATTTTTTCGGGGCGAAATCTGCTGGTAATATCCTTATAGAAGGTTAATATTAAATGATGCCAATACGAATTCTTATATTTGCGTGACGGTTATGGCTTTGCGAAAATCGGTGTTTAATAAAAAAATGAACGCATTTGACAATGCAAGCCCCATGGTAGATGTTTTGATCTGTGAGCTAAAATTTGTTTTCAAAGATTGCCATATTCTATAATTTGAAAAGAATCAGAAGAATTTCCTGAACAGTAGGTAAGGCAAAGGTTTCAGGTTTTTTAACCTTTTTTTAAATATGCAGAAGGAGATCTACAGAGGATGAAGAACACGAAAAATAATAATGTCGTCTGGCATCATGCAACGGTTACAAGAGAAAGGCGTGAGGCGCAGAACGGGCATAAGAGTATAATCCTCTGGTTTACAGGGTTGTCCGGTGCAGGAAAATCGACGCTTGCACATGCTGTTGAAGAGGAACTGCACAGAATGGGTTGTCAAACTTTTGTTTTCGATGGAGACAATGTCCGTCACGGATTAAACAGCGACCTGGGTTTTTCAAAGGAAGACCGCAGGGAAAATATAAGGCGTATCGGCGAGATGTGTAAACTTTTTATTGAAGCAGGTGTCATTGCTCTTACGGCCTTTATTTCCCCTTTTCGAAAAGACAGGGATGTAGTTCGTAATATGGTTAAAGATGGTGATTTTATAGAAATATATTGTGATTGCAGCATTGAAATTTGTGAAAAAAGGGATGTGAAAGGCGCTTACGCAAGGGCAAGAAAAGGAGAGATACCTGAGTTTACCGGCATTTCTTCCCCCTATGAAAAGCCTGAAACCCCGGAGCTGATTATTAATACGGGGAATGCATCACTCGAAGAATCTGTGAGAAAAGTCATTGAGTATCTGAAAGATAAAAAATTATTCTCTTATACAGAACCGGAGAGTACACCAAAAAAGGATATACCTGATTTATAAACTTTGAAGGGGGGGCGGGTCCATGAAAATTTATTCAGCCCCCCTTGCTTCCCGCTCCTCCATTAATCCCCGTCAATCACCAATGATTTTGAGTGTTACCCGTCTATGCCGTGCGCCGTCGAATTCGCAGAAAAAAATGGCCTGCCATGTGCCCAGTAAGAGTTTGCCTCCCTCTATGATTACAGTCCCGGAAGAACCGGTAAGGGAGGTTTTTATGTGCGCGTCGGAGTTGCCTTCCATATGCAGGTAATCAGCGCTGTGCGGAATCAGCTTATTCAGAGCTGATACAATATCCGTCACAACAGAAGGGTCTGCGCCTTCGTTAATCGTAAGTGCCGCCGTAGTATGCGGTACAAAAATATAACAGACACCGTTTTTTACTCCCGACTCATCCACAATCTCCTGTATGCCGGATGTTATGTCTATAAATTCCGTCCTTGCCTTGGTTTTGACGTTGATGTTCTTTATCATTGCACCCTCCTGAATATATTATCATAGAAATCGTCATCAATGGAAAATTCAATTTTAAGTGCGGATAGGTTCTCCGGAATCCGGAGTTCTTTAAGCTTTACGAGGTCTTTTTCCGTAGTGATGATCTCTAATCCTGATGCATCTTTTTTTATTTCATCCATATCTTTCTGTCTGTATATGTGATGGTCCCTGAATTTCCTGAATTCAACTATCAGGGCCCCGCTTAAAGTCAATGTGGAGCGGAAATAAGCCGGATTCGCAATGCCTGAAAAGGCATAAATTTTCTTATTGCGCAGAGAATCAAGCCCTTTGCTTTCACCTGAGATGCCTGCCACTCCTGTTGGCTTGTGAGACGCCGTGAATATGGGAGCCTCCGGATTGTATTTTTTGATTTTATCCATTATCGCATGGATTCTTCCCTGCACGGCCATGTCTGCTTTTGTTATTACTATAATATTCGCCCGTTTCATTGCACTGAAAGGTTCTCTCATTATTCCTTCGGGAAAGAGTTTTTCATTGCCGAACGGGTTGGCAGCATCAATAAGCAGTATATCAATATCCCTGTGAAGTCTCCAGTGTTGAAATCCGTCATCAAGAATAAATAATGAAGGCCGAAGGCTGAGGGCCGAAGGCTGCGAGCTTAACTCTTTAAGCGCAAATATACCTGCTTCATATCTTTTTGCGCCTTTAACGACCGGTATGCCTCTCAGTATCTCCGCCATCAGAAATGCCTCGTCTCCTGCCTGTTCAGCATTCAGCAGCGATCCGTTCCCTTTGCTTACAAAACAGATATTCTTTGCTTTGCCTTTATAGCCGCGTGTAAGAATACACGGCGTGAAGCCGCGTTTTTTCGCTTCCCGGGCCAATGAAATTACAGCAGGCGTTTTGCCGGTTCCGCCGAGGGTGAGATTGCCGATGCTTATAACCTTTGCAGGGAGTTTGTCAGGTTTTTTAATATGAGCGTAACTGAATCTTCTGCATGCCAATCCCAGGCCGTAAAGTGCGCTAAACAGTCCCAATGTAACCTCTTATGAGTTCGATTGCTTTTTTTACCGCGCCCCTGTTTTTATCGACTATCGCCCTTGCGTTCTGTCCCATCTTTGCAGCTTTCTTATTATCTTCAAGCAATGCACTTACAGTCTCTGCTATATCTCTTGAGTCTTTTACTTCAAGTGCGGCGGACATTTTTAAAAATTCCCCGGCTATGGGAAAATTATCCATATACGGCCCGCAAATAACAGGCCTTGACCAGTAAGCCGGCTCCAGAATATTATGGCCCCCGGCAGGCACAAGGCTCCCGCCGATGAAAGCAATTGCAGCTTTTGAGAACACCCTTGATAATTCTCCAATTGTATCGAGCAGAATTATGTCAAAATCAGTAAAGTCCGGGTTCCGGGTTCCGGGTTCCGGGTTCTGAATCTCTGTACGCCTGACATATTTAAATCTTCTGTTCTTTAAAATCTCTTCAACCTCACTGAAGCGTTCAGGATGCCTTGGTGCAAGTATCAGCTTTATATCCCGGAATTTATTTCTGACAGAGTCATACGCATCAAGGACTATCTCTTCTTCACCTTTGTGGGTGCTTGCAGCAAGGAGGATTTTACCCCTGATAGTATTCATCCAGCCCAGGGGGACTGATTCCTCTAAATTAATATCAAATTTAAAATTCCCCATAACCCCGACCTTATGTCGGTCAGCGCCGAGATGTATGATCCTGTCAGCATATATTTTTTCCTGCATATAGAAGAAATCTACATTTGAGAGTATATCCTTCATTATAAATTTTATTTTCCGGTAACCCCTGAAGGACTCATTTGAGATTCTCCCGTTCAGGATTATAATGCGGGAGCCGGTCTCTTTCAGGCTCTGAAATAATGTGGGCCACAGCTCGGTCTCTACTGTTATGAATATCGCGGGCTTCAACAGGTTCACAACCCTTTTGACACAGACCACTGTATCAAGGGGCATGTACATTATCCTGTCCGCTTCAGGGAACTTTTCACGTGCAATTTTTTGTCCGGTATATGTGGTGGTGGTCAATGTGATTTTTTTGCCGGGAAAATCTTTTTTCAGCTTTTTCAGGAAAGGCAGGCTGGCAAGGGTCTCTCCAACGGAAACCGCGTGGACCCATATGTCCGTTTTATGATAATCACCAATCCCGAGGCGTTCCTTAATAAAGGTGCGCCTCTTTTCCGGCCCTTTTTTCAGCAGGAGCAGAGGGAGATAAAAAACAAGGCCTGTGATGGATATGAGATTATACAATAGCTGCATTCTCATTGGCGCCTGTTCCGTCATGCGCTCCATCCTGCCATCTCTCCAGCTATTTCAGCTACCCGGGCGGACGGCTTTCTCCCCTGCATGATATCTCCGATTTTTTGCAGATTGAAAATCATATTGTCTCTATAGGCCCGGTCGATGAGAATCCTCTTTATTTCTGAAAAGACCCTCTCGGGGTTTGCCTCTTCCTGGAGGAGTTCTTTAACAACCTCTTTTCCGGAAAGGAGGTTAACTAAGGAAATAAATTTAACTTTTGCCAGAAATTTAACAAGGTGAAACGTAAAAGGGGAAACTTTATAAAAAACGACCATAGGCGTACCTGAAAGCGCTGTCTCAAGCGTTGCTGTGCCTGATGCTACTGCTGCTGCTTCGGAACAGGCAACGGCTTCAGTGGTGCGGCCGTGAACAACTCTGACATAAGGCGGAAGCTGTTCCTGAATGTTTGTCCCTGAAACAAGCGGAACTACAATCTGCATCTCAGGAAACTCCTTGTTAATCCTTACAGCAACCTCTTTAATAATTGCCTGATGTCTTTTTATTTCATTGGGCCTGCTTCCGGGGAGTAGTGTTACAACTTTCCTTTGAGGATCCAGTCCCAGACTCTTTTTTAATTCCTCTTTCGACTGATGAATGTTAATGGTTTCAACAATGGGATGGCCGACAAACTCACAAGGCAGCCCTGTCTTTTTATAATAATCTACCTCAAAGGGAAACAGAACCGCCATTTTATTTACAAGGGATGCGATTTTTTTTACCCTACCGCTTCGCCATGCCCATACCTGCGGACTGACATAATAAAGAACCGGAATGCCCGCCACTTTAGCTTTTTTGGCAAGTGCGAGATTGAAGTCCGGGTAGTCGATAAGCACGAGTATGTCCGGCCTTTGAGTGATAAGGGTTTCCTTTGCCCTCTTAAAAGCGCTTATAATTTCCCCTGCATGTCTGATTGCCTCTGCAATACCGATTACGTGGGAAATTGGAGCAATTATCGTTACTCCTTCGGCCTTCATGCGGGATCCGCCGATTCCGAAGATCTGCACATCAGGCCAGAGTCCTTTTATTTCCCTGCTCAGCATTGCGCCGTACAATTCCCCGGAAGTCTCGCCTGTGCATATCATTACTTTTTTTGACACCTGATAAAATATCATTATTTTAAGGGTTAATTCAAATGCAGGAGGGCAGGGGAATGGCAACGGCCGCGGGCAAACAGGCTGATCAAAGAGGGGCTTAGGCCCTCACCAAATCCAGAGTTTCATGTCAGGGTTATGAAATAATTTCAAATACTCCCACTGGCCCGAGCAAGATTCCTGTAAAGAACATGACCTTATCCGCAAGTGATGGAAATTTATCTTTGTTGAAAAAATAATATAATATACCTATTCCGGTACTTAAGAAAAAGGCCCCGATTTTCAGTGACGTTCCAGGGGGATTTGGATGAATTGCCAAATAAATAATCAGGGCAGGAACAGCCAGGAATACAAATAAAAGCGCCAGGATTGTCCCAAGCGCACCAATATAGGGATTTAGTGGTCTGAAGAAGCGTAATAAATTGAAAAATTTCGGTTGACTATACTGAAAATCAAAAGCGATAGTTTTAGAAAAAACATCAATGCGATCGGAAATTTCGTCGCATTTAATATTTATCCGGAATATCAGGAAACAAAGAATTGTGAGGCTAATTAGCAATAGAATGGATTCGAGTAAATAATTATAAACAAATGAGATGCCGGAGTGAAACAAAAATGAAAGAACTGTCGATATCAGAAGTCCTTTAATTAATGAGTTAAAAGAACATATTTTTATTGAAATACCTCTATCCTCCATGAATAATTATCAGGATAACCAGTAATTATATAGTTTTCTGAATAATACCAACTTTGGCATGTAAAGTAAAAGATTTTTCTTGATATTTATGCCTGTATCCTGTTCAATTAACAGTATCACCTTTGAGAATGAAAAAACAAAGAATCAACTGTTTTAACTGCGCTTACCTTTATATCACCTGGGACAAGAAATTCCCCAAGGGGTGCAGGGCCATGAATTTCAAATCAAAACAGATGCCTTCTACTGCTGTCTACAAATCTTCCGGAACGCAATGCCTTAAATTCAAAGCCAAAAAAGATAAACCTCAAATCAGGGGGAAATAACCCTCAACCGGTAAAAATTTTAAACACAAGCGGAAGAGTCCCCGGAAATTGCATTTCATCAATTCCCTGTGGGATAATGAAAATCGCTTATGAATTATGCAATGTTCAGAAAACCGAGCAGATATATCGGTAATGAGGTAAATATCATCAGAAAAGAGGGGGATGTGAAGACAGCCCTCTGTTTCCCCGATACCTACGAAATCGGGATGTCTCATATCGGGCTGAAGATTCTTTATTCAATAATTAATAATATCCCGAATGCCTCTGCTGAAAGGGTTTATGCCCCGTGGGTGGACCTTGAGTCCTATCTCAGGGAAAATAATATCCCTTTAACGTCGCTCGAAAATCAGAGGCCCTTAAAAGACTTTGAGATAATCGGTTTTACCCTCCAGTATGAACTCTCCTATACAAATGTCCTGAACATGCTGGATTTAGGGGGAATACCCATAAAGTCCGAAGAGAGGGGCGACGAATATCCCCTTGTAATCGCAGGGGGGCCGTGTACGGTCAATCCCCTGCCTCTGGCCCCTTTTATCGATGCATTTGTCATTGGCGACGGGGAGGATGTTATTAAAGAAATTATAGATACTTATTCAGGGATCAGGAACAAGTCAAGCCTTCTGAATGCCCTTGCAAAACTTGAAGGTGTTTATGTCCCGTCAGTTCATGATGCGGACAATCAGAAAATCAGGAGACGAATTGTTGATGACCTCGATAAAGCCCTTTTTCCCGAAACCCCGATTTTGCCATATACCTCGATTGTGCATAACCGGGTGGCGATTGAGATATCGAGGGGATGTATGAAAGGGTGCCGTTTCTGCCAGGCCGGGATGATCTGCCGGCCTTTAAGGGAAAGGTCTCCTGAGAATATTCTTTCCTTAGCCCGGAATTCCATTCGGAATACGGGATATGACGAGGTCTCTTTCACCTCTCTCAGCGCCGGTGATTACAGCCGTTTATTGCCTTTAATCAGGAGCTTCAACAGGCTTTGCTCCGGCTCCCACATCTCGGTCTCACTTCCTTCCTTGAGGGTCGGTTCCATTAACAGCGAGGTGCTCAAAGAGATAAAAAGTGTGAGAAAGACGGGGTTCACAATCGCGCCGGAGGCCGGGACAAAAAGACTTCGTGATGTGATAAACAAGGACTTTACGGATGAAGAGTACGACGAGACATTAAGGAAACTATTTGCCGGAGGCTGGAGCAGTATCAAGCTTTATTTCATGATCGGACTCCCAACAGAGACAATTGCGGATATTGACGGTTTGATAGATATGGCGGTAAAGGCATTAAAAAAAGGGAGAAAAATAACGGGCCGGCGTGTAAACATCAACGCGGGCATTTCAGCCTTTGTTCCAAAGGCGCATACACCGTTTCAATGGGCCGGCCAGAATTCATTCAGAGAACTGCGGGAGAAACAGGACTATATCAGGAGGGCATTCAGAAAACAGAGGATCAATTTCAAGGGACAGCATGTTGAGCACAGTCTGCTTGAAGCAATATTCGCAAGGGCGGACAGGGACTCTGCCATCCTTTTAGAGAAGGCTTTCAGGCTCGGATGCCGCTTTGACGGATGGTCTGAACTCTTTAATTTCGAAAAGTGGGAGCTCGCAGCGGAAAAGGCCGGGATTGATCTTTACGAATATGCCTCGCGGCAATATGAGCCTGATGAAGAATTGCCGTGGGATTTCATAGATACGGGAATAACAAAAAAGTTTCTGAACTCGGAATATAAAAAGGCATTAAACGCGGAAACAACTGCCGACTGCCGCGAAAACTGTTACGGGTGCGGGCTTGAATGCAAGACACAGAATACAGAGCACAGAACACAGAACACAGACTACGAAATCCGGGAACCGGCAACCGGAAGCCGCAGACCGCAGCGGGTGACACAGACAAAATACAGGGTGAAATTTTCAAAGACAGGCATTTTAAGGCTCCTTTCACACCAGGAACTTATGACATCCATATTAAGGGCAGCAAGGAGGGCCAATATCCCTGTCTCCTACTCCGCAGGATTTCATCCCCATCCAAAGGTCTCCTTCGGGCCTGCCCTTGCATCCGGGATAGAGGGACTGAATGAGTTTTTCGACATCGAGATATCCGCATTTATAAATGCAGCCGATTTTCTGAACAGGTTCAACTCCGAACTGCCGCAAGGGATTAAGGCGCTGAATGCGGCATCCATCCCGTTGAATGCAGAGGCATTAAATAGTCGCATTTCATCTTATGAATATGAGATAATTATTGACGGGCCGGACGTCGAACACATAAATTCATTCATCGCCAGGCAAAGCTGTCCTGTGGCAAGAGAGAAAAAGACGGTTGATATCCGCCCCATGGTCGAAAAGGTGGAGATTCACGGAAACAGGCTGCATCTCATCGTTGCTGATACGGACAGCGCAAAAGTGAGATTGTACGAAATATTAAAGGAAATGCTTCAAAAGACGAGTGAAGAGATAGAGTCGTCCATGATAAAAAGAATCGAACTTTATGGTTATAATAAGGTTACTGCTTAACCAGGCGCACAGGCACAAAGTAGCAAAGGGACAAAGTGATTAAAATAACAGGTTTAAAGGCACATAGGCACAAAGGCACAGAGTTAGGACAGGCAAACTTTGTGCCTTTGTGCCTTTGCCACTTTGTCCCTGAGCAGTTATAAAATCATGGCTGGAAAAATTATAATTAACATTACTTCCGAACAGACCCGTGTGGCGATGCTTGATACTAATGCCCAGTTATCCGAGTTGTATATTGAGAGGAAAAAAGGCGTAAGTCTTGTGGGCAATGTTTATAAAGGCAAGGTTGTAAAAATTCTGCCGGGAATGCAGTCTGCATTCGTTGATATCGGGCTTGAAAAGGCGGCATTTCTCCATGCAGCGGATGTGCTTTCAGGATTCAATTACTCCATATTCGGAGAAGACCTTGAAGAGACCGTTCCGCTTAACCTCCCTATTGAAGACATGCTTCAGGAAGGAGAAGACGTTTTTGTCCAGGTATCCAAGGATCCAATAGGAAGCAAAGGTGCAAGAGTTACTTCCTATATTACCCTCCCCGGAAGACACCTTGTATTAATGCCCGGTGTTGAGCATATCGGGGTATCCAGAAAAATCCTGGACGAGGCTGAGAGGACGAGGCTCAAGGACCTTATCAGCGAACTGAAGCCCGGGAATTTCGGTTTTATAATCAGAACGGCAAGTGAGGGCTGCACAGAAGAGGATTTAAAAAAAGACATTGACTACCTCATGCTCCTTTGGGAAAACATCCAGAAGAAAAAAGAAAAGGTCGGTTCACCACATCTTCTGTACGGTGATCTTGACCTTGCCTTAAGAAGCGTAAGGGATCTGCTGGGACATGAAATTGAGAGTCTTATTATAGATTCAGCGGAAGAATACAAAAAAATTACGGATTTCGTTAATACTTATTTTTCAAAACTGATATCCAAAATCCAGCACTACGAAGGAACAGAGCCGATATTTGATGCTTACGGCATTGAAATCGAGATACCGAAGGCCCTGGGAAAACGCGTCTGGCTCAAGTCCGGCGGATACATTGTCATAGACCAGACAGAGGCATTAACATCTATCGATGTTAATACAGGGAAGTTCGTTGGCAAGGCATCGCTTGAGGATACAATCTTCAAGACCAACATCGAAGCTGTCAAGGAAATTGCATACCAGATAATGCTCAGAAACCTCGGCGGTATAATCATAATTGATTTTATAGATATGGAGAAGGAAGAAAACAGGAAAAAATTATTTTCCGTGTTTCAGGAGGCAATGAGCAAAGACAGGGCGAAATGCACGATTCTTGAGGTCTCGGAGCTCGGACTTATCCAGATGACGAGAAAAAGGGTAAGAGAAAGCCTCGAGAGAATATTATGCGAGCCCTGCCATTATTGCGATGGCAAAGGCTTTGTTAAGTCACCTACAACGGTCTGCTATGAAATATTTACGGAATTAAGGAGGATTGGCCAGACACAGAAAAACTGTAAGATAATGATATCGGCAAATCCTCAGGTGGCGGACCTGATTTATGACGATGAGCGTGAGGGGATTGAAGAGATCGAGAGAGAAAACGGATTTAAAATTATTGTTAAGGCCGACAAGAGTTTCCATCAGGAATACTACGAAGTAGCGACACTTTAAAATATAGCTCAACATAAAAAACATAGTTCAACATAGTTCAATATAGCTCAAGATTGTTCAACATAGTTCAAACTTAAACCTCTCGATAAATTAACCCATCCCTGATTATATTGAGCTACTTTTGAGCTACCTTGAGCAATATTGAGCCATTTAAAAACAGATGACATTGGAAGAAAAATTCAATAAGCTTAAAAACAGGCTAAAAGAAATGGATCGTGTTATTATTGCCTTTTCAGGCGGCGTTGACAGCACATTCCTTTTAAAAGCCGCTTCCGTGTCCGGCCTCAGTAAAGTTTTAGCTGTTACCGGCCGGTCCGAAAGCATGCCTGAGGAAGAATTCTCCTTTTCCGGGGAAATCACCTCTTCCTTAAACCTAAGACACAGGATAATAGAAACAAACGAACTTGAGAATACGAACTATTCAAGTAATCCCCCTGACCGGTGCTATTTTTGCAAAAAAGAACTGTTCGGCAGAATAAGAGAAATAGCAAACAAGGAAGATTTTCCTTTTATCCTCGACGGTACCAATGCAGATGATGCCTGGGACCGGCGTCCGGGAAGACGTGCTGCTGAAGAAGAGGGGGTTGAAAGCCCTCTTCTTGATGCCGGCCTGAGTAAAGATGATATCAGGAAGCTTTCTAAGATTCTCGATCTCCCGACCTGGAATAAGCCGGCGACCCCCTGCCTTTCTTCACGTTTTCCCTATGGTCAAAAAATCACGGCAGAAGCGCTTGAGAGGGTCAATAAGGCCGAGACTTTCATTAGAAAATTCGGTGTGAAGGAACTCAGGGTAAGGAATCACTCTGATGTGGCAAGGATAGAAATTCTCCCTGATGATTTCCCGAAACTGATGGATAATGCCTCCAGAAAAGAAATAGTCGATTTCCTGAAGTCCCTTGGCTTTAAATATGTTGCCATTGACCTGCAAGGTTTCAGGAGCGGAAGTTTCAATGAGCTGCTCTTAAAATAATACCACTTGAAACCGTTTTCAATAATGAACGAAGCATACTATTTCAAAGAACTTTCAAAATGTGTCCGGTGCGGGACGTGCAAATCCATATGCCCGACCTATTTGAGTACGCTGAACGAAACAATGGGGGCGAGAGGAAGGGTTGCAATGCTTGGCCAACTCGGCATGAAGCGTCTCGCCCCGACCGGGGGACTGGCTGAAAAGATATTCAGCTGCATGCTCTGCGGCGCATGCAAAAAGCTCTGTCCGGCAGGGATCAATATCCCTGAGATTATTTATCAGGGAAGAAATGTACTGAAGAATTCCTACAGCAAGGGCCGTCTTCTCAGGTCAGCTTTAAAATTATCAATGTCAAGACTTGATAATATCTTCGCCATAATGAGAGCTTGCCAGAAGGTATTTTACCGGCCGCTTTATAAGGCGGGGTTATTCGGATATGTTCCTGAAATAACATCAAGGCCTTTCAGGAAAACCATGCAGGTCTATAAAAACATAAAAAAGACCGGCAGGATTGCTCTCTTTGCCGGATGCAGCGTTAATTATATTTATCCTGATCTCGGCAATGCGCTGTCCGGCATCCTGCTCTCAAAGGGATACGAGGTCGTTGTATTCAAGGGAGAACTATGCTGCGGTGCGCCAATGAGAGCAATGGGTCTTGAGCAGGAGGCATCAACGCTTGCCGAAAAAAACATTGAGCTTTTCAATAAAGTACGGGCAGAGGCAATAATCAGCCTCTGTCCTACCTGCACAATGGTCATACGTGAACAATATCCCGTTCTCACAGGCAATACTATTATGAATATAATGGACGTCAATGAGTTTTTTATCGAATACGACATCACAGCCGGCCTTGAAATTAATCCCGCAGTTGTCACATATCATGATCCCTGCCATCTCAATTACGGCTTGGGAATAAAGGATAAACCGAGACACATTCTCAAAAACATAAAAGGCATAGAGTTTGTTGGAATGAAGCATGCTGATGAGTGCTGCGGCTTTGCCGGCCTGTTCAGCCGGCATTTCAAGAAAATTTCGAGCGATATCGGAAGGCGGAAAATCGATAATATATTAAATACATCAGCAGAAACAGTTGTCACATCCTGCCCCGGATGCATGATGCAGTTAGAGAGTCTGAAGAGGGAGACAAAATCGAACTTTGATATAAAGCATATGGTTGAAATTGTTGATGAGGCCATGCATGGATAGAGGGAATATGATTTTGGGGTCTTTGTGCAATCGAGTGATTATTTTAGTGGAATTAGCGCAGACTATTTCAAAAGAGGTAAAATAAAGGAAAGTATCATATTTATAAATTGAAAGGAAGGTTATATGAATACAGCAAAAAATGAAGTTCAATCATTACTAAAGAAGCTTCCGGATGATTGTACGATTGAGGATATTCAGTATCATCTTTATGTTATAGAGAAAGTACAGAGAGGTATTGGGAGAGCTAAAGAAGAAGGAACAATATCACAAGAAAAAGTAGACAAGCGATTTGGTAAATGGACTACAAAGTAGAGTGGTCTCCTGAAGCAGCAGAAGATCTTCAGGCAATAGCAGAATATATTGAAAGAGATTCTGAATTCTATGCTCGTGCAGTTGTAACAAAAATACTTGATGTATCACGAAGTGTTAGAAATCTTCCTTGCCCATATACCGTCCCAATCAAAATGTACAGTTAATAGCAGTCTGCTATCCCCAGTTAGTTCCGGGACTTCCCCTCTTTTCCAAAGAAGGGAAGAGAAGAAGCAAAAATTAACCCACTCGATTGCACGAAGATCCATGATTTTGAGCCTGGAATTTAAATATTTTCTTGATTCCTGCTATAATTGTAAATCTTTGTAAATCAAAAGGAGGATTCATGAAATTCTTTATCGACACGGCAAATACCGATGAAATCAGAGAGGCATGGGACATAGGAGTCATCGACGGTGTTACTACCAATCCATCTCTCATCTCTAAAGAAAACAAGAACCCGACAAAACTGCTCAGGGAGATCTGCGGAATAGTCGATGGTCCTGTAAGTGCTGAGGTAGTCAGTCTTGATGCCGACGGAATGGTCAAGGAGGCAAAGAAACTGGCCAAGATTAACAAAAATATTGTAATAAAAGTACCGATGACAGTTGACGGCTTAAAGGCAACGAAAAAGCTCTCAGGTCTTAATATAAGAACAAACGTTACTCTTATATTTTCACCGAATCAGGCATTATTGGCTGCCAAGGCCGGCGCATCATTTGTCAGCCCTTTTGTAGGGAGGCTTGACGATATAAGCCACTACGGCATGGACATTGTAAGCCAGATTCTTGAAATTTATGATAATTACGGTTTTGAAACCGAGGTCATTGTTGCAAGTATCCGCAATCCGCTCCATGTGCTGGATGCCGCGGAAATGGGCGCCCACGTGGCCACGATTCCTTTTAAAGTCATCGAACAGCTTTCAAAGCACCCGCTTACAGATATCGGCCTTGAGAAGTTTCTTGCCGACTGGGAAAAAGTACCGAAATAAAGCATACCGGAGTGGGGCATGCCTATCTATGAATATAAATGCATTGACTGCGAAGAAGATTTTGAAGAACTTGTCTCCGGGATGGATCCGGATGTATCCTGTCCAAAATGCAGTTCAAGGAATATCAAAAAGAAGCTTTCCCTCTTCGGCATGAGCGGGGGTGAAAAGCCGGCCGCTTCCAGCGGTTCCGGCTGTTCTTCATGCAGCTCATCCTCATGCAGTTCGTGCCATTAATATGGAGTCTGTGTATAAACATAACAATTGAGCCGTCATTCCCGCATTCTGTTGAGCGGGAATCCAGTCTTTTCAGTGAGTTCCGGATGCCCGATTACTGAGTTCGGGCATGACAAAAATAAAAATCAGCCGTTGGATTTATCCTTCTCCCTTTCCATTATCCATTCTACTGCAGCGCTTAAATCTCCTGCTACATAAGACGCGCCGGTGCTTCCAGGAGATTGTGCTGCTAATAAAATTCCGGCAGCTCCTGCTTTTACGCCAAGCATTACGTCCGACTCTTTGTCACCTATTACATAAGAAGCCTTCAGGTTTATTCTGTGCTTGAATCTTGCCAGGAGCGCCAGCAAAGGCTCGGGTTTTCTGCAGGGGCAGTGTTCATCCGGATGGTGAGGACAATAGTAAAAGTCATCTATTCCAAGTTCTTTCTGCAAATATGCGTTTGACTCCCTGACAAATTTTTCATCCACTATGCCTCTTCCAATGCCTGACTGATTTGTTATGCCGATGAGTTTAAAACCTGCATCTTTTAATTTCTGCAAACTTTTCTTTGCTCCGGGCAAAATTACGAGGTCATCAAAACTGTTTAAATAGTTCTTGTCTTCAATGATAGTCCCGTCTTTGTCCAGGAATATTGCCTTGTTGCACGCAAGGATTTCCCTGACAGCACTAAAAACTTCAGCTGCGGTAATTTCCGTCATGCATCTGACATGCCCTTCCGGACATTCTCTTTTCATGCATGGGGCGCAGGGCAAGTCTTTATTAATAATTTTATGCCCTTCTCCAAAGGGACCTGTTGCTGTCCTGTTAGTGGAGCCGAATATGGCGACAACCGGCACGAGCAGGGCTGAAGCCACATGCATCAGGCCTGAGTCATTGCTTACAAAGGCATCACATTCAGCAATAAGGGCAGCGGCTTCCCTGAGTCCGGTCTTTCCGGACATCATCAATAAACGTTTTTTGAATTCCGGGTTTCGAGTTTCGAGTTTTCTATATATTTCATTGGCAATTTCAACCTCCGGCTGACTGCCGAATATAACAACTCTTCCGTTCAGCTCATTGATTATTCCGGAAATTAATTCAGCGAATCGCTCCGGCAGCCATCTTTTCGCTGACCCGTATGCCGCCCCAGGATTGATTCCGATGAGCGGGAGCCCGGTCTCCGGGAAATAAGACGAGAGCAGGTCTCTTGCATGCCCTCTTTCATCATCGGTTAAGTATATGTAAGGCTGTGTTTCTGCTGTTTTAATGCCCGCAGACTTGAGGAGGTTCAGATAGTAATAAACCTGATGTTGTTTAAGATTATACTTTGCCACAGGTATTGACTTTGTCAGAAGAAAACCCCGCCCGTCTCTTCTGTAACCAATTATTTCCGGGATTCCTGCGAGCCGTGAGATAAACGCGGCATCAAAGGCATTTTGAAGGAGTATGGCAATATCGAACTTTTTTTTACGTAATGTTTTTGCAAGTCTGAGTTTCCCGGCAAAACCGTGGAAGTTGTCGCCATAAAGTATGATTTCGTCTATATCCGGACTCTCCTTAAAGATATCCGAAACCCATGGTTTCACTAACAGGCTTATGCGGGCATCGGGAAAGGCTTTGCGGACAGATCTTATGGAGGGCAGTGTAAGTACAGCGTCGCCAATCCAGTTTACTCCCCGTATCAGGATTTTTTGTGGTTGTTTGGACACGCTGCAGAATTTGCGGAAATAATTTTACTTCTTTGTTTTTTTATTTTTGTTGTCATTATTGTTTTTCTTCTTTTTGTTGCTGTTGTTATTTTCCGGCTCTTTTTCACCTTTCAGGGCTTCTGAAAACTCTTTCAGTTTTTTTGCAACCAGGGAATTGAATGTCCCCTCAGGGTAAGTCCCGTCAGGCTGCAATTCTCCGGGGGGCATTCCTGTAAGAATTTCTATACCGTCCTCTATATTGTCAATGGAATATATATTGAATTTACTGTTGGCAACAGCTTCAATTACTTCATTATTTAACATAAGGTGTATCAGGTTCCGCCGGGGGATAATTACGCCGTGTTGCCCGTTCAGACCGGAAAGCTTGCATACCTCGAAAAATCCTTCTATCTTTTCATTTACTCCCCCGATAGGCTGTACCTCCCCATGCTGGTTCATCGAGCCTGTTATGGCAAAGGACTGTTTAAGCGGGACCCCGGCTATGCTGCTCAACAGGGCATAGACCTCGGCGCATGTAGCGCTGTCGCCTTCGACCCCGCCGTATAACTGTTCAAATGTGAGAGACGCAGTAAGGCTGAGAGACTGCCTTACTGCATATTTCCCGCCGAGGTAAGCGGTAAGTATGAATATCGCCTTCTCATGGATTTTGCCGCTCATCTTTGTCTCTCTCTCAATATTCACAATACCCGCTCTTCCCGCATAAGTCCTGGCTGTTATCCTTGAAGGCGTTCCAAACCGGTAATCTCCGAGATCAATTACTGAAAGCCCGTTGACCTGCCCGACAACAGCCCCCTCCGTATCAATAAGGATTGTCCCTTCCCGGGTGGCTTCGAGTATTTTCTGCTCTACCTTGTTGCAGCGATACTTTCTTTCTTCAAGCGCCTTATCAACATCTCCGGCTGTTACCATACTGTTTTTATTGAACCTTGACCAGTGATCGGCTTCTCTGAGGATATCGGCTATGTCACTGAATTTGGCTGATAACTTCCACTGGTGTTCGGCAAGTCTTGAACCGTATTCAATAACCTTTGCAACTGCATCCCGGTCAAAAGGCTGGAGACCCCTTTCATCACATTTTGTCTTCACAAAACTGGCGTATTTGAGCATGGTTTCCGCATTTCTATCCATGCGGTTTTCATAATCAGCCTTTACCTTGAACAGTTCTCTGTACTCCTCGTCAAGATTATATAGCAGATAATAAAGATAGGGGACTCCCGTCAATATTATTTTTACATTAAACGGGATTGCTTCAGGCCTGAGTGTGACTGTTGAGATCAGGCGGTATTGCTCCCAGATGTCTTCTATTTTCATTTCCTTGTTTTTTATTGTTCTTTTAAGGGCATCGTAGGCAAAAATATTTTTAAGGAGCTCAAGGGCGTCTATAACAATATATCCGCCGTTTGCCTGTTGAAGGGAACCGGCTTTTATCATTGTGAAATCCGTCATTGCCACACCATACTGCAGTTTGTGTTCAACTCTTCCAAAGAGATTGTAATAGGTTGGATTCGTTTCAACTACAACCGGGCTGCCTTTTAAATCCCGGTTGTTAACAAAGACATTAACGGAATACCTGACAAATGACGGCTCTGATTTCGGAGGTTTTACAAACGGAAGAGCCGGCGACTGTTCTTCCTGCGGCTTAAAATCTTCGAGGTGTTCAAGAATATCTTCTTTTACTTCTTCAAAGTAATCAGGGACCTCTGCATTGTCTTTATATTTGTTTTTTAATTCATCGATCCTGTGCCCTATGGAAGAGAGAGTAGCCTGGCGCTCAAGGTCTTTCATTATATCTTTAATTTTCTTTTCTTCTTCTCTTACAATTCTTATTACATCGTCAAGTCTTTCCTGGAGCTCTTTCCCTATGGCTTCGATCTTCTTTTTCACGCCCGGCTCAAGATTCTCATATTCTTCCTCAGTCAATGTTTCGCCCGTTGTCTTTACAGGGACAAGAATGAGTCCGCTGACAGTCTTCCTCAATGTAAAGTCTTTTTTCTTTGCCTCCTTCTCAAGGTCCGTAAAATGTTTCTTTTGTTTTTGCTGGAAATCCTCGAGTATTTTGGTGCGCTGTTTTTCATACTCTTTTGATTCAAAGATTTTCGGGATCTCCTGCCGGAGGACCGTTATCAGCTCATCCATATCTTTTTGAAACGCGATGCCTGTTCCGGGGGGGAGGCTGAGCGCGCGGGGAACGTCCGTATTTTTGAAATTATAGACATAACACCAGTCATTAGGTACGGCTTCTTTCTTTGATTTTTCTTCCAGTATTGTTTTGATGGTGGTCAGTTTGCCTGTGCCGCTCTCACCGAGAATATATATATTGAATCCGTGGCTGTTTATATCCAGCCCGAACTTTAAAGCACTCAACGCCCTTTTCTGCCCGATGGTTTCTGTCAGGGGAGTAATTTCATCTGTTGTCTTAAACGGTAATTCATCTGTTTCGCAGCAAAAGCAAAGTTCTTTTTTATTGACTTTTCTTATCATACGCCGACCTCCCGTTTTCAGTATGCAAATGCATGATACAGGATACAGGATTTAAAGTTCAAGATGCAAGAAAATTAAATAGTTGCACTTTAAAACCTCATTCAGCCCCTGGGATGATGCTGTTTGTGGATTTTTTTCAGTCTCTCGGGCGTGACTTTAGTATATATCTGAGTTGTCGATATGTCCGTATGTCCGAGCATTTTCTGAAGCGCTCTTAAGTCTGCACCACCGTCCAGGAGGTGGCTCGCGAAACAGTGCCTGAGGGAATGAGGGGATATATTTGTTGACAATTGCGCTGAATATTGTTTTATTAATTGCCACAACCGTTGTCTTGTCATGGGTTTGCCGCCTTTTGCAAGAAACAGGAACCGGCTGTTTCTTTTCTTAAGGAGTTCAGGCCTTGATTCTTCAATGTATTTTTTTACTGTTTCCAGCGCTTTTTCGTTTACAGGAACCACCCTCTCCTTTGAACCTTTCCCTGTTATAGTGATAAAACCCGCCTCAAAGTTTATGTCGCCCAATTTTATATTAATTGCTTCACTTGCCCTCAGGCCCGAGGAATAAATAATCTCAAGCATTGCCCTGTCCCGCAAGGAGAGCTTTTTGCCTTCCGGTTTTTTCAGCAATGTGGAGACCTCGTCTGTTCCAATGATTCTGGGAATACGTTTCCATCCCTTTGGAGTCAGGAGGTTTTCAATTGGATCTTCCCCTGTTATTCCTTCCATCAGCATAAATTTGCAGAGACCCCGCAGCGCGGCAATATTCCTTGCCAGAGTTGTGGCCTGATTCCCGGAATTACGAAGATGATTGATAAAGGAAAGAAGATCGCTTCTTGTAAAGTTTGTTATCTCTTTATTGCTTTCTTTAAGATAGCCTCTGAATTTCCGGATATCTCTCCTGTAGGCGTCCAGTGTGTTTGCCGCAAGCCCTTTTTCTACCGTCAGATAATTAAGAAATCTTTCTACCGGGTCTATCATATGTTTCAGGATACATAATACAGGATACATGATGCAAGTTTATGTCGCTTCCGCAAATTCCACTTTAATAAGGTCTCTATTGCCGGGTTCAGTGCCTGAAAAGGTTGTAATTTCCCTGATTTTCATGCTATTTTAATTATACGAATCAAAAAGCAAATTCTTCCCATTTCTTATCATTTGTACAGAGAGAATCGTATAGAGGAAACTTATCTTTATCAGGATTTCACTGCCCGGCTATCCTCTGATAATAAAATTTAGTAATATAACATCTTAAATGAAAATAAGTATCGTAATTCCGACTAAAAACGAAGAAAGATCAATAAAAGAAATTATTGAACAGTGTAATCCGTATGGTGATGAGATTCTGGTAGTGGACGGCCATTCAAGGGACTTAACAAGAGATATTGCTCAGGAAGCAGGGGCCAGGGTCGTTTTAGATAATCGAGGGGGGAAAGGTGACGGTCTCCGGGTAGGATTAAAAGAAGCTAAAGGCGATATTATAGTATTTATTGATGCTGACGGATCACATGATGCGAATGATATTCCTGAAATAATTCAGCCGATTATTGAAGGCAAGGCAGACCTTGTGGTTGGATCCAGAATGCGCGGCGGCAGTGATGAGCTGCACGGCGATATAGGCAAGTTTATCAGGATTATCGGCAGTGACATTATTACTTTAACTATAAATTACAGGTTTGGAGTCCGGCTGACTGATTCACAGAATGGATTCAGGGCAATCCGGAAAGATGTCGGACTGAAAATAGGACTGAAAGAAGATATCTTTACAATAGAGCAGGAGATGATCATGAAAACTTTAAAACATGGCTATAAAATAATGGAAATCCCTGCTCATGAATATTCCAGGAAATATGGTGATTCCAATATAGTGGTCTGGAAGGTTGCTCATCGCTATGTATGGTGTTTGATAAAGAACCTGTTTTAGCATGAAAGTATTACTCATTAATCCCCCTGCCCCTGACAATGAAGTCTGGGTCAGGGAGGGAAGATGCCAACAGTTTGATATATGGGGCTCACCTTTTCCTCCCCTAACGTTAGCTTATATTAAAACCGGGATTCGGGATATCGCAGAGACTTTGCTTTTAGATCCTGCACCCGCAAGGTTATCCGGAAATACCCTGATGAACCGTATTGTTGCTTTCAATCCTGATATTATGTTGATGAGCGTAACTACCCCCACATTCAATAATGATTGCAACTGGTTCGCAAAGAAAGTAAAGGCATTACTGCCCGGGATAAAGATCGGGGCTGTCGGCATACATGTTACTGCATTGCCTGAAGAATCTTTAATTAAAACTCAATATCTCGACTTTGTTATCAAAGGTGAACCCGAAGCCGTTGTGAAAGAGCTGGTTTCAGCTATTAAAGAAGGTGCTGACTTAAAAAAAATTCCGGGGATCGCTTATAGAAACGGCAGTGAAATAAGAGACAATCCATTGCCTGATTACCGGGATGATATTGATTCCTATGGATTCCCCGACTGGAGTGATATCAGCTTCAACAATTATTTACTTCCGCTCAAAGAACGGCCGTTTTCTCTGATATCTTTTGCACGGGGTTGTCCTTATCCCTGTACTTTTTGTGCGGCCTCGACCTATTACGGCAAAAAACTGCGAAAACGCAAAATAAGCAGCCTGATAAGTGAAATAGAATATAATTTAAAACTCGGCGTAAAAGATTTTTTATTCTGGACTGAATTAATAAGCAGCGACCTTGAATATTTAGACCGGTTTCTTGAGGCTGTTCTGGAAAAGGATTTACATGAAAAGATTGACTGGGTATGCAACTCAAGGATTGATCGTTTAACTGAAGCTGTTCTCAAAAAGATGAAAAAGGCCGGGTGCTGGCAAATTGCATTTGGACTGGAGTTCGGCACTGACAAGGCATTAAAACTGGCAAAAAAGGGTGGAGAGGCGAGTGTTGAGAAAGGGAGGGAAATCATTGCGCTTGTTGATAAGGCAGGTATAGCTGCAGACGGCCATTTTCTGATCGGGTATCCGGGTGAAACAGTGGAAGATATTAAAGCAACCGTTGATTATGCAGCGTCATTACCGTTAACGTTTGCTCATTTTTATATGGTTACTCCATTTCCCGGCTCAGAATTATATGATTTTTATATAGAGAGCAGGGGGGATGAGAATTCAGAGGATTTCTGGAATAATATTGCTCAGCATAAATATGTGCTTACAGGCCATGGATTAACGGAAAAAGAAGTAAATCAGCATATGAGTATGGCATATCGCAAGTTTTATTTTTCTCCTTACCGGGTGTATAAAATCAGCAGAGCGGCTCATGGTATCAGGGAAAAGATAAATCTGGTAAAAATCGGGGCATCCTTTATTGCCGGTATCCTGAAGAAATGATTTTCAGTAAGCGTTCAACAGCACTATGCTGAAAAAGTAAGAGGGGATAACTTATAATGTATTTAGCAGCAAAATCTTCAGATGAAGGATCAATTTTCGGCGCTTTAACAAATAAAGGAGAATATCAATGAGTAAATTAGCAATTATCTCGGAATTCTGGGATTTCCTGAAAGCAAGGAAGAAATGGTGGCTGGCACCGATTGTTATCTTTCTTGCCCTGCTTGGCGCATTGATTATATTTACAGAGGGTTCTGCCGTAGCGCCTTTCATCTATACGTTATTTTAGAAAAGTTGCTTGTCCATGAGCTCTTTAACGCCCGGAAAAGCGTCTATGTCGGTGTGAGGAATAAATAACCCCGACATATATTCGTCCATGAATGATTTGGAAACCGAGAGTTCAACGTAGGCCATTTCCATAGATATCCTTTCTGCCTGCGCCCTCAGTTTTCTTGAAAGGATGCAGAGGTATGCCCCTGTAATTGAAGTGTTGCCCATGTATTGAAATTTTTCTTTCGGCATTTCAGGCAGGAGTCCGAGTATTATCGCTTTTTCAATATCCAGAAACTTGCCGAAACCGCCTGCAATATATACCTTCTGCACGTCATCAAAGGTGAAGCCGGCCTCCTTTAGCAGGGTCGAGAATCCTGCATAGATGGCTGCCTTTGCCCTTATTATATTTTCAATATCAGGCTCTGCCAGGACTATATCTTTTTCCTCTCCATAATGAACTACAAACTCCGGCCCGTCTTCCCCTTCTCTGACCCTGCCTGAAACATCTTTCTGTAACCTGCCTTTCCGGTCAAGTATCCCTGTCAGGAACATTGCCGCAACAGCGTCTATCATTCCGGAGCCGCAAATACCCGCCGGTTGAATATCATCGCCGATTACCTTTATCCCAACTTCAAGTGTATCAGGATTAATCTTGATGCCTTCAATCGCCCCATCGGTCGCCCTCATCCCGTGTTTTATACCGCTGCCTTCAAAACAGGGGCCTGCCGAGCATGCCGCTGACATAAGCCATTCGGAATTTCCAATAACTATCTCTCCGTTTGTGCCGATGTCAATGAAAATGCTTAATTCTTCTTTTTCATACATTCTTGTAGCAAGCAATCCTGAAACAATGTCTCCTCCTACATAACTTGCAACGCATGGAAAAACGTACACAGGAACATCCGGCCTTAGCTTTATGCGGAGTTCCCCTGCACGGGAAAGCGGGAAGATGTTTGCAGTAGGAATATAAGGCGCCTCCCTTATTGCAAAGGGATCAAGATTTAAAAAAAAGTGCGTCATGGTCGTGTTCCCGGCAGCCACAAGGCAGTCAATTGATTCGGCGCTTATTTCGTGGTTCGTTATAAGTATTGAAATCAGTTGATTTATGTCTGAAATAACCGCCCGGTGCAGATTTTCCAGTTCATTACTCTCGGTTGCATGGACGATCCGGGTGATAACATCATCTCCAAAGCGTATCTGTGAATTGTAGATAGAGGCAACATCAACAAGGGTTCCGTCTGTAAGGTCGACAAGATAAACAACTATGGTAGTGGTTCCGATATCGATTGCAAAACCGTACCGGGGGGCTTTCCTGTTGCCGGGAAAGATGCCGGTAATCTCATAGCAGTCTTCACTATGTATGGTGCTCAGCGTTATCACCCATTTTTCTTTTCTGACGGTCTGAGCAAGGTTAGCCATAAACCTGAAAGGAACCCTCAGGCATCCTAACCCGTTGGCAAATAGTTCTCTCTTTAATCTTTCAAGATCACTTATGTTGTCATCAAGAGACGGGGGAGGGAGTTTGAGGACTATCCTCCCGGAAATGGGATCGATCTCAGCGCCTTTTGAATACAGGAGGGCGAGAAGGTCCCGGGACTTCCCTGTTGCAATCCTGCCCTCAACCGTAAGCATCGATTCCTTCGGTATATCAATCAGTATATCTCCTGAAGGAAAGGCCCGGCATGCAAGGGCAAAACCCTCATTCAGCTCTTCCTGTGTAAGCTTCATCTTTGAGCGGATATCGACGGTGCCCGACTTTATAATAATCCTGCACTTCCCGCATGTCCCCTTTCCACCGCAGGACGATGTCAGGTAAATACCTGCTTTCTTCAGTGACTTCAGGATAGATAAGCCGGGCGTACAGGGAATGTTTTTCCCGGATGTCAGAGAAATATTCATTTATTTATTCAGCTGCTTCACTGCATCCATCGCATGATATGTGAATATAAGGTCGGCTCCCGCGCGTTTCATGGATGTCAGGAGTTCCATGACAATCTTCATTTCATCTATCCACCCGAGTTTTGCAGCAGCCTTGACCATTGAGTATTCCCCGCTCACATTATATGCCGCCACCGGAACGTCGAAAGTATCTTTTATGTCCGAGATAATGTCCATATAGCTCATTGCAGGTTTGACCATTACAATATCAGCGCCCTCTTCGATATCAAGGGCAACTTCTTTCAATGCCTCCCTTCTGTTGGCAGGATCCATCTGGTAAGATTTTCTGTCACCAAAAGAAGGGGTGGATTCTGCTGCTTCCCTGAAAGGCCCGTAAAATGCAGATGCGTATTTGGCTGCATAACTGATTATGGGAATGTCTTCAAAGTTGTTAGAGTCAAGTATGTCCCTTATAACGGCAATGCGCCCGTCCATCATATCGGAAGGGGCGACTATATCCGCTCCTGCCTTAGCATGTGACAGGGCCTCTCTCGCAAGAAGATCAAGGGTCGGATCATTTAATATCTTTCCTTTTTTCACTATGCCGCAGTGGCCGTGGCTCATGTATTCGCACATGCAGACATCTGTTATGACGATGAGTTCAGTAATTTTGTCTTTTATCGCCTTTATGGCCTTCTGCACAATGCCCTTAGAGCTGTATGCCTCTGATCCCCTTTCATCTTTGCGCTCAGGGATGCCGAAAAGTAAAATAGCCGGTATCCCGAGTTTGTGGACCTTCTGCGCTTCTTTTGCAATCTCATCAACAGAAAGCTGAAAACATCCGGGCATTGAAGATATTTCTTTCCTTGTCCCCTTTCCGAATGTAACAAACATGGGATAGATCAGGTCATCCGGCGTGAGGTGAGTCTCCCTGACCATGTCCCTTATGATTTTATGTTGCCTCAGTCTTCGCGGCCTGTGAATCGGAAACGGCATGATATCTGCTCCTTTCAATATGAAAGAATTCGTTCTTATTTTCGAACCCCCGAATCCTTAAGAATTATTAAGTATAGCAAATTTTGTAATTTCACTCACTTGATGTAAAAGATTTCAAATCAGGCTTTTTCATCCTGATACGGTTCAATATGAATAACTACATCCACAACCGAAGGGAAACTCTTCTTAATAGCGTCTTCCACTAAGTGCGCTATATCATGCGCTTCATGAGTTGTGGCTTCTGCGTCAACAAGGAGATGCAGATCAATATTAATAAACCCCTCGTTCCCTCTTGTCCTTATCCCGTGACAGTCCTTTACGCCGCTGATTCTGATTATCACGCGCCTGATCTCTTCCGGATTTATACATGCTGCGTCGGTCAAAACAGCAGTGGCGGATTTCAGTATTTCAATCCCCATTTTCACAATCAATACGGTGATTACAATTGCTGCTATAACGTCAAATACAGGATAGCCGGCCTTCGCGGCAATGAGACTGGCAACCACCGAGAGGGAGACGAAGATATCCGACTTTGTATGTTTTGCATCTGCAAGGAGAAAGTCACTTTTCAGTTCCCTGCCTTTTCTTGATTCATAAGTCATTACAAATATGTTTATAGAGAGTGTTGCAGCCATAACTATGAAACTGAAAACAGTAACCTCAATATTGTCAGGAGCCTGAATCCTCTGATATGATTCCCTTAATATCTCAATGCCTGCTCCGAATATAAGCACGGCTATTGCAATTGTTGAGAGGTTCTCGAATTTTCTGTGTCCGTACGGATGGCTTTCATCAGGCGGTTGCGAGGCGACCCAGGTGCCGATAAGGCCGATGACATTGGATGTGCCGTCGAAAAAGGAATGAAATCCGTCTGAAAACATGCTTATGGAATTTATAGTATAGCCATAGCTTATTTTTGCGACGGCTACAGCTATATTGAGGAACAAGGTAAATAAAAGGACCTGTCTGACTTTTTTCAGCCGTGTCATAGGTTAAATTATAAACTATTTGGTAATAGTCCGGCCATCAGATGAAAAAACTTTTCCTGTATTCCTTTGTGCCTATGTGCCTTTGCCACTTTGCGCCTGAGCAGTTGCCTTTTTTTATTGATAATATTATTTTACTGAGAGCTGATTGCTGATAGCTGAACGCTTACTCTACTTGTTATTACTTCCCGATACAAAAATTGCTGAAGATTTTATTGAGTATATCATCCGGCGAGGTGAGCCCCAGTATCTCTCCGGTTGCATCAAGGGCTTCTCTTAATTCAACCGAGAGAAACTCCGGAGGAGTGTTATTCGTGACTTCTGAAATAAAGGAATTTATCGATACAAGGGTTTTTTCGAGCGCATGAACATGCCTTATGTTTGTAACAGTATCAGTTCCATGGGCGGTCCGGCTGCCGGCTGCTGTCTCCGCTATTTTATTCTTTAATTTATCGAGTCCGGTTTCTTTTTTTGCAGATATTTTGACAATATGAAAATCTTCTTTTTTCCCATTTACAGGAGGGGGGGGTAAATCCGTCACTGCGAATTTTATTTTCTGGGGAAGATCACTCTTGTTTATAACTAAAATGGTATTTTGGCAAGCTGATTTTTTTATCAATTCCCTGTCTGTTTCATGCAGGACTTCACTTCCATCAAGAATAAGCAGTACCATATCCGCATCTTCCATGGATTCAAGACTTCTCTTTACGCCTTCTTTTTCGGCAATATCTTCGACATCCCTTATCCCGGCAGTATCCATGATTTTTATTGGAAGTCCCTGAATGTTTAAATAGTCCTCAATAACATCTCTTGTTGTTCCCGGTATTTCCGTAACAATAGCCCTGTCATTTTCGAGCAGTGCATTGAGTAATGACGATTTGCCGACATTCGGCCTGCCTATGATTGCCGTCCTGAGTCCCTCCCTTAAAATCAACCCGTATCGTGAGCTCTCAATTAATTTTTCCAGGGACTTCTTTATGTTCAGCGCCCTTTTTTTCATGTCCCCCAGAGCCAAGGATTCTATATCTTCCTCCTGGAAATCAATATATGCCTCAATAAATGCAGCAAGTTCCATGATTTCATCCCTTATGGCTTCTATTTTTCCTGAAAGTCTTCCCCTGAGCTGCTGAACCGCGGTTTTCTGGCTCTGAACTGTCAGGGAATTTACAACATCAAGCACTGCCTCTGCCTGTGCAAGATCTATTCTCCCGTTCAGGAATGCCCTCTGGGTAAATTCCCCGGGCCGGGCCGGTCTTGCCCCTTTTGATAAAACAAGCTCTAATATTCTCCGGAGGGATATGGCGCCGCCGTGGCAATTTATCTCTACAATATCTTCTTTTGTATAGGTGTTGGGCGCCTTCATCACTGAAATCAGCGCTTCATCTATAATTTCTCCTGTAGAGGGGTTTACGATGTGGCCGTAAAGAATTCTCTGTGAAGGGGTCTCTTTAACTTTTTTCTTTTTGGGGGAACGGAAGATCCTGTCTGCGATTTTTACAGAGTCTCTGCCGCTGAGCCTGACAATCCCGATCCCGCCATGGCCGGCAGGGGTTGATATTGCGGCTATAGTATCGTCAATATGCATGTTATAGTTTACAGGGAAAAGTCGCCGATTGTCAGCTTTCCCTGCCACTGAACAATGATAACAGATTACTTTTACGCGGCTTTTTTATTTGCGTAATACTGCTGGATAATGCCGAGGATGTTGTTTACGAGCCAGTACAGAACCAGCCCTGCGGCGAATTGCAAAAACATGAATGTAAATACTATCGGCATAAGCATCATCATCTTTGCCTGCTTCGGGTCCATGGCCGTAGGGGTCATCTTCTGTTGAATTACCATGGTGATTCCCATAATAACCGGCAGCACATAATAAGGGTCCTTTGATGCAAGATCGGTTATCCAGAGGACAAAGGGTGCGCCCCTCAACTCTATTGCCTTAAGAAGAACATTATAGAGCGCTATGAAAACAGGTACCTGCAGGAACATCGGCAGACAGCCCCCCACGGGATTGACCTTGTGCTTTTTATAGAGCTGCATCATTTCCTTCTGCATCTTCACGGAGTCATTCTTGTATTTTTCTTTGAGTTCAGCCATCAAGGGTTGTATCTTCTGCATCTTCTTCATTGACTGCTGGCTCTTGTGCAAAATAGGGATAAACGGCACCCTTACGAGTATAGTCAGAAATATTATTGCCCAGCCGTAATTGCCCATATATTTATAAAAGAATTTCAATGTCCAGAAAAGGGGCATTGCAACAATGGAGAACCATCCGAAATCAACGATATATTCGAGTCCTGCATTTAATGCCTTGAGCCTGTCGTATTCCTTTGGCCCGACATAAAAGGTGAAATCATATTTTTGCGGCGCAAGGTTAAGCGCTATCTCCGGTGCATCTTTTTCTTTCCAGACACTGGCGCCTTCGATGGGGTCGAGAGGAATAATTGCAGCCGTAAAATACTGATCTTCCTGCGCTATCCAGCGGATATTGCCGGTTAAATATTTATTTTCGGACTTTTCGGTAAATTCGGTTTTATCGGTATCCACAAGGATTACAGGGCCGCTGTGAGAACGACTTCCGCCTTCTTTATCAAAAATACCGAAGTCTGTTCCGAGAGATAGCATGAATGAAGGTGTATTCACAGCCTCCAGAGAGAAATCTATCTTGTAATCATTGTTGTGGAAAACAAACTTTTTTATTATTGATATTCCCTGGCTGCTGTAAGTGAAAATCAGTTCCCCTTTGGAGCTGCCGCGCCCTGAGAGCGTGAGTTTTTTTGTGTTTACGGTATAAACCCATTCTTGCGGCAAATTGCGGTCCGGCCCTTCAAAGATAATTCCCAGAGCAGGGGCCGGGCCGGGCTCTGCTAAGAGTACAACAGGCATCTTGTCCTTGTCTTTATAAGTCTTCAGCTCCCAGTATTTAACAATTGCCCCCCCGGTGGAAAATACGGCTTTATATAAATCTGTCTCAACTACAACATCGTTTGCTTCCGCCATTGCTGCAGAAGGATATGCACCGGGTATTTGCATGACGGGTTTTACTGTCCCGGTCCTTGCGGGGGGAGCGGTTTTCAAAGGTGCTGCTGCCTGTTGCTCAGGCATAGGTTCCATGGGAACCTGCTTTTGTTTAAATAAATATGACCAGCCCAATAACACAATCAGTGACAATATTACAGCTATAAGGGTTCGCTTATCCATTATCTCTCACTCTCTCTATTCATTTAACAGGATTTATCCCTCTGCCTGAGAGGGTCATATCCGCCGGGATGCAGGGGATGGCATTTTACAATTCGTCCGGCAAAAAGCCGGAGACCTTTTATTAAACCATATCTGTCCACCGCCTCCATACAGTAACTCGAACACGATGGATAAAACCTGCAGGTATGCGGCAGGAACGGTGAAATATATCTCTTGTAAAGTTTAATCGCAAAAAGCACTGATGCCTTCAATTAATTATCCTCAAACGTTATTAAGTCCTGATTCAAAATTAAGTCCTGATTCAAAAGATTAAATTAAAATGGGAATTTGGCGGCACAGGATCCGGGGATTCGGGAAAAAAATCAACTTTACCACTTGAATCATTTCTTTTCATTATACGGACAGCTTTTTCCTACCTTTGGCACGCCTTCTTTTAATAACTTTAGCGCCGCCCGGTGTGCTCATCCTCGTCAAAAAACCATGGGTCCTTTTGCGTTTCTTGTTGTGAGGGCGATAGGTAGTGTATGTCATTGTGTTCTCCTTTTTTAATACATGTAAAGAACTTGAATAATAAGTAATTCCTGAATTCCAGTCTAATATTCTACTTAATACCCCGGGGAAAAATCAATTCAACGGAGTTGCAGGGGTGCACGACAAATTTATGGCTACCATAAAAGAAAGATAAATGTATATTATTTCTCATTAAACGGGGTTTAAGATTCATTTCCGGGGTTACTGATAAGTTTAAAGAAAATCCTGTAATAGCGAAAACTCGATAGGAGCATGGCTCCGCCGAAGCCGATATATATGATTGAGAGGTAAGGCTTCGGCAACGACGAATGCCTCAGGAAAATACCCATTCCGACCATAATTACTATTATTAAATAGCTCTTCCACGGCTGAAAACCAAAGATGCATACTTTGCCTTTTTTAGCAATGATACGGGCGATGTTTTTGTTAACAAGTTTCAGGAATCCAAAATGATGTATCATGAGCGAAAGAATTATTCCTGCCGGTCCAAACCACATCCGATCCTGAACCGTCACCTTCGACAGCCAGCCAACAGCAAGACTGCAGAGAATAATGCCGACAATACTCCATATGATTCCCGAAAGGGCAATCAGGAGACTTTTGTCGACTGCGGGATTAAATTTCCTGATTTCCGGTTTCATGGATAGTCTCCATATTATGAAAATATTTTAAAGAGGAGGAAGGTTACGGTCATGCCTAACAATGCCCCGAGAACGACTTCAAGCGGTTTATGTATGCCGATATTGACCCTGCTTTGAGCAATGACGATTGCCATAATCAGAACAAGCACCGAAGGCATAAAACTCTCGCTGATTAAGGTAACCGCCATCCATATTGAAAAAGCGACTGCTGCATGGCCGCTCGGCATACCTCCCATTAATGGTTCACCCCTTCCGGAAAAAGCCTTTGTTATTACTACAAGTATCAACACTACTATGAGCGCAACAACGGCAATCTCTGCTCCGGCATGTTTTGCAACGGAGAGGCCGCTGATAAAAATATTTTTAACAGGTTCGTGAAGAATGATGTATCCGATAAGCGCTGCCCCCAATGCAGTGACAAGAACCGCCCCCGCAGCAATATCTTTAATCGCTTTTGCCCTTGGGTCGTATTCTTTAAACAGTATGTCGGTAATTGTTTCTATTGCCGTATTTATCATCTCGACAGAGATTACTATAATGGCCAATGTTATTAATATTACAAATTCAGTTCCTCTTGTACCGAGGACAAAGCCGGTAATCAGCAGCAATATGGCTGCATACAGGTGATAACGTATATGCCTCTGAGTCTTTGCGGCATGTAAAATTCCTTCGATAGCGTGATTAGTGCTTTGAATCCATTTTCTTAACGGCATCAAATATCTCCTCTTCTTTCTTTCTCATTTTCCCTGCCCTGTATCTTGAATTCTCATGTTCGTAACCTGAAAGATGAAGTACGCCGTGAATCAGGAGATGATATATTTCATCATAAAATCCTGTTCCATAAGCTTCTGCCTGGGATTCCGCCCTCGCCACATTTATGACGACATCTCCGAGGATATTGCCGGCTTCACTATGATTCAGGGGGAGTTGCGCTTCAAAAGAAAGCACATCAGTGCTTTTTTTAATGCCCCGGTAATCATTGTTCAGCTGTAACATCTTTCTGTCGCCGACAAACAGGATGCTTAACTCAGCCGTTGGTTGTTCCAGAAGGGAGAGGATATTGCGGGCTGTTTTTGTTAGCTTTGTCTTGTTAAGGGGCTTGTGCCTTTGCCGGTTTTTTATGAGTATTTTCATGTTCTATGTCAAAGCCCGGATAATTGATGCGTTTGTGATACATGCTGGTCAAAAGGTAAACAAAGTGGGTCTTGATTTCCCGGATGTCTTTAAGCGTTAACTCACAGTTATCTAATTGACCGTCGATAAAACAGTGATTGATGATTCTGTCGACAAGCAGCGAAACCCTTGCAGGCGATGTATCGGTGAGCACCCTTGATGCGGCTTCGACTGCGTCTGCCATGAGCACCAGGGCTGCAACACGGCTCTGGGGTTTGGGGCCGGGATACCTGAAATCCTCTTCTGTAAGCGGCGTTATGTTATCCTGCTGTTCCTTTGCCTTCTGGTAAAAAAAGGTCTGGACCGATGTCCCGTGATGCTGCTGGATAATGTCTATTATCACCGGCGGGAGCTTATGTTTTTTTGCAAGCTCAACCCCTTCTTTTACGTGCGACAGCAGGATCAGGCTGCTCATGCGGGGCGCAAGTTTGTCGTGCTTGCCAACAGATGCAATCTGGTTTTCAATAAAGTAATCCGGCATCTTGATTTTTCCGATGTCGTGGTAGTAAGCGCTTACTCTCGCCAGCAGGGGATTGACGCCCACTTCTTCGGCAGCGGCTTCGGCTAAATTGCCGACTATGATGCTGTGGTGGTACGTGCCGGGAGCTTCGACTAAAAGTTCCCGCATCAGCGGCTGATTAAGGTCGAGGAGTTCGAGGAGGCTGATGTCGGTTGTGAGTTTAAATATGTATTCAAACAGGGGCAGAAGGGCTGAAACCAGTGTGACAACGAGAATGCCGTTTAAAAAGGCCGAACCAGCGGCCACAAGCGGGGCTATGCTTAACAACTGCCCCCTGAAGAGGGTTATGATCAGGGCGGCAAATACACATACCAGACTTACGAAAAAACCGGCCTTCCAGATAGCTGAACGTTTCTTGCATCTTATAACACCAAATGCGGCTGTAAGGCCGGATGCAAATACAAAGATGGAATAAAGCGGGCTGTTGAGCCATAATCCCGCGATAAGGCTTGTTATGACTGTAAAAATAATAGCAGTATGGATATCTATTAAAAGGGCGGTCAGCATTGATCCGCTTGCAAGCGGAACAGCATATACGAGTAAAAAAGGGTCAACAGCGCCAAGCCACTTGGTGAAGCCTTCCAGGACATAATAAAAGGTGCGGCCGATAATAAGATTGCCGGACATCAATACGCCGATAAGGATCAGCATCTTATAATCTTTTTTGATCTCCGGTTTATAACGGATAAAATCCTTGTACATTATCAGGAGAAGGAGGGCGACTATAAGAGTGGCGCCGGTTACTGTTTCCAGGGAAAATTTATTGCCCCAGATTATGGAGATGTCCAGAAGCGCAGAAAAGAAGAGGAGGAGGGAATACTTTATTATTTTGTCCCGGTCGAATGTGAAGAACCGGTTTTTTTTGTCCTTTGGTTTATTATTTTTCATGCGTTATTATTACGGCTTTTTTCAAATTTTTCATAAGCCTTTACTATCTCCTGCACTAATTTATGTCTTACCACATCCTTTTCGGAAAAGTAAACAAAGCAGAGGCCCTTTATCCCTTTGAGAATTTTCTCTGTCTCTATCAGTCCCGATACCCTTCCTGCAGGGAGGTCGATCTGGGTGATGTCTCCTGTAATAACGGTCTTTGAATTAAACCCCAGCCTCGTGAGATACATCTTCATCTGCTCTGAAGTTGTGTTTTGCGCCTCATCTAATATTATAAAAGAGTCATTCAGGGTTCTGCCCCTCATGAAGGCAAGCGGCGCTATCTCGATTATTCCCCTGTCTATAAGACGGTAAGCCTTTTCAGCCTCCATCATGTCAAAGAGGGCATCATACAGAGGCCGGAGATAAGGATTAACTTTTTCACTTATGTCTCCGGGCAGAAAACCGAGTCTTTCACCGGCTTCAACAGCAGGCCGCGCCAGAATGATTCTGCTTACCTGTTTTTTAAGCAGTGCGTTTATTGCCATGGCCATTGCGAGATATGTCTTGCCTGTTCCGGCAGGGCCTATGCCGATGACCATATCATACGTCTTTATTGCTTCGATATACCTTTTCTGTGTCTCTGATCTCGGGACTATGAACTTCTTTTTTGATGATACGGGGATATTGCTCAGGAAATATTCCTTAAGCGAACCCGGAGAGTCTTTCCGGATAGTCTCATTTTTTGAAGAGGAACTGTCCGGGGAAGTATCGTCAACGGCCTTTAAAACATATCTTATGTCTTCCGGGCTGATGACATAGCCATTGGAATTTATTGAATACAGCTCCTTAATAAACTTTTCAGCTTTATTGACAGACCTTTCTTCACCCTGGAGAAATACTTTGCTGCCCCTGATCGAAGCTTCAATATCAAGGGCCTCTTCCATGACCTTCAGAGTTTCATCAAGCCTTCCATATATTGATGAAAGGTCTTTTTCTTCACCGAAATCCAGCTCGATCTTAGCCGTGTCTGCTCTCCTTTTTTACTGCAACTACTCTTATATAACCTATTATATGAAAGAATATCAAGAATAAAAACATTGAGCTACTTTATCAACATCGCATCACCATACGAGAAAAGCCGGTACTCTTTTTTTAGAGCCTCGGCATAAGCCTTTTTCAAAAGCCCGAGTCCTGAAAATGCCGATGCAAGCATCATGGGCGTTGATCCGGGCAGATGAAAATTTGTGATAATGGCATCTACTATCTTAAATCTGAATCCGGGATAAATAAAAATTGAAGCCTTTCCCGCACCCGGCTTTATCCTGGTTTCCGTCCCGTCTCCGGCAGATGCCTCAAGCGCCCTCGTGACAGTTGTGCCCACGGCAATAACCCTTCTGCCTTCTGCCCCGGCGGAATTAATTGCAGCAGCAGTTGCCTCAGGAATTTCATACGACTCTTCATCCATCTGATGATCTCTTATATCTGTAACTGTAAGCGGCTTGAAAGTGCCGTGGCCCACATGGAGAGTTATGGCCTTGATCTCAATGCCTTTTCCCTTTATGGAATTCAGGAGACTGTCTGTAAAATGCAATCCTGCAGTAGGCGCGGCAACAGCGCCTTCTTTTTTTGCGTATACGGTTTGATACTGCTCTGAATCTGATTTCAGAGCTCCTCTTTTTATGTAAACAGGCAGGGGCATTACGCCGATTTCGTTTAAAAAAAATTTTATATCAGCCCTCTCTGTATCCGGCAATCCGGAATTCAGGTCAAATTTTACCCTTGCAACAGTTCCGTTTAAACGCGACACATCTGCCGTAATTCCGTGTGTGAGAATAATTTTACCTTCATGCACTCCCTTAACAAGCGCATCCCATGTATTTATATCGAGTTCTTTCAGCAGGGTTATTTCAGCTTTCCCCCCTGAAGGCTTGACCCCGCAGAGGCGTACAGGAACGACTTTAGTGTCATTGAGAACAAGGAGATCACCGGGAGCGAGATAGTCGATAATATCTTTAAAAACCCTGTGTTCGAATTTGTTCGATTTCCTGTCCAGAACGAATAATTTTGAAGAATCCCGCTCCTTCAGCGGATGCAGGGCTATTTGATCTTCGGGTATGTGATAGTCAAAAGCTGATAGTTTCACTTAATATACAGGGGGTTTCATTTCCGGCTGATAAAATAAAAAATCAGGGACAATATAATACTCAACAGAATACTTGTTGCAACTGGAAAATAAAAAGTAAAGTTCTTTTTTTGTATAACTATGTCTCCGGGCAGCTTTCCCAAAAACGGGATGCCGCTGTTTTTGAATAAAAGCAATAAAGCGCCGAGCGCAGCAATTATAATACCAAAAACAATCAGGAGTTTTGCTGTCTGTTGTATGATATCGGGCATGTTCTTTTTAAGTCACGGCATTATTTTAATTTTACCAGTCAGCAAAACAGAAAGCAAAGATTTCAAAAAGTCTCTGCTTAAACGTCTGTTTTGCATGTTATTATTCTTCAGGGAATAAAAAATTGAGATCAACCATGCAAACAGAAAAATATGATCTTGCAATTATTGGAGCCGGACCTGCCGGCATGATGGCCGCATTGCGTGCATCTGAATGCGGGGCCAATGTTGTTCTCCTGGAAAAAAATCATGTTCCGGGAATAAAGCTCTTAATGACGGGCAAAGAAAGGTGCAACATAACTAATGCTGAAACCGATCCCCGGAAATTTGCAGCCAATTTTGGAAAAAACGGCAAATTCCTCCTGACTGCTTTCTATCGTTTTGGAATAGAGGAGACAATTGATTTTTTTCATAATAATAATCTGAAAACAAAGACTGAACGGGGCGGACGGATATTTCCGGAAAGTGATAAATCAAAGGATGTGCAGAATCTTTTTCTCAGACTCATTAAAAAAAACAACATCACTCTGCTGACCGGTTGCAGGATAAAAAAAATCTCTCAAAATCAAAATATGATAGAAAAAATTATTCTTGACAATACGGAAATTAAAGCTGAAAATTATCTCATCAGTACAGGGGGGCTTTCTTATCCACTGACAGGCTCTACCGGTGAAGGGTATAAGTGGGCAGAGCAAATGGGACATGCAATTATAAAACCTGAACCCGCACTTACGCCGGTATCAGTAAAGGAAAAATGGGTAAAGGAGTTAGAAGGGTTAAGCCTGAAAAACGTCCGGATTTCCGTTTATCAAAACAATAAAAAACAGGATGACCGCTTCGGCGAAGCCTTATTTACCGGTAATGGCCTGAGCGGGCCGATAATCCTGGATATGAGTAAATCAATAGGCAAATTGCTTGCCAATGGAAAGACCGGTTTGTTCATTGATTTCAAACCGGCTTTAGACTTTAATATATTGGATAAAAGAATCCTGCGGGATCTGGAAAAGTATAATAACAGGTCAATAAAAAATATACTGCCTGAATTGCTTCCAAAAAAACTGATCCCCGTAATGCTTGAACTGGCAAAGGTGGACCCTGATAAAAAAGGCCACTCCATAACAAAAGATGAACGCAAAAAACTGCGATTACTTTTAAAAGAATTCTCCTTAACAATAAAAGGCCTGTCAGGATTCAACAAGGCGATAATCACCACAGGAGGTATAAGTTTAAGAGAGGTTGATCCGAAAACCATGCGGTCAAGGATAGTAAATAATTTGTACTTTGCCGGCGAAATCCTGGACATAGACGGGCCTACAGGGGGATATAATCTGCAAGTTTGCTGGAGTACCGGATATCTTGCGGGAGAGAGTGCGGCGAAAAATTAAATCGTGATCCGTGACTGTTGTTCGTGTGTGTAAAAGAAAACGAATAACGTAAACGAGCATGAAAAACGGATTATAAGTTATATTAGAAGTCGTGAGATTCGAAGAACTGCATATACATGAAAAAGTCCTTGAGGGAATCAGGGCCGCAGGGTTTACCGAGTGCACCCCGGTACAGGCCCGGACCCTGCCCGAGGCACTGAGCGGCAAGGACATCGCGGCCCAGGCCCAGACAGGCACCGGCAAGACCGCTGCCTTCCTGATCCCGATATTTTCGCGCATGCTCGCGGCACCTCCGCTAAGACGAGGCCCGTCACCCCGCGCACTCATCATCGCTCCGACGCGGGAACTCGTAATCCAGGTAGCTGCTGAGGCAAAGCTGCTTGGCGGTCCTGCCGGCTTCAGAATCGTCCCCGTGTTCGGCGGCATCGACTATCTGAAGCAGCGCGAGGAGATCTCAAAGGGCGTTGACGTGCTCGTAGGCACGCCGGGGAGGCTCATCGATTATCTCAAGCAGAAGGTCTACAGTCTGAAGAAGACCCGGTTCCTCGTGATTGACGAGGCTGACCGCCTTTTCGATATGGGGTTCATCAGCGACCTCCGGTTCCTGCTAAGGAGGATGTCTCCTTATGACAAACGGCAGTCCATGCTCTTTTCCGCTACCCTTTCTCACCGCGTTCTTGAACTCTGCTATGAACACATGAACATGCCTGAGAAGGTTACGGTGACGCCCGAAAAGGTCACGGTGGAACAGATCGAACAGGGAATATATCACGTTGGCACGTCCGAGAAGTTCGGCCTTCTCCTCGGAATCCTCAGGCATGAACCGGCCGGCCGCTATCTGATCTTCTGCAACACCAAGGCCGCAGCCGGACGGCTTGAGATATTTCTGAACGCCAATGGTTTAGTAACTGCCGCTATCACCGGAGACCTTCCCCAGAACAGACGGATGAAGGTGCTCTCCCGGTTTAAGGATGGCACATTACCGATCCTCGTGGCCACGGCTGTGGCAAGCCGTGGGCTCCATATCGATGGGGTGACGCACGTGATTAACTACGACCTTCCCGAAGACCCGGAGGACTATGTGCACCGGATCGGCAGAACTGCCCGGGCCGGCGCCGGAGGCAGGGCGATAAGCCTTGCGTGCGAGAAATACGTCCATTCCCTCTCTGACATTGAGAAATACATCAGGCAGAAGATACCTCTCATGCCGCTGACAGAGGAAATGATCGTCACCGGTTATCGCAGGAGACCTGTCCATCCCGGGAAGAAAGTCGCCGCGTCACGTGGAAAAGAGTCCCGGCAACTACGACAGAAAGGAAAACCATCGAGAACGGCAAACACCTCCCGTGGGTCTGAAAAGGCCGGTTACAGTCGCCCGGCGAGAAAGAAACCATTTAAAAAAAAGAGTCCGGGCGTCAAAAATAAAATAAAAGATTAAAAATTCAAAATTGTGGAATTAAAAATATTGTAATAGTTCACCCCTACTCTAACCCTGCCCGTCAACGGGGCAATGCTGAAGTATTACAAAATATTTGACAATAAAAGCTTCCCTGATTCAGTTAATAATATGAGAAGACAATGAACGAACTGCATATTCAGATAATCGCAAAAGAGCTTGCCGCCAAACCATCGCAGGTCAGGGCAGCAGCCGGGCTGCTTGACGAAGAGGCGTCCGTGCCCTTCATCGCCCGGTACCGGAAGGAGGCCACCGGAAGCCTTGACGAAGTGGCTGTCGCTGCCATAAGGGACAGGATCGAGCAGCTCAGGGAACTGGACAAGCGGCGTGAAGCTATTCTTAAATCCCTTGAAGAGCGGAAACTGCTTACAGAAAAATTGAAGGAGAATATCCAGAGGGCCGAAAGTATCACCGGCCTTGAGGATATTTATCTTCCCTTCCGCCCCAAACGCCGCACCAGGGCAACGATAGCAAAGGAGAAGGGGCTTGAGCCGCTCGCCTTAAGGATATTTGAACAGGTTGAAATGGACCCTGAAGCTGAAGCCTTGGCATTCACAGACCCTGAAAAAGGGATTGAGTCCATCGAGGATGCCCTTGCCGGTGCCCGGGACATCATCGCCGAATGGGTGAGCGAAGACCGGCAGACACGGGAAAGGATGCGTAAACTCTTTTCAGCCAAAGGCACCATGCGGTCGAAGGTGATCAAAGGGAAAGAGGAAGAAGGGATAAAGTACAAAGATTATTATGAATGGGAGGAGCCTGTCTCAAAGGCACCGTCACACAGGGTCCTGGCCATCCGGCGCGGGGAAAGCGAGGGGTTCCTTACCCTCCGCATAACGCCACCCGAAGATGAGGCCATTACCCTGCTTGAATCACTTTTCGTAAAAGGGAGCGGTCCGGCATCGGTACAGGTGAAATCCGCTGTCAGGGACAGCTACAAGCGTCTGCTCTCTTCTTCTATGGAGGGCGAGATACGCCTTGCTGTTAAGAAGCGGGCGGATGAGGAGGCAATACGTGTCTTTGTCGAAAACCTGAGGCAGCTTCTGCTTGCCCCGCCCCTCGGCAGAAAGAGCGTACTCGCCATCGATCCCGGTTTCAGAACCGGGTGTAAGGTAGTCTGCCTGGACCAACAGGGGAAGCTGCTCCATAATGATACCGTCTATCCCCACTTTTCTGATAAGGGGGCTGAGGAAGCTGCCGGAAAGATCAGGGACCTCTGCAGCCGATTCAGGATCGAGTCCATAGCCATAGGCAACGGCACTGCCGGAAGGGAGACAGGATCTTTTATCAAGGAACTTGGCCTTCCGGGAGAGATCGACGTCGTGATGGTGAATGAGAACGGAGCATCCGTCTATTCTGCTTCAGAGGCAGCGCGGGAAGAATTTCCCGATTACGATCTGACTGTCCGCGGTTCGGTCTCGATCGGACGGCGGCTTATGGACCCCCTCGCTGAATTAGTGAAAATAGATCCCAAGTCCATTGGGGTCGGGCAATACCAGCATGACGTGGATCAGCCTGCCCTGAAGAAAAGCCTTGATAACGTGGTTATCAGTTGCGTCAATGGAGTGGGTGTTGAAGTGAACACAGCGAGCAGGCAGCTCCTCGCCTATGTCTCAGGGCTTGGACCACAGCTTGCAAAGGGTATTGTGCAGTACAGGAACCAACACGGCCCATTCAGATTACGGGAGGAACTCAGGAAGGTCCCCCGCCTCGGGCCAAAGGCCTTTGAGCAGGCAGCAGGGTTCCTCCGCATACGGGACGGTGAAAACCCCCTTGACGGGTCTGCAGTCCACCCCGAAAGCTATTACATTGTCGATGCCATGGCCCGGGATACGGGATGTTCTTTAGTCAACCTGATGAAAGACGAGGGGATCAGAAAAAAGATCGATCTTTCGCTATATTTGACCGACAGGGTCGGCATGCCCACCCTGAACGACATCATGGACGAGCTGGCCAGGCCGGGCCGGGACCCCAGGGAGCAGTTCGAGTCCTTTGCATTTGCCGAGGGCGTCGGGAAGATCGATGACGTAAAGTCCGGGATGAAGCTCCCCGGCATCGTCACCAATATCACCGCCTTCGGGGCCTTCGTGGATATAGGAGTCCATGAGGACGGACTTGTGCATATCAGCGAACTCTCCGACAGGTTTGTAAAAAACCCGGGGGACGTGGTGAAGGTACATCAGAAGGTTACTGTCACGGTACTGGAAGTGGATCTGCAGCGGAAACGGATTTCCCTCTCTATGAAGAACGGGCAGGCTCAGGCAAAAGCTCTACGCAAAAAAGAAGAGAAGAAGGCGCCTCCGAAGGCCGGGACAAAGCGTGATAAGAACAGAAAACCACCGGCCCGTTTTGCGAACAACCCCTTTTATGAGGCCTTCAGGAAAAAGCGATTTGAAGGGCGGTAAAAATAAATCCGGATCAATGCACAGAGCAGGATATGCCGTGGCCTTCAACCCTTGTGAGTGGCTTGATATTCACATTGCAGGTCTTCTTCATTTACTGTTTCCTTTCTCCATAAGGGGCGAAAACCCTCCGAAACACTCTATCCTGTCCATGATCGTTTCTTCGGAAAAGCCGTACTCATAGGTGGCCGAGACATGGTTCCATAAGTTCCATATTTACAGGTTATAAGACCATAGAGGAAGATGTGCCTGACAGGCATACAGCCGGAGTCCATGAAAACCTCTACAGAGCTTTCCGATGTTGTCGGCAATAAGATGGATGCGCTTATTGATAAGGTTTTTGAGGGATTGAAAGAATGGGGTGTGGAGGCGGTATCAAAGAAAATTTTTGGTTCTTTCTCATAATGAATGGGTAAATATGAACTCATCTTATCTAAAAAGAATGGCTGTGGGCATTCCCCTCTAAAAAGAGGGGTGCAGGGGTGTGTTTATCGGTTCATCTCCCATTTAGCAACTAAATGGGAGATGAACCATATTTTCTTTGGTATCATATTGTATACTTTTAAGTATCACATTCTGAGGAGGTGATCAGTTATGTCAAAACTCAAGATAATATCTGATGAACCTGATATGTCAGGAATAGTAAAATCTGCTATTAATGCAGAAATAAAAAGACTTGAGGTCGGGCTGGAAAAGACAAACAGGGAGATTAGAAAGTTTGAAGAAAAGTATTCATTATCTTCATCTGAGTTTTTAAAGGGGACTACGGCGGATGAACTGCAAGGCGGCGACGAAGACTATATCAGATGGTCAGGCGAATTAAAGATAAGAGAAAGAATTCTTGAGGATCTGGAAAAGCTGAAAGATATTGAGTATGTTGCTAACTGAGTATCTCTCTGGTATTACAGAGACAATTAAAGAATATTCAAAAACCGGATTAATCCTTTCATCTGAACTGATAGCTGATGCAAGAACAGAGAAGATGGGGTTAATAAAAGGGAAGCTGACATTTATTGATGGCTCAAAACTGTTTATGACAGAATATCTTGATCTCAGATACAAAATGGAAAAACTTGCTTATTCATTTCATTATCAGGACAAAGAGGATAATCTTATGTTCAGATATGACAATGCTTTCCATAAACCACCATTGTCTTATACAGATCATAAGCACATCAAGGGCAATATTCAGGAGTCTGATGTGCCTGATATAAAAGACATTTTAGAAGAAATTATTTGTGATTATTTGAAAGCTTCAAAATAGAAAGCTTCGGATATTTTTAAAGCCGGAGATAAGGCCATTTAACGGACAATAGTCCTGATGATTTTCAAAATTAGTTGCTGCTTGTCTTCGCCAGCCTCTTTAAGCAACGTACTTATACTCTTACTTACTTCTTTACTCCCTGTTTTGTGCATAAACTCAAACAGGTCTTTTATTTCCACTTTTAATACTTTAGCGATTTTTTCTAATGTATCAAGAGAAGGATACACTTGAGGTTATCTCAAAACAGATCGCCGTGGCTATACAGAATGCGAGAAAGTTTGAGGCGTTATCCAAAGTTCCAAAAACGGTCAGATAAACCGTATTTGATTTTCCATTTCCTCAGGAGAGAATGTTTGAATTATGTTTAGGAGTCTTTTAATGGTTTCAAAAGAGTTTCTTTTACGAGATGAACAGCTTTTCGTGAGGCAAATTATGGATTATCCCTTTCTGCCATATTTTCAGCAATATATTTCTCAATTTCATCGCGGTGGTCGGCATAATAACTCAATGCGTCAAATATTTGGGAAAGGGTAAGATGAGGAAGATTTTCAAGAATTTTTTCGGGAGACGCCCCAAACTTCCACCATTCCACAATGGCGCGCACAGGCGTTCTTGTGCCTTTGACAGCGGGCTCTCCTCCGAGGATATCATTATCACGAATAATATATGGATGTTCCGTAGCTGTAATCATTTTGGTAAGCCTATCTTATCATGTTTTCTTGAAAATTAACAAAACTTTATAGTTAAGCCTGATCCCGTTCATCCCTCATGGAAAACTTCAAATCTTCTCGATGCCGGAGATAAGGCCCTTTATGGCTGACAATAACAGTGTCTGTTTCTTTTTTCCAAAGCCTCTTAACAAGACAGGTATCTCCACAATTTGAGCCTCTATTTGTTTATCAACTTTGCCTGACGGGAAGCTGATAAGTGATGTAATATGCTAATAGGTTCCAGGATATTCTATAGAGCCTACGCATAAACTCAAAATCAACTCAAGCAATTGAAAATAATCATCAGCAGTCTTTGTAATAATAACAAAAATAACACCTGAAATCTTTTCAAAAGAGAAATTACTTGTTCTAATTCGA